>CAYSXU010000094.1:0-1633 GCA_964435095.1 uncultured Gammaproteobacteria bacterium | reverse complement strand
TATCATTGGATGACGTGCCGTTTGCTCGACCGTCACAGTCGATGTCTACGCCAGTATGGTACCAACTAAGGCCTCTAACAATGTAGTGACCATCTGTCGGCCAAAGCATCCGAACGCCCGAGGAGCTGACGGTCGAAGAACTCGTGGATGAAGTAGGCGATGTAAATATATTTTTGACGGTAACAGTGCGACGCGCTGGCTCAGGAGCTTTGATCTCTCCACCCGGAACAAGAAGTTTTTCACCAATCGTAAGCGACGCCCCGTCGTCAAGATGGTTATATGAAAGAATCTCTTCCTGACTTACGCCGTAAGTGCTGGCGATTTTTGTTAAGGTATCACCGCTCTTAATTACGTGCTGTACGCCACTAACCGGCAAAATTACTAATTCCGTATCCGGTTTAAGCACAGTGCGAACGTTCATGTTGTTCGCCCACAATAATGTATTGATCGAGATACCGAAACGAGCAGCGATGGTCGAAAGTGTATCGCCCGATTCAACCAAATAAGTCTCGACTGATTCACGCGGCGCTACACTGGCTGCAGACGAAGTCATGAGGGGCACCGCAAGCGAACCGCCACCAACAAAAGACGACGATCCAATCACAAGCTCTGTCGCGTTGGTTGCTGGGCTGGCGACTAGTCCACCGTCTTCAAGGTAAATGGATACGCCGCTACCAGAAACACCGGCGAATTCTTCAATAACGGGAGAGTCTTCTTTGGTTATAAGACTATACAATAAGCTCTTATTAAAGGCGTCTATAGTTTCTGCACGCACGCTCGTCATCTGTACATTAACAATGCCGGTAACCGCGACGATCACCACAATTACCGCGTGTAGGGCATACCGATTGGTCAGGAAAAACATCAAACGGTTTTTGGCTGGACGGTACCAATGACCAAACCGTCGCTTCAATGAATAAAGAACTTGATAAAGCGACACCAAAATTGAAACGAAAAAGAAACGAGCCGCAGGCTGCAATAGCCGGCCGAATACAAGCCACAGCAATTGAAGACCCTTTTTAAGCTGCAGTAGACCTCGAACAAGCAGGAGTCCAATACGAACACCAACCTTTGAAATGTCTTGTTGAGTCATATTGAGGATCTAACTATACCGTTTGCCGAGTTTACTTACAATGAAAAATCTAGATTCTGTGCTTGTATAAGCCAAATCTATTGACGTAAAATGTAGAATTTCCTATACTCTCCAGACTTTGAATTCGCGATTCCGATAATTATGTCCCACACGCTAGAACGACTCCCGGACAATAAGGTAAAACTTACGGTAACCATACCTCTCGACAAGGTTCGCGAAGCCATGCACCGTTCCGCCGACATCATTGCCGAGCAAGCAAAAATTCCCGGATTCCGCCCAGGAAAAGCTTCATATGAGGTGGTAAAACAACGCTTTGGAGAAATGAAAATCTTAGAAGAAGCCACGGAAGACCTAATTCGTGCAGCTTTCGTGTCGGCCATGATCGAAGAAGATCTAGATACAGTTGGACAGCCATTCTTTGTAATTGAAAAAATGGCCCCTGATAACGATCTCATTTTTACGGCTGAGATTTCTCTCATGCCTGCGATCACCAAACTAGCCGATTATCATAAACTTTCGATAAAGGCTGTGCCAACGGAG
>CAYSXU010000093.1:0-1683 GCA_964435095.1 uncultured Gammaproteobacteria bacterium | reverse complement strand
GAGGCCGCGCAGTGGTTCTATTGGCATATTGTTGGCGAGTTGATCAAAAAAGAGGCTTCCTATATAATAATCACCGTCTTCTTACCAAAGATGGTCTAATATTCCGAACATCAAAGCCGACAATTGGAGATTGAACTACGCGGCAGTAAAGTGGTCTATCTAAAAGGTACCTAGGAACTCCAGTAAATGAAGTTTCTACGCCAACCTAAGACACTTTATCACCATGACACCGAGGGGCACTTCATGGTAAGGATGAGGTCTCGGGTTCAAATCCCGATCGTGGCTCCAAAAGGTCCTCTGCTTTCGCAGGGGATTTTTTGTCTGTACTGTCCGTGACTCAGTTACGGACATGAATGTCTTAAGTTTTACTCTTTAAAGATAGAAATCCAGTTCAGCTTTATCCAGAGGGATATCTCATTATTCGCCTGAATCTTCTCAGATGGCTGTTTGGTGAGCACGATCTCGATATGTTTTTCCTGTGTAAGGTTTAACGCGATTGCGTAAACAATTTCCGCAAACGTTTCAGCACCGATATAGCCCTCGATGCCGTTTTTGTCCTCGTTGGCAACAAACAACATGTCGGCATCATTCAGACTGACAAAGAAATCCTTGTGAACCGTCGGATAAAGCTCAAGAAATCGCGATTGGTCGATTGGTTTGGGGTAGTTGGTTACTAAAGCGTCATCCCGTCCGTTCCAATACGCAATCCATTTCTCGATGGCGGGTTGAAGGCTCGCGCTACCAGCTATTACGACATTTTTCATACGAGCTTAAGCTATGCATCTATCGTAGTTTCCTGAATCACTTTGTATCGCAAATGAACGTACGAGTTCTTGAGCGTAGCACAGGAGATAAGGTCGAGTGCCTTCAATTTTGTGAGTTCTTCTTCTGAGTGGACGGCTTCACCGTCGATAAGCGTCGATACTCCAATTCCACCAACCGCAAGTGGAGCGACAACGATGGACATTTCGTCAATGAGTCCTAGTCGTAGAAATTTTGCGTTTAGCGTTCCGCCGGTTTGGATGGTTATACGCTCGATGTTAAATTGTTCTTTTAGCGTCTGTAGGAGATTAGAAAAATCGATTTCTCCAGCTTGAATAAGTACGTGTACATTGCTGCCAAATGACCGGGCGGGATGAGCAGAATTTGTGGTGACGATAATCACGCGCTCGAGCCAGTTTGAAAGGTAGCGCAGACCTTTCTCGTTGAGATGCGGTTGGTTGTCGACGATAAAGCCAGTAACCGGAATACGTTCAGTTCCCAGTTCTCGTTCGTTCATGCCGATTTTTTCAAATACTCGTCCGCTTTGCAGGAAGCACAAGTCCGTTTGTTTTTCCAAATCGTAATATTGCGAAAGGCCTTCTTTCACACCATGGATCCGTTTCCAGTCTTTATCTGGGTCGAGCGTATCCGAATCTCCGCTAGTAATCTTGCCATCGACAGACATGAGCATGAAGAGTGTTGTGTATGGGCGATTGATCATATTGCAACTAGTTTGGGCTATAAAAAATATATACGCAAGAAAAGAATAATCTGGCTTTTACGTATAACGAAAACCCGCGGTCGAGCGACATCCGGATGGAGTCGGCTCGCCGCGGGCGAGGGCTAGCGCTTGGCGCGCAGCACGATGGTGTAGAGGTCGGCGTTATACAGCCCTTGAAAGCCTTCAAAAGATCGGGTACA
>CAYSXU010000092.1:0-1887 GCA_964435095.1 uncultured Gammaproteobacteria bacterium | reverse complement strand
CACAAAACAACCAAAAACGACCAATGAAGGAATACGAAGCACACGCTTTGGGAGCTCGCCAGACCGGCGGGCTTTTTCGTAGGCGACGACGATCAAGAGCCCTAAAAATCCGCCAAGCAATCCCCCAACAGTACCTATAACATCAATAAAACTTCTGGCACCCATCAAAAACACTACCAACGGAACACCAACCGCAGCTAACCAAGCGTAGCCATAGCGTAAACGGAAGTCATACAAAAGCGTATTCATGATAGACGTACCAAGCGTCACGAAGGCCGAAAAAACAACCAGCGTTCCAATAGTGGCGGCTAAAATAGCGACCGGTCGACCAGCCGAATTAACAATGCCGGTTATGGCGTCAGGCGTCGTTTGACCCCCGTTAAAGCCGAGAATCGCGATAACAAACATTAGAAAGACCAGCAAAACACAAGCCATGCCAAGCGCAATAACCTGCGGCAACATACGCGCCCGCTGCCCTAGCGCTTCACGCACTTCTGGAATGGCTGATAAGCCGCTAACTGCAAACAAGATGACGCCAAGCGGCAAAGCTGCCTGATCAAGCTCAAAGCCAGTAAAATGACTGATTTCAACATGCGGTACAGCTAACACGAATAAAATACCAATCAACAAGAAAAACGCCGGTATGACAACGGCGTGCAAGCGCAGCATAATCGGCAGCCCGCCGACCACAAACAGACTAGCTACGGCCGCAAACGTAAGCGAAACCGTTGTACTCGGCGGAATCTGGACAATCAACCCAATAAACGCGGCGCTGACTATGAGATAGGCCACCATGGCGCCCCACAGAGTCAAAAAGAACGCGGCCGTAGCCAAGAACCGTCCACCAAACCCAAGTTCCGCGCTAATAACGCTTACAAAGTGTGCATGCCGCTTTCTGGCTAGAACAAGGTCGGCATACAAGCATAGAGCCGCGGTATTAAGAGCACCGATTACGATGAATTCAACTAGGGCTAAGCTAAAACCGGCTTGGGAAAAGACGTAGGGCAAGCCGAAGATACCTACTCCGATCGTTGTTCCAAGCAACGGCCTCACACCGCGCCAGAGCGCCCGAGTATCTGCCTCCATATGGAGAATAGTGTAGCATGCACAGGATGTCCCGAGATCATCCACGTATTGCTCTAGAGTACATGCTCGAGGTGCGATACGATGCGGCTACCCTATGGCTGTCACCGGAAAGATCCCGCCCCACAATCTGGACGCCGAACAATCGCTTCTCGGCGCTATTCTTCTTGATGCTGAAGCATTTTTGAAAATTGGCGATACTATCCGGCCTGAAGATTTCTATCGCGACTCACACCGTATCATTTACGAGACCATGCAAGAACTGATCGAACGGCATGAGCCGATCGATATTTTGACACTCGGCAATCGTCTGGAAGAGAAAGACGTACTAAAGCAAGTCGGCGGACGGACAGCTCTCGTCGAACTCACGAACGTTGTCACAACCGCGGCGCACATCGCCAACTACGCTGACATCATCGCTAAAAAAGCCGCGCTGCGCAGACTACTCAAGGCCGCATCAGATATTACCGAAATGGGCTATGACGAAGCGCAAGATGTTGATCTCTTGCTCGATGAGGCTGAACAACGTCTGTTCAATGTTTCAAAAAATTTCATCAAACAAAGTTTTGTCCCGCTCTCAAATGTTCTGTCACAAGCTTTTGACCGCTTAGATGAATTGCACAAGCAAGGTGGCGCGCTGCGTGGAGTGCCGACTGGTTTTGGTGGATTGGATAATTTGCTATCCGGTCTACAACGTTCTGACCTCGTCATTCTGGCTGCTCGTCCGTCTGTTGGAAAAACCAGTTTCGCGCTTGATATCATGCGTTCGGTCGCCATGAAAACAAAAAAGCCAGTCGGTTTCTT
>CAYSXU010000091.1:0-1894 GCA_964435095.1 uncultured Gammaproteobacteria bacterium | reverse complement strand
TTTGCTACCGTGAGAGTACTTTTATCTCTTCTATGATCCAAGTCAGTCCACTAGTGAAGTCGCTCTTAAATTACGCTGTTCCAGTTCTTATCGTTATTGGACTTGTGGCATTTCTGGCCTGGATGGGCAGCCAGCAAGATGACGTAACTCCTGGTTCGCTTTCACGTGAAGTATCAAGCTCAGATTGGATTATCGGACCCGTTGATAACGAGATCGTGATCGTCGAGTATAGTGATTTTCAATGTCCTACCTGCGCGGTCTTTAATCCGATAATGCAACGCTTGATCGACGAATACGGCGATCGTGTCAGCCTAGTTTATCGCCAGTATCCCCTTCAACAAATCCACCAAAATGCCACTCTTGCCGCAGCCGCCACCGAATCAGCTGGCCTACAGGGCAAATTCTGGGAAATGCATGACAAACTATTTGACGACCAAAATACTTGGTCTTCATCTTCTGATGCGCTTACCTTGTTCACGACTTATGCGCAGGACCTTGGACTCAATATTGATCAATTCTTGAGCGATATCGACAGTAGGGCCGTTGAGAATGCCATCAAAGAAGACTATGCAACCGGTACTGCCTCGGGCGTTTCCGGCACACCGACCTTCTACGTCAATGGAATAATGCTTGAATCTCTTCCCAAAGGCTACGAGCCGTTTAAAGCGCTTATCGAAGCTAAATTAATTGAACTCGGCATAACCTCTACAGCTACGGCCGAAGAGACGTCGTCGGACACCACAGAAGAAAACCCTGAGTCAACAACGCCATAGCTACACCCTGTGTACGCCGCCTATCTTTTCAGCAGCGAGGAGCGCTTCGCCGCGACCGGAGGTGACGTTGCACATCTTGTTGTTCAACTTTTTAATCCGAGTTTCATTTTGACGGCTATCAGCATAGTGATACTGGTGGTTATTCTGGCCTGGATTCTACCTCGTAATCAATTTGTGATCAGCCGTATACGTCACCTGCGTGGACGAGCGCGAACGTATACAGAAAGTCTGCCACTGTTCATTCGGTTATCGGTTGCCTTTGTGCTGATCATGAGCTCGGCAAATCAAATGTTTCTTACACCTACGGTCGTTACGACACCTTGGCTCACAGTCACCGAAGGCATTATTGGTGTTTTGCTTGTAGTTGGTTTGTTAAGTATCCCGGCCATGGTTTTTGCGGCCATTATCTTTATAGCTATCTTAATCAGTAACGGAGCCTTGCTTAGTCATCTGGAATTTCTCGGTCTAGCCCTTGCCTGGCTATGCCTTGGATCTACTCGACCTGGCCTTGACGACTTACTGAAACTTCCTGAGATCCGCGACGCGAATCGCTATGCCGGCCTGGCACCGCTTATTCTGCGTCTTGGTTTGGGATTAGGCCTGGTATTCAGCCTGGGTCCTATTGAATTGATCCTCGGAGTCTTTATCTTGTTTGGCGTACACACTCGACTAGCCTCGCTCTTTGGTCTGCTAATGCTCACCATCAACTTTCTTTTCATCAACGAAACAGCCGATGCTCACGTAAGCCTATTTGGAGCTCTCACCGTGCTTTTTATTCTGGGCAACGGCCCGCACACACTCAAATCCTGGTATGCACGACGTTTCGCCTAAAATACTTTCAGCCTGGTTTATCGTCAGCTTCCTCGGCTTTATGGACGCTGCTTATTTGACGGCAAGCCACTACACGCATGTCAGCCTTCCCTGCACCATCACCCAAGGTTGTGAAATCGTCACGACAAGTAGCTACTCGACCGCTTTTGGCATTCCGGTGGCGCTGTTCGGCGCCGCTTATTACTTAAGCGTATTTTTTGGTATCGCGACCTATAAAGAGACAAAAAAATCCGCGCTCCTGCGAGGAATCTCATGGTTCACGCTCCTTGGATTAGGCGCTTCGGCTTGGT
>CAYSXU010000090.1:0-2022 GCA_964435095.1 uncultured Gammaproteobacteria bacterium | reverse complement strand
GCCAAGGAACAGCTGGTGGATCGTCTTATTTCGTCTGAAGCGAATGTAGATTTGTGGAAACTCCGTAACGGCCGTCTGTCTGATTCAACGGATGACTTCCCACGAATCGGCGAAGCGCTCGGAAAACTGGCCGAGGCTCCAATCTTCATTGACGATTCGCCGGTGGCCTCCATCATGACCATTCGCACCAAGGCGCGTCGTCTACAAAGTGAACATGGGCTCGGAATGATAGTGATCGACTACTTGCAGCTCATGGAAGCTCGCACGAAAAGCGATAATCGCGTTCAAGAAGTGGCCGAGATCTCGCGTGGTCTCAAACAAATTGCACGTGAACTCGACGTACCTGTTTTGGCGCTCGCCCAGCTTTCGCGTGCGGTTGAAATGACGAAACCTGCGATTCCAAAACTCGCTCACCTGCGCGACTCAGGTTCTATCGAGCAGGACGCCGACGTCGTCATGTTCTTGTATCGCAAAGCCGCTGATAAAAACTATTTGCCCGAAGAACTTACGCCAGAAGATCGCGTGCGCGCTGAAGTTCACGTCGCCAAACACCGTAACGGTCCAACCGGCGTGGTGAATCTTATTTGGGATGCACAACACGCTTCATTTCGTAATCAAGAGCAACAACGCAGCGGCTATCCGGGAATCAATGCGGCGCCGACACCGGGTCCGTCATCCACAGGCGCCTCAAATACAGGCGGACCGAACCGTGCCAACATTGGACTACCGCCTGGCATGCCGCCTAAGGGCGTTGGATTGCCGCCACAGGCATAGTTAGGTAAACTCAGTGCGCTCAATCGAATTACAACGACTATGTTTAACAAGATAAAACAACTCAAAGATCTACGCGACCAAGGCAAGCAGATGAAAGCCATGCTAGATGAAGTTATAATCGTTGGTCGTGGCGCTGGCGGCAAAGTCATGGTGACAGTGAACGGCAGTCATGAAGTACTCGGCGTACAAATCGACGAAGCGCTTGATCGTGCAAAAATTGCCGACGCCGTAAAAGACGCTTTTAGCGACGCGAATAAACAGCTACAGGTCGAACTGATGAAAAAAATGAAAGAGATGGGCGGGCTCGACATGTTAAAAAACTTGGGGATGTAACGTGACGGGTCATGTTCACCGAGCAAAGGCCGGGTCCTGTCAGCGGATTTACCCCGCCAGTGCTCGCCGACTGCAACGTCTCGTCATTGCGAGGAGGTAATCCGACGAAGCAATCCACTCGAGAGTAGATTGCTTCGTCGTCTCGTTAATCGCGACTTCTCGCAATGACGAAACAACACTATGCGACGATTTCCAGCACCAATCCATAACGCCATGGCGGCACTCGGACGACTGCCAGGAGTAGGGCCGAAGACCGCGCTTCGTTATGTTTTTGCTTTACTACGGCTCTCACGCTATGAACTCGAGACCGTCGGCAAGGCCATGATCGACCTAGCGAATGTTAAAACGTGTACGATTTGTTTTGTGTACGCCGAACGCGAAGTGTGTGACATTTGTTCTGATCCGCAGCGCGAAGGCATAGCGCTGTGCGTTGTCGCCGAGTCGCGCGACATCGCGACCATGGAGGCGACCGGTGCGTATCGCGGAAAATATTTTGTACTCGGCGGAACGCTTAACCCGATTGACGGACGAACGCCCGAAACGCTCAATGTCCACAAATTGCTGGAACGTCTAAAAAAAGAACCCGGCATCACCGAGTGCATACTCGCCTTCTCGCCAGACATGCACGGCGAAACAACTATTTTGTATTTAAGCCGCGTCGTTAAACAACTCGGACGCAAACCCACCCGTCTTGCCCGCGGCCTCCCAATAGGAGCCGATATCGAGTATGCGGATGAGGTGACGTTAGCAAGCGCACTTCAAGGGCGATCTGCAGCTTGAGAAAGTGCGCTTGCTAACGTCATCCCGAGGCGAATGCCGAGGGATCTCCTGTCGCTCGTCGAGTACAGTGGCGTCGGGGAGCACGAGCGCACTTCAAGGGCGATCAGAAACATAAAAGGAAAAAGGGTCCCGTTT
>CAYSXU010000089.1:0-2184 GCA_964435095.1 uncultured Gammaproteobacteria bacterium | reverse complement strand
CTATCAAGCTGTCAAATCGTGAAGTCTCAATTGTTGTTCGTCGCGGCTACATTACCGGTGAGCTCGAACGAGATAGTGTCATTGTTCATGAAAAGCAACATTGGATTAATCAAAATCTCGTAAAGCTGGACGACGCTGAACAGACTCGCCCGTCGTTGTTTCGTTTGCCTGCGAATGAACGTTTGCGCGAGCATCAAAGGAATGAACGGCGGCGCGCTATTAAAGATGAAGTTTTAGCTTATATAAGAGACGGTAGCGGACGTGCTGTCGCGCGAACTCTGGATTCAGATTTGTATAAACACTTGTTTACAGGTTCGTCTGAGGAGGTGGCTGAAGAAAAAGCAATGTTACAGGATATAGCCCAAGAGATGAGGGAATTTTACGAGCGAAATATCTATCAGCATGGCCTTGATTTGCTGGTATATGCCTTAATCGACGTGCCATTAAGAGCCATCGCTCAACATATCAAGGCGATCAACGGCCTGTACGAACGCAATGAAGGATTACTTTTGGAACCGCAGTGTCTGCGGCACCGAGATTTTTATGATATCAAGTATGTACCCGTGCGTTATCAGCCATATCTCGATGCATTGAGGTCAGAACAGCGCGACATTATATCTTACGCGAAGACTTTATTGCAGCTAGAACGAGGCTTTGATGTACATGCAGAACAGCCGAATATTATCGATACTCGTCGTCAATACGCGGAAGCCGTGTCTGATGCAGAAATAAATATCATTGAACTGACTCCGGATCATGCTTGGGTGCCTTATGTTGGACCTATTCTTGGTATTCATGAAGCCAGCAAAGCTGAAATCGATATACATGAGAAGCGTGTGCGCGATGTACTCGATTTGTTATCGCGCTTAAACAAGGCTTCGCTCGATCGTATCTGTAATGGGTTGTCACGTGAAGAGTCTCTTTCGGTTGTGGCGCGTAATATTCAACACGTTTTGACTGTGGACGGAGTAGGCGGCTCGGTAGTTGTATTTCGTGTAGCAAAAGAAGGACTTGAAGTACGCGTCATGTACAATACTGAGGTTTTGCCGGTTTCGTTTACGGCCTATGTGTCACGTTTGTCAGGTGCGGCAGATCAGTTTGGGGTAATGGTTGATGTAAACTTTTTTCATGACAAAGAAGAGATGATATTTGATGGAGACACTGCTGATCTTGATGCTGTTGTGCCAACGCGGGCGACTGCTGGTGCTTATGAAGTCGTGTCAGAAGCGCGAAGAGAATATGAGTTGGCGCGAGCAAATTTATCATCGAGCCGTCTACCTGGAACAGATGCTATTCGAAATTTAGATCAGGCGCGTCGTCACTATCGTGTGGCGCGTGAAGCGCTGTTCCGTAACGGCGCACATTTGCCTGAGATCTTCTATCCCGATATCCCAGCGTGTAAATTTGGTCAGGAAGTCAGCGAAGAAGCTGAATTGGCTCTCGATAATTTGCGTGAGGCACTAGCTGTAGCGGCCGGGAAAATTCCTCAAGATAAAATTGACGGCTGGGTTAAATCAACCGACTTCGATGTCCGCGTGCGTGAAGAGTTACGTCAGGCAATCTTACGGCCAATCGGAGAGACCTTTGGAAAAGGTAAAATTCGCAATGTCGGGTTGAAGGACGTGTTCAGGACCGACCAGTTTTTGACTTTAGTGATTGATTTTAACGTGGAAAGTCGTCTATTGGACCGTTTACCGGCTAGGCTGGTTGTACGCCTGTATCATCGGCGTTAAGTATTGTTATAAAACCGATTCTCCGCTAGGTTATTTGAGCTATGCTCGATAATATTGTCGTTAAGGGCGCGCGCCAGCATAACTTGAAAAACATCAACGTTACGTTGCCGCGCAATAAACTCATCACCATCACGGGATTGTCCGGTTCGGGCAAGTCCAGTTTGGCGTTTGACACCATTTTCGCCGAAGGCCAGCGGCGCTACATCGAATCCTTGTCTGCGTACGCTCGGCAATTCTTGGGGCAAATGCAAAAGCCTGACGTCGACGAAATCGAGGGCTTGTCGCCGGCGATTTCTATCGACCAAAAGGCGCACGGTCGTAATCCGCGCTCGACCATCGCCACGATCACCGAAATTTACGACTACCTTCGCGTGCTCTACGCCCGAATTGGCGAGCCGCATTGCCCCGTCTGTCAAAACAAAATTGAAAAGCTGACCGTCAATTCGGGCGT
>CAYSXU010000088.1:0-2382 GCA_964435095.1 uncultured Gammaproteobacteria bacterium | reverse complement strand
TCGCAACGAATCCATGAAGGTTTGGGGTGGCTCGCATTTTATCGAGCACCTCATGTTTAAGGGCACAAAAAAACGTCCGAAGACCGTGGATATTTCGCGTGAACTTGATCGATACGGTGCTGAATACAACGCCTACACCGGTAAAGACTTGACGGGATACTACGTAAAAATTGAATCAGCTAAAGCCGGCGTGGCCGTCGACTTGCTGTACGACATGCTGTTTCATTCGAATTACGACGCCAAAGAAGTTACGCGCGAAAAGAAAGTCATCATCGAGGAAATAAAAATGTACGAAGAGAACCCGATCATGCATGTTGAAGATTTGCTTGAAGAGGCGATGTTTGAAGGGCACATACTTGGGCGCAATATTGCAGGCACTGCGAAATCGATGACTGGCATGCGGCGTGAAGACGTAATCGCTTATCGAGATGCGAACTATATTCCGTCGCGCATGACAATCGTGATGGCGGGCAAGGTACCGAATGACGCTTTAGAGCAACTTGAGAAAACTTTTGGCAAGGTTAAGGCAAGTAAAGACGTGACCGGTATCGAAAAGTTTGTTGGTCGAAAGCCCACCGATGTGCCCAGGGTGCGCGTACAGAATAAGCCGTTAGAGCAGATGCAAGTCGCCATTGGTTTTGAGGCGCCTGGTCGCGGCCATGCTGATATGGAAGCGCTTAAACTGCTAGGCGTGATTCTTGGCGGTACCATGAGTTCACGTTTGTTTATCGAAGTGCGCGAGCGACGGGCGCTGTGTTATAGCGTGCGCGCCTCAATCGATGCATACGAAGATGTGGGC
Source organism: uncultured Gammaproteobacteria bacterium (assembly GCA_964435095.1). Taxonomy (GTDB): domain Bacteria; phylum Patescibacteriota; class Patescibacteriia; order UBA9934; family UBA9934; genus CAIKHN01. The sequence goes on along the minus strand of CAYSXU010000088.1, from coordinate 1,583 downwards.
GTGTTTTCTATTCGCGCTGGACTTGATGCTTCACGTCTTACGCTGGCAATGGACGTCATCATGCGAGAAATTCGTAAAGTAGCTAAAGACGGCGTCACACCCAACGAGCTTGCCATGGCTAAGGATAATATTCACGGCAGCATGATGTTGCGTCTTGAGGATTCATCGGAGCGAGCTGAGTATTACGGACGTCAGGAAGTATTTTTTCACGCGGTGTCGACGCCTGAAGAGCGCATGAAAAAATTTCAAGCTGTAACCCTAGGAGACGTGAAGCGCGTGGCTGGTCAAGTGCTCGATCTTACCAAAATGTCGATTGCGGCAATTGGACCGTATAAGAACGAACGCGAGTTCCTAAAGTTCTTTCCTCAAGTGCGTAAAGCTAGACGGTAGTATGAAAACTATCATTGCCAATTGGAAGATGAATCTTGGACTACGCGAATCTGTCGCGCAGGCGCGTGGCGTGCTGCGCCTTCTAGAGGGCAAGGATGTGTTGCCATTAATCGTTATCTGTCCTGCATTTACGGCTTTGTCTGAAACCCGCAAGGCTGTGGCTCGGTCGCGTGTGGCGCTTGGTGCGCAGAATGTTGGGCCAGAACGTCCGGGCGCGTTTACTGGCGAGATTTCGGCCGCGCAGCTTGTGGACGCGGGCGCACGTTACGCTATTGTTGGGCATGCTGAGCGTCGAATGCACTTTCATGAGGATGACGAATTGATCAGTGATCGCTTGAAGGCGGCTTTCGCGGCTCAGCTGACGCCAATTCTGTGTGTTGGCGAAGATGCGTCGGCGCAACTCATGCGTGCTTTTCGGGGCGTTGAGCTGCCCAGTCGCGCACAGGTCGTTGTGGCCTACGAGCCGCTAGGGGCGATTGGTACGGGGGAGGCGGTCGAGCCAGAGCACGTTGTTGTGAAGCATCGTCTTATCCGTGAAGCGCTTAAGTCGCTTAAACTCGACGGTCGTTCACAGATTCTTTATGGTGGATCGATTAACGCGGAAAACGCCTATAGTTATTTGCGTGAACCGGAAATTGACGGCTTGCTAGTCGGCGGTGCGAGTTTGAAGATTCATGAGTTTGGCGGCATTATTGAGGCAGCCTGCGACGTCATGACTACCCAACAACTATGATCACCACCATCTTAATAATCATCGCTGGTTTGTCATTGGCGGTGCTCATTATGCTGATTTGGCGAAAATTGCCGCAAGTTCGCGTGGTTGATCCATCTTCTTCGCGTGAGGCTAAAGTTAAGGAGCGTAAGCGGGCGATTTTGGAAGATCGATTGACTCGTCAAACAAGACAACAGGTCGACGCAGTGAAACGCGTAGCTTCGCCAATCTTGTCAGCCATTCGTGATGGTTTTCGTCGAATTGCCGGTAAACTGACGGCTATCGAGCGCCGCTATCAAGAGCAACAACGCAAGGGCTCAAAGCGGGTCGTCGACCAATCTGAATTACGACGCATGGTTGACGAAGCCAAGGCGTTGATGATTGACGGACGTCATGACTCGGCTGAAAAAATCCTGATCGAAGTGCTAAGTATTGATCCGAAAAATGCTCCGGCGTACGAAGCCGTTGCGCGTATTTATAT
>CAYSXU010000087.1:0-2530 GCA_964435095.1 uncultured Gammaproteobacteria bacterium | reverse complement strand
TTATCATCTCGCCCAAAACGGCGACCCACGTTCGAATTTCAATGCCGGAGAACGCATTGATCTCTCGACCGTGCTTCACGCTGAAGCAGGCCTCATCGCGCAATGCGCAAAAGACGGGATCGCTCTTAGCGGTTCCTCGATATTTGTCACCACTTTTCCCTGCCCCAATTGCGCGCGCCTCATCGTGGGCTCAGGCATTCGTCGCGTGTATTACACCAAAGGCTATTCACTGCTCGACGCCGAACAGCTCTTCGCCGCAAATGATATTGAAATGATTTTTATCGATCAAAGCTAAGCTTCGAAAATTATTTCGCTTACGTTCGCTATCCAATTCGACGGACGAGACCAACTTTAGGGTCGTACGAAGGATCGTCGGGATTTGATTGGACGAGGTTAGCGTGCAAGTGTGAAACTGTGCCGCCAGTAAAGCGCGTGTCACCAAAGCGCAAGAGCATGATGCCGCCCGTCATGTCGTTCCCGCGAGCAAGCTCCTGCATGATTTCACCGAGCTCCTTCCACGCTTCCGGGGTGATTTCGGAAATGTGCTCGATGTGCTTAGTATGAATGACGAGCTTATGATGCTTCGTTGGTTGATACGGATACATGTTGTCCGTGACCGTCCAAAATGAACGCCGCTCAAGCGGTCGCTTGTGAAACTCGGCGAGATGCTCGTGGCAAAACGGACACACGTTTAACTTTGCGATATCGGCGATGACGGCATCGTAGCCGTTTGGTCGGGTGTTTTGCGTGTTCACGAAGCTCGACATACCTCGAGATATAATTATATTTTTCCCTTTACACCGGCGTCGGAATCACCATGGCTTCATGAGGGTCATAATCGGTCAGCGTGAAGTGGTCTGGACGGAAATCAAGCAAGTCTTTCACGTTTGAATCAAGCATCATCGTCGGGAACGGACGCGGTTCTCGCTCGAGGAGCTGCTTCACGTGATCAAACTGGCTTTCGTAAATGTGCGCGTCTGAAATGGTGTAAACGAGCTCTTTTGGCGTGTAGCCCGTCACCTGCGCAAGCATCATGGTAAAGGCCGCGTATTGAATCATATTGAAGACGACGCCAACCGGAATGTCACCACTTCGCTGAAAATGATGAACCGACAATTGCTTAGTCTCCGGGAAAACGAGGACGTGCAAATAACCGTGGCACGGCGCAACGACCACTTTACGTGGTGGAAGTTCGGCGTGCTGAATAGTGTACTGCGGAATCCATGGGCTAATGATGTGCGTGCGCAAATTCGGACGCTCTTTGATTTGCTTCACAACATGCTCGATCTGATTGAACGGCGCGCCTTCCGCCGTCGGGAACGCCGTCCACGCTGGACCGTATGAACCAGGACCAAGGTCGCCTTCTGGTAATCCAAAGATATCGCACCGTTCCTTGGTCACCCAACGCTTCCACCAGGCACATCCAAAGGCCTTAAGCTCGTCTTGCGTGCGCGCGCCGTGCAGGAACGCAAAGTGCTCCCCAAGCGCGCCAACCATGAATCGCCCCGAAAGATCGCGCTCAGTAATCATTGGAAACCCGTTCTCGAGCGAAAAGTGCATTTGCGCGCCCAAAATCATGCGTGAGCCCTCGCCCTGAATTGGCTTCACATCAACGCCCTCCTCCATAATTTTTTTGAGGAGATTGCGGTACTGATAATCCGGCGATCGCTGCGCTACCGGCTTCATGAACGTTCGCTGTGCGCGGTAATGCAAAACAATGGCACGTGAATTCAATTGACGCACGTCAACGAACTCTAAGTTCACTCGACCAACATCTGTCGCGAGCGGCACACCCCGGCCAAAAAGTACCGGCTCAACCGTCAAAAATACTTCATCAACAAGGCCAGCTGAAAGAAACTGACCGTATACGCTTGCACCACCGGCAATGACAATTTGCTCGCAACCCTCCGCTTGTAAACGCTGCACAAGCGTTGCCGGATCGTTTGACGTAAACTCGACGCCCTCCTCAGCCGCTTGCGAATCAGGGTTAGCGGTCATGACAATCAGACGGCGATCTTTAAGCGGTTTGCCAATCGTTGCAAACGTCTTTCGCCCCATCACAACCGTTCCGATTTCTTTGGTCTTTTCAACAAAGAATTGCGTATCCTCTGCGCTCGTCCAATCAAGCGACGACTGACTTTCACATTCAGCGATTTTCCCGTCAGCCGACATGGCGGCGATCAAAAATACCTTCATAGTTCGCCTCGACTGTGCCAGTCGAATCAAGTAGGGTCAACGAAACGTGTGGATAGGAGGTGAGTTCAAGAGTTCAATGCACCGCTTGACTCATTTAAAGCTACGTGAAAAAATATTTACAACCGAGCGCGGTTCCCCAATCGCCTCAGGGTGTCACAATTTGAGCTCCCCAAACCTCAAAGAGGTCGGGAGTTCTTTTTGTTCTATCCGGATCGCGGGCCGATGGTGGTAATGGCAGCCACGCTCGGTTTGACACCCTGAGGTACGGGTTCGATTCCCGTTCGGTCCACCAAAACAGAACTTAACGGCTTTTTCAAAGCCAGAAGGTGGGACG
>CAYSXU010000086.1:0-2618 GCA_964435095.1 uncultured Gammaproteobacteria bacterium | reverse complement strand
AAGAGCTGATAAAGCTAAAAGACGAGATCGGCCATCTGTCCGCAAAAGGCACCCAAACCAACGCATTCGATGCTGATTACGATAATTTAGGCGACAAAGAGGACGAAAGCGCCGAAAAGGTTGCAGGCATGGGAGATGCGCTTTCACTTGAGAGCGAACTAACAACTGCACTGCGCGATGTCGACTCAGCCTTGAGCGCCATCAAAGCCGGCACATACGGAGTTTGCAAATACTGCAAAACGGAAATTGCCGAGGAACGCCTTCGAGCTCGCCCAACATCTACCTCGTGTGTAGCTTGTAAAAAAACTCTCACACAAGAAATTTAAGTATAGAAACGCCGAGTATGAACGCTCGGCGTTAAACTATGCGAAACGCGCTATTAGTCAGCTTCATTGTAGTACTTGGAATTGTCGACGCATTTATTAAGTGGGGAGCAATTAATACGCCTTTTCAAAATGATGGCGCATTAATTGATTTAACTCTTCACAAAAATCCAGGGATTGCATTTGATATTCCGCTTCCATTGAGCCTAATACTTGTCCTTTCTGCAATAATTATCGTCGTTATAGCTTATAACCTATTCCGCGATAGAGGCGCCGGCAACATCATAGGCTCAACACTTGTCATAACTGGCGCGCTCAATAATGCCATCGATCGAGCAATTCACGGATACACCACCGACTATATACTTCTTTTTCAACTATCCGTAATTAACATTTCAGATATTTTGATCCTTTCCGGTGTATTGGCATTATTGTGCTATCATGAGTTTACTTCCCGCGCAGTGCACAACAACTAACTTTCCCCCTTCTATGTTGTATGCATGCAGCGCGTCTTTTTTCGTCAGCGTTACACGGCCTTTCGGCCCAAGGCGTTACTGTTGAGGTCGATATTGCATCTGGACTTCCACGCTTTACCGTCGTCGGACTACCTGACGTGGCCGTCAACGAGTCACGCGAGCGCGTAAGATCGGCTATTCGTCACTGCGGATTTACCTTTCCCCGCACCCAAGTCACAGTCAACCTCGCTCCTGCTGACGTACGGAAACAAGGTCCTTCTTACGATCTTGCGATAGCTCTTGGAATTCTATGTGCTCAAGGTGCCATTACTAGGTTCGAAAGACTAAAAGATACAATAATTCTAGGCGAACTTGGACTTGATGGAACCATCCGGCCAGTTCACGGTACGTTGTTGTCGGCCCACCTTGCGCGTGAACTCGGTAAAAGTCTTTTGATCGCTGAAGAAAATTGCGATGAGGCTCAACTCGTAACCGGTCTTGACGTGTATACGTCCAAACACTTATCAGAACTTATTGATAAACTTGAAACCGAAGATTGGAAACCTGCCAATACCAATCAAACCATAACCATTTCAACGCCCGCATACGCTGTCGACATGGCCGACGTTGCTGGGCAAGAACACGCGAAACGCGGCTTAGAAATTGCAGCCGCCGGAAGCCATAATTTGTTGCTTATAGGTCCTCCTGGTAGCGGAAAAACACTACTTGCGCGAGCGCTACCAAGTATTCTACCGCATCCAACTGCCGACGAAGCACTTGAAATCACTGCCATACACTCCGTCGCTGGAACACTTGAAAATATCCGAGCTCTAACCTCTCAACGACCTTTTCGATCGCCTCACCATAGCGCAAGCGGCGTCGCTCTTGTTGGCGGGGGCGCGTCGCCTCGACCAGGCGAAGTATCGCTAGCTCATCGTGGAGTGTTATTCCTTGATGAATTCCCGGAGTTTCCTCGAAGCGCACTTGAACACCTTAGACAGCCGCTCGAAGACGGAACCGTAACCATCGCCCGCGCTTCAGGTAGCTGTCAATTTCCCGCCAGATTCATGCTCGTGGCAGCTATGAATCCATGTCCATGCGGGCACTATCAAGACCCTGGTCATACCTGCAGCTGTACCCCAGGAGCAATAGCACGCTATCAACAACGTATCTCCGGTCCGTTACTTGATCGTATAGACTTAATCATTCACGTGCCAAGAGTAAACGCTACCGATTTACGAACCGACATTACACCAGAACATTCGTCAGACATCCGCGAGCGGATAATACGAGCACGAGAACTACAAACAGTAAGATATCGAGGTAAAAGCGTTCACAACAATAGCGAATTAAGTCCTCGGCATTTAAAACACGACATTCATCTTCAACGGGATGCTGAAGAATTACTCGCAGAGGCAGCCGAACGTCAACGGCTGTCCGCTCGAGCCTATTCAAGATTACTCAAAGTCGCTCGTACAATCGCCGATCTCGAACAAGCCGAACTGATCGTCGCTTCACACGTAGCTGAGGCTCTTCAGTTTAGACTTCAAACGATTCTTTAAATACAAAGCAGCCTTTTTCCGGCTGCTTGTATGTTTAACGGATGTATTCTAGTGGGTTCTTGAAGCGACCGTTACCTATAACTTCAAAGTGAAGATGTGTTCCAGTCGAATTTCCCGTAGAACCGCAGCGACCAAGTGGCGTACCGGCAGTTACACTTTGACCGGCTGAGACATAAAGCGAATAGAAGTGGCCGTAACGCGTAACAATGCCGTTTCCGTGGTTAATCTCAACCGCATTGCCATAGCCGCCCTTCCAGCCCGCATATTGAACGACCCCA
>CAYSXU010000085.1:0-2713 GCA_964435095.1 uncultured Gammaproteobacteria bacterium | reverse complement strand
CAACGGAGCCGAGCGAGACGTTAATCACTGAGGCCAAGCGCGATCTGCTGCGCATGCAGATGAAAGAACACCGAGCACTCACTGGTCACAAGCTCGAAAAGGGCGACAAGGCTGTCATTAACATGACCATGAAGCGCGACGGGGTTGTACTAGAAGGCGGAGAGGCACAAAATCACGGCGTCTACACCAACGAGCCATACTACATCGAGGGCTTTGTAGATAGCATTGTTGGCCTCAGCGAGGGCGAAGAAAAAAACTTTACCTTAAAATTTCCTAAGGATCACTATCAAAAACATATTGCCGGAGACGACGTAGATTTTTCGGTAAAACTTAATGAAATCTTCACGCTTGAAACGCCGGTCTTTGATGATGCGTTTGCAAAATCACTAGGCTTTGAATCGGGTCTCGCGCTTGAGACAAAAATTAAAGAAAATTTAAGTGCGGAGAACACTCTCGAAGAGACGCGGCGTCAGGAAAAGGCGCTGTTTGATCTACTCGCCGAAAAAAGTGAGTTCCAAACAATACCAGATCTACTTGTTAATCAAGAAGTTGACAAAATGGTGCATGAACTTGAGCACAATGTCGGAGAATCTGGCATGCAGCTCAATGATTATCTCTCCTCAATTGGCAAGTCGATGGCTGACATCAAGCTCGACTTCACGCCTTCTGCCTTACAGCGCATTAAAGCTTCGCTTCTCATCCGCGAAATCGCAAAACAGGAAAATATAAGCGTTGACGAAAAAGAAATTGACGCCGAACTCGACAAACTCGCCGAACGTTACCCGGACAATAAAGAATTCCGCGAGCGAGTCTACAGCCCAGAGTATCGCGATTACATTGAACACCAACTTCGCAATAAGAAAACTGTAGAACTCTTGCGCGGCACCATGATCAAATAATAATTCGGGCGAAAGCCCGTTTTATTATTGAGAAAAGAAAACCGGACCCGCAGGGAATTTACCCACGGATCCGGCATACTGTCGCTCAGTCGTCATCCTCCATGAACATCCCCGCCCGCGCGTCGATGCGAGCACGGAGCGTCTCGGCTTCCTCCTTGGTACCGAACACTCTCTCTCCGTAGGCCCGCGTATTCACCCCGATGCGGTTCATGCCAGGGAAAAGTGGGCGATTAGCTTCACTTCCCACGCGACTAAAGCCACCGATCTGGCCGTCCAGGCGCGTTACCCACACATCCTGATAGTAGCGGTAGATCTCCTCGCCGGCGATCTTCGCCTCAAGGCTGAGGACGTCGCGCCCCTCAGGGGAACTCTTGAAATGCGTAGGAGCCTCCGGGTCGCGATCGTAAGCGGGCTGTACCCGCGCTGGGACGCTGTTCCGGCTGTACACGCCGTCCACCACGAGCCAGGTGACGACCCACGCGCGCGGCGTTTCGTAGCGCTCCTTCCGCTGCTTGATCTCTTCGGCGATCTTCTGCTCCTCAACCAGCCACTCATCCGGGATCTCCTTCGGCGGCTGCCACTGCGGCGGAACGAAAGCACCAGCCCACAGCTTTTGCTGCACGGTGTTTACAAGCTCTTCCGCCGCCTTCTCAAGCTTCCAATGGTCACGCTGCACGTAATGCAGGTACTGACCCATGTAGTGAATGCCTTCGCTGTGCAGCCAGCGGGCGAGCGTCCGAGTTCCGAAATTCAACCTGTATGCTTCGGCGCGCTTGTGCTCCCAGTTACCCCACTCGCCGAAATATACACAGCACGGCGTGTTGAGCAACGCCATGAACTGCGGGTCGTCCCAGTATGACGGTTTCCAACCGACGGCGACGGGGTCGGTGTAGTATCTCAGTCCGAACGTAACCGCGAAGCGCCGCTTGAGCGAGCCGATGGCGTAGTCAGACTTCACCAGAAAACTGGGTGCTTCGCCAACGTAGCGTACACCGTTCTCGGCGAGGAACTGCTTGTCCTTTTGGCACAGCGCCGATTTCTCAACCAAGGTGGAGCAAACCGCAGTCAGTCTCCCAAGGAGCTCGTCATGCACTGAGGCGAGCGAACGCCGCGTCTTGCAGCCGTTGAGAACCGAGAGAGCGATGACGATGTCGTTGATACTGGACATGATTACCTCGCAGGTGAAGGAACTTGCTCCAGATGACTATCGGGAACACGGGAGAATACGCCTCTTTGGTAATTTGTTAAACGTAAAATATTAGTTATTACAATATTTATTGACAAATTATTCACTTTTTGTTAAAGTTGTTAACAGCTTATGCCAGATCCAATCCTCTCTACACTCACCGCCGTGGGTTTAACCGATAAAGAAGCGCGGGTTTATGTGGCGCTACTTTCCATGCATAGCGACACAGCTTCGGTGATCGCTGAAAAGGCCGGGATTAAACGGTCTATTGCGTATTTCACGCTAAATAGCCTGATTGAGCGTGGTTACGCGCAAGAGCTGCCCGGAGAAAAAGTAAAACGCTATGCCGCCATTGAACCGGCGCGCTTGTTAAAATCAGTGCAGGCCAACGCAGAAAACCTAAAAATGATGTTGCCGCTACTACGTGGTTTATTCCAATCCAGCGACAGTAAAGCCACGGTAGAGATTCACGAAGGTAAAGAAGCGATCCTACCGGTCTATCGCATGATGGAAAATGGTCGCCAGTCGTACTATATGACCAACTGGGAGAAGCTTTACGAGCTGTTCCCCGAAGAAGTCCAGCGCTGGGGCGTGGCCGCGGCCAACCCTAAGAACCCTAACGTCACCA
>CAYSXU010000084.1:0-2856 GCA_964435095.1 uncultured Gammaproteobacteria bacterium | reverse complement strand
TGTCTCGGTAGTTATTGGCATTTCATTGATCGCTCTTACTCATCATCGTCTCGGTTAATAATTGGCAATACATGTTCGAATTCTCAACCCGCGTGCCTCAAAATCATCGAAACCGAAGTTGCCAAAAGGCTTCTTAAACGCCCCAGTAAATTTGACATCAAGCGCGTGCTCCCCACCACTAAAATACGACAGCTTCGGCTGTCGTATTTTAGTGGTGCATTATCGCCTCCTATACGTCTCTATCGAATCAGCCGATACAAACTTCGATTGACGAAACTGAGCATCAAGCTCAGGGCTAATACCGGTTAATAAAATGTTTATTTCTCGCCGTATGTCGGCCAGCTCTTTAACGCAAGAATCCACCTCATTTCTGCCGGCAGAGTTACTATTTCGCAAGTCAGATAAAGCTTTGACGTCAATCGAGCTAGCGATAGAATCGGGAGCAACAAAACGCTGCACGAATTCAGTATTCGTCTTATTTCGTGCCTCAACCAAGGCGGTCTGTGTGTCGTATAACTCGTTTAACTTCGCCATTACAGTCTGCATCTGCCCAATTCGAGGATCGTTCTCAAGAGCACGCAATCCGCGCAATGCCTTGTCACCAAACCAACCAGGAGTCACCTTGTCATGCCAAGTTCCATACCATTCTGCCACGGAATGTCCAGACGGAACCATTCGCCCATCTCTAACTGATCTGCGGGAAAAAACGATGTTTTTACCGCCTTCAGCCTCGTCCACTACTCGTTCGATCGCCAAACGCTGTTTGTCTGGAAGCTCGTAAAACGCTCTACCGATAAAATCTCTAATATGCCCGTCAAGCGAATCTCTTTCTCTTTCCTGTCTGACTATATCCTCACGTAAAGAACTAATCTCCAGCTCTCGTGCCCTAGCTGCCTCAAACGCGGTCTTTACTTCTTGACTGAGCGTGAATATATCTTTCAGAGTCTTCCGAACCTTCGCGCGTTCGACGTTTTTTGCCTCTGTCTCTGCCTCTGCGGCCTTCACTCTGGCAACCTCGGCAGCGGCAGCCTCTGCAGCCTCGGTCATCTCGATATATATCGGATCTTTTAATAATTCCTGGACTAGGCGCTGATCTGCGCGAATTCTCTCGATCAATCCAGCCTTATCGGCATCTAGCTCAGCCCTAAGATCTGCCAGCTCAGTGGTCATTAAGCCCCCATTCGCGATATTGGCAATCTCATCAAGACCGTCTTGCACTTCTTTTAATTCCTGTTGGCGACCGACGATGAGCTCTTCCGTTGCCTTCAATCTTTCCTCAATCTCACGATAAAGCACGGTCTTTGCTTCCTTACGTTCGGTGGCCTCCCTTTCCTGTCTCTCTTTTTCCTTCAAGGCCAATCGTCTAGCCCGTTCAACGGGCGAAATCTTTTCGTCTGAGTATTCTGCACCCATATTGAGACTTATATATATGACAAAGATTGTAACAGACCAACGCCTTTTTGAAGCATCTTATGCACAATCAAACATTTGAGATCATTAAATGAATAATATGAGCTTTTGAGATAGGTTTGCTATCATTACGCAATATGCTTAGCTTTCTAACTTTGTTACTGGGCTTTCCGTTGCTCATCAAAGGTGCGGATTGGCTGGTCGACGGGGCAAGCAGCTTGGCTCGCCGATTCAAAATGCCAGATTTGGTTATCGGCCTTACCGTCGTCGCCTTTGGGACCTCGGCTCCAGAACTGCTTGTCAGTGTTCTTTCTGCGATTCAAGGGAATACAGAAATCGCCATCGGAAACATAGTCGGCAGCAATATTGCTAACATACTGCTAATTTTGGGAATTTGCGCTCTCATTCGTCCGCTTAGCGTTAAACGCGACACTGTCTGGAAAGAAATTCCCATGAGTTTTTTAGCCATTGGAATCATGGGCGTCATGGCCGCTGATAGTTTAATTGACGGCGCCATCACCTCACAACTTACACGCATCGATGGACTGGTGCTCATCAGCTTTTTTATAATTTTTCTTTATTACAGTCTTGGATTAGCTAAACAAGGCCATGAAGAGCCGGTGCAAATAACACAGCAACGGAAGCTTTCAATTTCATTGGTATATATAGTCGCTGGGCTTGTTGGTCTTGTCCTGGGTGGAAAGCTTGTCGTCGATGGTGCCGTCGATCTTGCCAGCCTACTTGGCGTCAGCTCATCTCTCATTGGTCTTACAATTGTTGCTGTTGGTACATCCTTACCAGAACTCGCAACATCAATAGTCGCAACACGGCGCGGTAGCGTTGACATCGCTATCGGTAACGTTGTTGGCTCAAATATATTTAACGTGTTTTGGATCCTTGGTGCTAGCGCCCTCATTAAACCTCTAACAACTCCTGAGTACGGCTTAGTCGATATTGCTGTCGCCACGGCTGCAAGCGGCGTCCTTTTCCTCAGCATGTTCTTTGGAAGACGAAATGTGCTTGAAAAATCACAAGGCGTCCTTTTTCTCTTAGGTTATGCGGCCTACGTAGCATTCCTCATTATTCGCGGCTAGGACCACCTCATACCTAGGCCAGATTTAAACAAAAGTTAGAAAGATATTATTGATCGGTTTTGTTTTAACCTCAGCTTGTTTATACTTCCCAGTACTATGACGAAGAAGTCCTCCTCAAAAATCCGTAAAGCCATTATTCCAGTCGCTGGCATGGGAACGCGTTTTCTGCCAGCCACCAAGGCTCAGCCGAAAGAAATGCTGCCGGTCGTCGACAAACCAGTTATTCAATACATCGTCGAGGAAGCCGTGGCAGCTGGTATCGAAGAGATAATTTTTGTGACGGCCATCGGAAAACGCGCCATTGAGGATCATTTCGACCGCAGCTGGGAACTCGAATATCGGCTGGAACAAA
>CAYSXU010000083.1:0-2877 GCA_964435095.1 uncultured Gammaproteobacteria bacterium | reverse complement strand
CCGCCATATCTATACATCGCATGGTTTCCTCGAGATCTCCGGCTGATCGATAAAAATGATAGCTATCGAGCAGATCAGCGACCTTAACGATTAGTGCACCTTCTCCTGACTGAATACAGCGATTGATATATTCACGACGACGTTGTGCGGGATCCTCTATTGTTCGATCCTTTGTGTTTGCTTTCACAATATCGTGAACTCCCTTCCCGAACTTATTAATAATCATCTCTTCAGAACTCGTTGTCCACTCAAGGATATCGTGGAGGAATCCCGCAAGAACAATCTCTTCTGAATAATCTTTTCGATAAAGATACATGCCAACTCGGATGCAGTGCATAAGAAGCGGTTTTTTCCGTTCCTCGCCTATCGGCATGGAATTGCAAAGGTGAGCTATCGCGAGTTCACAACGGCCATCGAGAATAATGTTACCGAGATTCATAGTTTTATTTGATACAAAAGTATCACGTATCGCCTTGTGCAAGAAGACGTTTCAGTATAACGTCGTTAGTTGCCGTCAATCTAAAATTGACCTGATTATATTGGACTGGTAAACATGCACCCGGAGGTTTAACGATGTCTCTTCATATTCTTCAGCTCGTAAACCGGCTGAGTGACCTCAAGCTCAAGGTTAGGACCGGGTGGAATATGATGTTCGAGCCTGGTTATCGGTATAAGACGAGATGTGTTCCAGAAGCCGAGAGCGTCGCTGATCACACCTATGCGCTCGCGATGCACGCCTTTCTCGTGGCTATCGAGCTCGGACTCGACGTCGAGAAAGCGGTGACCATGGCGCTCATCCATGACGCGCCGGAGTCCATCACGGGCGACGGTGTTACGGCCACGCTCAGCTCCGAGGAACGCGAGCTGGCTCTCAAGGATAAAAGATCGTCGAATGCGCCGCTGCGCGCGAGCTCTTTCTTCCGCACGGCGAGCTCGGTCAGCGTTGCTATGAGCTGTGGCTCGAGTACGAGGCGCAGGAATGCGAGGAGGCTCGCATCGTGTTCCAACTCGATAAGTTAGAATGCGCTGCACAGGCTGTCGTATACGCGAAGCGGGGTCATCGACTGGATCCGATGGAATTCATCGACTTCGCCGCAGGACACATCACGCATCCACTCATTGTTTCCATGCTCGACGAGCTGCGTAAGGAGTGGGCGAACTAAACAACACGAGCCGCCTCCCATACAGGGAAGCGGCTCGAATTTTGTATTGTTGAATGTTATCGTTTCATGCCGACCAGACCGCCTAGTATCGCGCCGAGGAAGGTGCCGAACCCCATGCCGAGGAAGGGTGCGACTTGCCATGGGCCGTCGCCAATGTCCTCAAATGGCAGGAGTAAACCGCTGATTCCTTGAATTATGAGACCAAGCACGAGGCCCGCAAGAAGACCAAGAAGTGAGCCGGCGATCGCGTGTGCGGCCATTTGAACAAAGGGGTTCTGATGTTTCAGCATAGATCGCCATGACAAATTAAATAACGTGCAAAGTCAAGTGCGGCACGCCGAGAAGTGATGGTACCGGCAAGTTGTGCGTCGCGAACTTTATCGAGCGTTAAGCGGACGTGGTGCCCTGGGGTTAGGCCAAGAGCCACAACGTCGCGACCTTTTAGGAGTTTTGGAAGGGTGAAATTGGCAAGAAGAGATTCTCGGCGGTCACGCAGCTCGTTGAGACGTTCTCGCGCTGCCGAATGTGATCCTTGAGCAATGTGACCGGCGTGAATAAGCGCGAGAAGTTCGGCGCCTCGTGTGCCATGTAGACAGCGTTCAAGATGGGAGAGAGGCAGCGTATCGTGATTCTGAGTCGTCATGGCGCGCGCATGTTCGAGTAGCCAAAAAGCGTCTTTATAGTTGAAATCAAGACGTGAATCTTCGGCTCGATGGAGGTGAAGGCGAGTTATCAGCGAACGCAGATTGTCTTCGGCTGATTCTTCGAAGAAGTAGACGAGTCCGGCCACGAGCAGCGCGGTGCTTGGTAACAAAATTCCGTAAAGTTTTCGGTGTCCAGGTGATTCAAGCGTGCCAATAAGTTTTTCTGTTTTAGTCCAGCCGTTTTCTTCATCGGGATGTTGTATATCTTCAAGTTTGTGTAGCTCTGGCACGGCTTGCTGTAAAAGACCGCTTCCACGCAGCAACTTCAAGAAATAATTGCCATTCGAACGAAGCCCAAGGAGAAAGTCGCGTCCTAGATAATGTCTCGGTATGGCGTGTATGGCCCGACCCTCGCCATCATGAACAACCTGGTTAAGCCTATGGCCATGGGCCTGAATTGCGCGCCAGGTTTTTTTCTCAATATTCAAACCAGTGTCGGCTGCTAGTCGGATAGCTCGCATTAGGCTACGCGGCTCTTGTGCAAAATGATCATGGGCGTTGCGTACCGGACGGATTTCGCGATAGCGGGTAAGATCGTGGAGCCCTCCGTGCGGATCGGTTAGACGTCCGTCACGTAAACTGTAGGCAATGGCATTTACGCTAAAATCACGACCAGCAAGATCGTCTTCTGCCCGTAATTTATGATCGGGGTAAAAGTCGGCATTTTGCATTTCTTGATTTGGTACACGAATGCGGGGAAGCGCGATTTCAACGCACGCCGGCGAAAATGTTGGTGAAAATTTCCAAACACCATCGTTTACGCGATTAAGTTTGCCCCGGCTCGAGAGCCAATTTGTGAGACGCGCCGGTGAAACGTCACGTACCAGGGTGTGCCACTCGTGCGGCTGTCGTCCAGTGATGGCATCGCGTACTGATCCGCCAACAAGATAAACATCAGCTTCAGGAAAATCACGCAATAGTGAAAAAGCCCATCCAAGTTCGGATGTGTCGGCAACGAGAGCTCCGACGCGCGTGTGCGGTGGAGTTGAGTGACGTGCGTACTCAAGGGG
>CAYSXU010000082.1:0-3162 GCA_964435095.1 uncultured Gammaproteobacteria bacterium | reverse complement strand
ATTACTTCATCGCTTCTGTTCGTACTTGGCCTGATAACGCTTTATCACATCAAAACTTCCTCGTCCTCCCGGTTATTAAACGAAGAGCCCTCGGAATAACTTTGAATACAAAATCCTTTCCCTGCAGTGGCTCACCATCGACCAACATTTCTGACATCTTTTCGCATTTAATGGTCATATCTTCAAACGGTACGATGCTCACGTATTGTTTTTTACCCAATAAGCTAAAGTGAGTTGAACGAATTATCAAAGATAAGCGTCCATCTATAGGACTTTGCGTGCCCGCATCATCAGACTCGGCTAAATTACGTACCTCGATGGAAGATTTCTTGTTTAGCGTGAGGGTGTAGCCCTTAGGGCAAAGGGCCAAAAATTGTGTTTCTTCCATGTGCACCGCCTGAACGAACCGTCGACCATTCACCTCTCCACAATCGAGCTCTTCAATGATGCGTGCCGATAAAACGTCGCATGAGGCGACACCGAGCGGCATACCAAGCAGTCTAGCCAATACTCCCTGCGAACCCACTGGGAGAAGAGAAACCACAGTTTTCGTATCCCCCACCGCATCAAGCGCCTTGCGCAACGTACGGTCATTGCCTACTGCAACGATAGTCGTCGCTCCGTTACGAATTTCGTCACGAATTAGTTCACGCGCATCACGAAACAGAGCAAGACGTGCAATCTTGCCGGCGATACCAAGATCCGTCAGTCGTGTCTCGATGAGCGAGAGGTCCCGTTCGTACCGACGGTCCTGCAAATATTCATCGTAGACGTAACAATACACAAAGCCTATTCAGCTTCTTCGCTCTTACGCGAAGTACGTCCTGATGTGGTGGAACCCATACTAATCTTTCCGTTCACCTGTGCGCCCGGACCAATTGCTAGCACATCGGTAGTAACATCTCCGGTCAAAGTTGATGACGGAAAAAGCTCCAGTTTTCCACGAATTTTTAAATTCCCCCTTATTTCACCAGCGATTACCGCATTTTCCGCCTCAACATCAGCTTCCACGAGGGCGTTTTCGCCAACACGTAGATCACCGGTCGTCTTTACTGTGCCGTGCACTTCACCTTCAATAACCAAATCGCCCTCCGCAGCCATCTCACCCTCCAACCGTACGCCGTGTGCGATGATAGTTTCACCTCCATTTCCTTTTGCCATACATGGATGTCATTTGGATTGTTACGTTGTGACCTTTCTAGCACCCTTTACATAGCTTTGACAATGGAAATGTTGAGGATATCCATAGAGTTCATAAGCACCTGACGAACCGCGAAAGCCAAAGCTAACCGAGCCGATACGACTTTTGGTTCGTTATCCAAAATACGTACTTCGGCATAATATTTCGCGAAAACTTGGGCTAATTCAAAGGAATACTGCGCGACGACAGAAGGCCGTAGACTAGCTCCGGCGAGCGCAATGACTTCGGGATAACGTGCTAATAACATGACGATTTCATGCTCAATAGGATGCTTCAAATGTTCTCCATTAACCTCAGGAAGTACTTCCGCCTTCTCTTCTATACTTGAAATACGCGCGATCGTATAAAGAATATACGGGCCAGTAAAACCATCCGTTGCCATCGCCTCATGCATGTCAAACACCAGGATCTTTTCCGGATCATGCCGCAGCATCATAAATTTGACGGCCGCCATGGTCAACGTCTTGGCCGTTAAATTGATTTTTTTAGCTGACCAATCTGGATGACGGAGCTTAGTTGACTCTACAAGCTCAGACACCATGGCATCCCGTAAATCAGTCCAACGCACAATGTTGCCCTTACGTGACGACATCGCGCCTTCAGGAAGAGTCACCATTTCGTAAGCGAGGTGCGTTATCTCGCGCGGGAAATCCATACGTCTGAGCGTTACCGACAGTTGCTTCATGGCGAGCGACTGACGAACATCGATAACGTAAATGGAACGATCAGCGTGATAATCTTTTTCTTTGAGAAATGCCAACGCGATATCTTTAGCGTTATACAAAAGCGTACCATCGGATTTTCGCAACAGATTTGCACCCAATTTTTCCTCTTCAAGATCAATAATGGTCGCGCCTTCACTCATTTTTGCAACCGCATCCGTCAGCAGCTTATTAACAATAGCGTGCGTATCTGCAATTAATTCGTGTTCAAGATAGATATGATCAAGCGTAAGACCAAACTCATCAAAAACAGCTTTTAGATTGTCTAAAGACCATTTATGAGTCTTTTTCCAAAGCGCTACCCATTCACCCTCTCCGCTTTCAAGTTCATTTTGTATTTCGGAAACTTCTTCTTTTTTAACCGAATCATCATCAATAGACTGCGTTGCCTCAGTGTAGACCTTACCAAGAAAATTTAAACGCTGATCTGCTTCAGGTTCTTCATTAGGGTGGAGATTTTTAATCCCCCACAAACAACGAGCAACATTATTTCCAAGATCGTTAATATACGAGACTGGCGTAGTCTCATAACCATTCGCGTCTAAAATATTTTTCGCCGCTTGTCCAAGGGTAAAATTACGTAAGTGACCGACGTGGATTTCTTTGTGCGTATTCGGGTTCGCAAACTCGATCAGGACACGCTTTCCTTTTCCTGTAGTCATTCGGCCAAAACGTTTTTTACTCTTGAGCACGTCACCGACAACGGCAGTAGCAAAGGCCACCTCGTCAAATGTAAAATTAACGTACGGACCAAGAGACGTAATTTTACGAATAAGCTTTGACGGGCCAATCTTGGCTGCCAGCTCTGTAGCGACCTCGGCTGGGTTACGGCCCTCACCTTTAGCTAAAGCAAAACATGGGAATGAAATATCGCCGTACTCAGGCTTAGGCGGGAGCGCCAACATATCAACGCTCACGACAAATTTTTTGCCAATGGCTTTTTTAAGTGCGATCAGCGCTTCTTTTTTTGCAGCTTCGAGTGCGAACATAATTAGACGACAAGTCTCACAAAGTGACGTTTCCCTTTTTGTAACACAAGCGGACAATCTGATGGGGAGACGGCCTGACCAATATCTGACGCAACGGATTCTCCAAGCTTAACTCCACCTTGTTCAACAAGCCGACGAGCTTCGCTTTTTGATGAAACCAATCCGGTATCCATAAGAACCTCCACAATGGTCATTGAACGGGAGAGCACAAACTCCTGAATATTCTCGGGCAAAGCTCCTTCGGTGAATT
>CAYSXU010000081.1:0-3223 GCA_964435095.1 uncultured Gammaproteobacteria bacterium | reverse complement strand
ACATAACTTTCACCGACGACGAGCTCCCAACAACTCCGTCAATCACCTTCGTCGATCCAGCGCGCGGTCCGTCAAACGCCAAAGTAACGATCGTTAACTTCGGCGACTACGAATGCGAAACTTGCGCCGATCTAGACAAGACGCTCAATTCGCTGTTAATCGACTTCCCTAATGACGTGCGTATCATTTGGAAGGACATGCCAAACGAGTCACACACCGAGGCACGCAATGCAGCCATTGCCGCCAGATGTGCCGGAGAACAAGATAAGTTTTGGGAGTTCCACGATCTCTTATTTGCCAATCAATTTGCTTTAGGAGCCGACCTTTACACCGCGATTGCGCAAGAACTCGAGCTACGTGATCGAGCCTTCTCAACTTGTGTAGAAGATGAAACAACAGCTCCGCTCATTGACCGCACATATCAAGAAGGCTTATCGCTACAGCTAACCGTTACGCCTACATTCTTTATTAACGACGAACGTTACTCAGGCGAAGTCGACCTTGCCACACTCAAAGCCGTCATTCGCGGCCTTATCGCAGCCCCATGAAACGCTTTGTCTTTGCTATAGTCTTTTCGCTTACTGCTCTCTTACCAAGAGCAAGTTTTGCGGCTGGATCTCCATCATCCTGCAGCGCGCCAACGCTCAACGAATACTATTGCACGTGCTCAATGTCGACAGCTACAGGTCCAATCTACGCCACAGCGACAAGCACCGAATCCTGCAACACTGCCTGTGCTGCATACACCGATGCCGCCGCTTGGACTTTTGAACAATGTTCTAACAGTGGCGGATCGCTGCACGTTCAACGTCTTGGCATGGGTAGCGTTACCGCGACGCCTTCAACAGGCGCCCAAACATCCACTACATCGACCCCACCAAAAGCCGATCCACTCTTCCCAAATCTTAACGTCGACATTCCCGGACTTAATAAGAGCGAATTTAGCGTAACAAACAGTGGTGGCAGCGTAAAATCAAATTTCCTCGGCGTTTATATTGAAGCAGTCTATTCATGGCTGATTGGAGCTGCCGCTCTTATCGCCGTCACCATGATGATGATCGGCGGACTCCAGTATGCCATGGCACGCGGTAAAGCTGCGTATATTGATAAGGCAAAAAAACGCATGACAAATGCCATCACCGGACTGATTCTGTTGCTCGCGGCGTACGACATCGCGTTCCTAATTAATCCCGATCTTGTCGTTTTTCATGCGCTTGAACCAAGATATGTGGACGCGATTGCTTACGTCGCTGAATCGGGTGACAGCTCAGGAGACGTTTCGATCGGTTCACCTCCTGAAGACGTAGTCTGCGACTCATCAAGTAGTATTTACGAGATTGCCACATCAATGGCGGGAAACGTCACCTATAGGCTTGGAGGAAAAGGAGGCGATGCACCGTTTAGAGCTGAATCAAAGAAAGATAGCAAGGGAGTTTCCTACTCAAGCTATTGTCCAGATGGTCAATTATGCCTTGATTGCTCAGGCTTCGTCTCATATGTAGCAAAATGCAAAGGTCTCTCAAGTGCCGGAGAATCTGGAGGTACAGCGGGTATATTCTCAGGATCAGCAGCAGAAAAAGTTGTAAGCTGCAATGCACAGGCGATCAACGGAGTAAACCTACAGGCCGGCGATCTCATTGGCTGGCCAACCGTTGGAGATGAATACGGCCATGTATTTATGTATATAGGCGACGGCTATATCATGGATTCACGCGGAGGGATTGGACGAGAGCCAGGTAGAGCTGTAACCAAAAAAAGTACAACCTTCGCTTGTGATAATTATATGGATACTGATCATGGCCTTTACGTAAGGCGTAGATCACAATAACGCTTATGTTTGTCTGCACCAAATGCGACGCACAGTCGCTCAAATGGCTTGGGAGGTGCAATGAATGTGGACACTGGGGAACGCTGATGGAGGACGGCGGAGCGTCGTCCTCTTCCGTTTCTTCTGTGGCTAAGTCTAAACCAGCATCAACGCTCAATCTATCAGCTGCCGCTATCTCGACCGCCGAGCATCGAAAAACCGGTATCAGCGAGCTTGATCGCGTACTCGGCGGTGGCATTGTTCCCGGATCCGTCAACATACTGGCTGGGGAACCTGGAGTCGGCAAATCAACGCTCGTCGCACAACTGGCGGCCTCAATCTCTCACACCCCCTCTAGCTCCCCCTCCGAGAGGGGGAGAAGCGCGTCGTATTACGCTTCAGGCGAAGAATCCGAAGGTCAGGTTCTGTTGCGTTTCAAACGACTAGGACTTGACCCAGCTTCGATCGCTTTTTCAAACGCCGTCGAAGTCGGGAGTATTCTCGCTGCAGCTCGCGAACTTAAACCATCAATTGTCATCGTCGATTCAATTCAAACAATGATGCTTGAGCATGCCGACGCGCTGCCAGGAACTCCAACCGCTGTGCGCGCCGCCACCGCCGAGATTATTTCCTTTGCAAAATCAACCGGCATTGCCGTTCTCATTATCGGCCAGGTAACAAAGGACGGAAACGTCGCAGGACCAAAAACGCTCGAGCATCTTGTAGACACGGTGTTGACCCTCGAGGGTGATCCTGACTCGTCATATCGGCTCTTACGCGCCGAAAAACATCGTTTCGGCAGCACCGAAGAGGTGGGCGTATTCGAAATGACGGAACGTGGCATGATCGCGGTCGAGAATCCTTCCGCCATGTTCTTAAAAGAACGCGTACCTGGTCCGGGCTCGGTCGTCACTTGCGTCATGGAGGGTAGCCGTCCGTTTCTCGTCGAAATACAGGCGCTTGTCGATCGGAGCTTTTTTCCGAATCCCGTACGCCGCACCTCGGGTTACGATGCAAGCAGATTACAAATGTTGCTGGCCATCATCGGCAAACGCGCTGGTGTAAAAATTTATGACCAAGACGTATTCGTTAACGTTGTCGGTGGTATGAAGGTCAGCGAACCAGCAGTCGATCTCGCCGTGGCCGCTGCCATCATTTCAGCCAGCGAAAATGTCGCGCTACCAGAAGACGCTATTTTACTCGGCGAACTCGGGCTTGGTGGCGAATTACGCTCAGTCCCCTTCCTCGAACGTCGCTTAAAAGAAGCAGATCGACTCGGATTAAAGTCGTCGATTACGCCAAAAACGATCCACCATCTAGTCGAGATAAAAAAATATCTTAAAATATCCTGATAACGTTGACGAATAGCCTGTAACAAAAAGTGTCCGATCGGACACTTTTTGTTACAGGCTATTC
>CAYSXU010000080.1:0-3435 GCA_964435095.1 uncultured Gammaproteobacteria bacterium | reverse complement strand
GCCGCTTCCAAGCGAGCGATGATGTGCTGGAGGTTTTGAGTCCAGCCGAGGTGTCCGGGGACGTCCGCGCCCGCGGCGGCGTTGAGCGCCTCCATCTTGGCAATCGTGAACCGACAGAAGCCCAGACGATTCGCGAGCCACGCTTCGAACGTGGTGGGCGGCGGATTCGCTGGACACTCCCGGAACGTCACGTCAACGCCCTTGGTGAAATAGCGCGCGAACTTGTCGTTCGGCGCGATGTCGGCGAGACCAATGGCGAGCTCGAGGAAGCTTGTGGGCTGAATGCGGCCGAGATTCAGCTCCTGGCCGCGCGGGGCGGAGGCGCCAAACGTCGTCGACCAAATCCAGACCGTCTTTGCCAGCCGTGCGGCAGGATTCAGCCCCATCTCCTCGGCATACTCGTCACCGAAAATGGCGCTGACCTCCTCTACCGTGCGGTTGAGGCCGAGCTCGCGATAGACGTTGCCCCGTAGGGCGGATGAACGGAACGTGGCACCCGGATGGCCAATGTCGTGGTCGGCGCAGGCAAATGCGAACGTCTGCTTTACGAGCTTGGGCAGCGTTACGCCGGTCAGCGCCTCGTAGGCATCGAGGAGCACCATACCGTCGAGCACGACCTCCGAGAAGTGCTCACCGGTGTGGTACACAACCGGCATCTTCTCCACCGACTGCGCGGCCCGTCGTATGGACAGCATGAGCTCGTGCTCGAACACCGCATCTGCGAGCGGCTCCATCTCGTTCCCGTCCGGCTCGTAGCCAACGAGCGCGGCATTGAGTGACGTCGGCAACTCGTACCAGCCAACGTGCGCCGACTCGATGTAAGGACGCCATAAACCCAACTTTGCCATGAATCCTCCCAGTGACGTTGTGCTTGATCGCCGTAGTGGCACTCTAAACAGATAAAAAGTGAAAGTAAAGGAATACAAGGGTTGCTGCAAAAAATAAAATAGACGTTCACCAAATTGGTAGACACGAAAAAGCAGCCACGAAGGCTGCTTTTTTCTCTGTATTTTGTGCACTCGTTATCCCTCCGCCATCACGCTTACTCGCGCCAGCAGAATGAACCCGACGGTAAAAACGACGGTCATTACTACAGGGGCGAATGTAGAAACCCAGTTACGATGATTCGGTCGGAATCGACGCAGGAGGACCGAATTCGAGACAACAGAAACAGAACTGAGCGCCATAGCTAGACCCGCAAGTTCCGGCCGGAGCACGATGCCAAGCCCAATGAAGATACGAGCAGCGATCGGAATACCGATGACGTTGTAGAAAAGTGAAAAGAAGAGATTCTGCTTCACTTTTCCAAGCGTCTCGCGACTCAACTGGATTGCCGATACGACATCCTGAAGATCGCTCTTCATGAGCACAATACCGCCTGCCTCCATAGCCACATCCGTTCCACTGCCCATGGCAATACCAAGATCGGCTTGCGCAAGAGCTGGAGCATCATTGAGACCATCGCCAACCATCGCAACTTTGATGCCGCTTGCCTGAATGTTCTTCACTTCGTTCGACTTGTCTTCCGGAAGCACTTCCGCACGAATGTTCTGTTCGTCAATTCCTGCCTGACGTGCAATCGCTACTGCGGTTCGCATGTTGTCACCGGTAATCATGAAGACATCCAAACCCATGCGTTTGAGCGTCGCTACAGCAGTTTGCGTAGTCGGTTTTATCGCATCAGCAACAGCAACGATGCCGAGCACCTCATCCTGCGTCGCCAGAAGCATCGCAGTCTTCCCTTCTTCTTCCAGACGTCGCATCTTCCGTTCGACGCGATGCGTGTCAAGATTAAGCGTCGTCATCAACTTACGGTTACCGAGATAGTAGACGGCATTCCCAACACTTCCACGAACACCCTGACCAGGAATAGCTTCAAACGCCGTTACCTGTGCCGTGGCGAGATCCTCTTCTTGCGCGTAGCGACAGATGGCTTCAGCTAGCGGATGTTCCGACTTTGCCTCGAGTCCAGCAGCAATTTCCATAACCTCGTCCTCATCACGACTTTCAAACGTAATAACGTCAGTTACCTCAGGTTTGCCTTTGGTCAGCGTACCCGTCTTGTCAAAGATGATCGCGCGAATCTTGCAAGCTGCTTCAAGCGGTTCGCCGCCCTTAATGAGAATACCGTTTTCCGCACCTTTACCCGTCGCAACCATAATGGCCGTCGGCGTCGCCAGTCCCAGAGCACACGGACACGCAATCACGATCACGGCCGTGAAGGCCATGAGTGCAAAACTGAGCGATGCACCGAGCAGGAAGAACCAAATGATAAACGTTGCGATGGCTGTAAGAATAACCGCGGGGACAAACCAAGCCGAAATACGATCAGCGAAGGCTTGAATCGGCGCGCGAGAGCCTTGCGCTTCTTCGACGAGACGAATGATTTGCGCGAGCACCGTCTCCGATCCGACATTGGTCGTACGGAATTCAAAGCTGCCATTTTTATTCACCGTTGCACCAATCACTTTGTCGCCGGGACGCTTTTCAACCGGAATACTCTCCCCGGTAAGCATCGACTCGTCAACGGCCGAACCACCATTTACAATAACGCCATCGACGGGAACTTTTTCTCCAGGACGGACCACAACAATATCTCCTTCAATAACGTCACCAATCGGAATATCCATGGTCTTACCATCGCGCACTACTCGAGCAGTTTTTGCCTGCATGTCCATCAACTTACGAACTGCGTCGGATGTTTGTCCTTTAGCCTTGCTTTCCAGCCATTTACCAAGCAACACGAACGTAATAAGGAACGACGCGGTCTCAAAATATAGCTCGGGAATCTTTTCACCGCCCACGCCAAGAAATGACCCATTCGTAACAGCGTAGATGACAAAGTTCACGACGCTATAAATGAACGCAGTACTAGTACCGATCGCAATGAGACTATCCATGTTGAACGTCTTCATGCGCAAACTCGACCACATGCCCTTATAGAACCCTGCGCCAAGCATAAATTGCACGGGGATGGTGAGCGCGAACGAGATAACGCCGACCCACGGCAAGAGCGCCTCGCGCCAGGGCATGAATCCGAAGAAATCGAGGAGCATGAAGTAGAGCATCGGAGCGCTGAGCACTGCTCCCACGATAAACTTGCGCCAGTAAGACCGAATCTCGCTCTGCCTTCGAAGACGCTCGTCTTCAGGATTCGCGCCATTAGCAAGCTCGGCACGATATCCAGCTTTCTTTATCTGCGCAATGATCGCCGCTTCGTTCGTTTGACGGGGATCGAAGACTACACGAGCCTTCTCGGCCGCAAAACTCACTTGCGCGTCAGTGACACCGGAAAGCTTTTTGATGCTCTTGGTTATGACACCCGCACATGACGTGCAATGCATGCCGCTTAGCATGAACGTCGCTTTTTTCTCGTCAGCGCGCTCAACCTGTTGCTTCGTAATTGGAGTTTCACCACGAACAGCAGCGACAGGC
>CAYSXU010000079.1:0-3533 GCA_964435095.1 uncultured Gammaproteobacteria bacterium | reverse complement strand
AGTCTGAAGTAGCGAAACGGCCGCCATCGAGCGGAACCATCGGGCGAAGATCTGGCGGGATAACAGGCAGCGTACGCAAAATCATCCAGCCCGGCATGATGCCGTTCTTCTCAAGGCTACGGAACAGCTTAAGACGACGCATGATGCGATCGTATTTGGCTTTCGACGAGGTGCTGGCGATTTCTTCGGTCAGCTTGGCAATCGTTTCAGGAATGTTCACGCGCTCAAGCAGCTTAAGCACGGCCTCGGCACCAATAGCGGCGTCAAAGATGTGGCCGTAGCGCATCGACCAGTCGTGATAAGTCGTTTCTGAAATGACTTTCATCATCTCAAGTTCCTTCAAGTCGCTATCGACCTGCAAGAAATCGCTTTCAAGCTCTTCGAGTTTAGCAGCCGCGATCTCTTCCACGCGCGCCGTTTCTTCCTTCAGCTTTTTCTTATCGCCGGCGAGCTTCTCCTCAAGGCGAACAATATCGCGCTTGGTTTCGCCCTCGATCATCTTCTTCTTCGCTTTGTATTCCTCTTTCACCTGCTCAATCGTCTGCTGACGCGCGATTTCATTCACGTCAGTAATGATAAAGCTGGCGAAATACACAACTTTTTCAAGCTGCTGCACGCCCATATCAAGCACCGTACCAACTTTCGACGGCACGCCGCGCAAGAACCAGATGTGGGTGACTGGCGAAGCGAGCTCAATATGACCCATACGCTCGCGACGAACCGAAGCCTGGGTGACTTCAACGCCACACTTGTCACATACGATGCCCTTGTAACGGATCTTTTTGTATTTACCGCAATAACATTCCCAGTCCTTGGACGGTCCAAAGATTTCTTCAGCAAAGAGTCCTTGCTTTTCTTGTTTTTGAGTACGGTAGTTAATGGTTTCCGGTTTGGTAACTTCACCGTAAGACCAGCCGCGGATGACGTCAGGCGACGCAACCTTGAGGCGGATGGAATCGAAGTCGGTTGACTTCAATGTTTCGAATTTCATGGCCATAGGAATGCGTTAGCGACGGATCTTTTCCTCACCGACCTCGACCTTCCTGTCGTCCTTCAAAAGTTCGACATCGAGACAGAGACCCTTGAGTTCACGAATAAGCACGTTGAACGATTCTGGGATGTTCACCTTGGTGATCGAGTCGCCCTTAATGATCGACTCGTAAGCCTTGGCACGTCCCGGAACGTCGTCAGATTTGATTGTGAGAATTTCTTGAAGCGTATGAGCGGCACCATATGCCTCGAGTGCCCAGACTTCCATTTCACCGAAACGCTGTCCACCGAATTGTGCTTTACCACCAAGCGGCTGCTGGGTGATGAGCGAGTACGGACCGATCGAGCGTTGATGCATCTTGTCCTCAACCATGTGGTTGAGCTTCAGCATATACATGATACCGACCGTCACCTTGTGATCGAACGGTTCGCCAGTGCGGCCGTCGTAAAGCCAGACTTGGCCATCTTCGGCATAACCGGCTTTCTTAAGTTCGCCACGAATAGATTCGTCAGCCACGCCAGCCAAAACCGGAGTAGCCACCTTATAGCCCAACTTTTGTGCAGCCAACCCTAGGTGAACTTCGAGAATCTGACCAAGGTTCATACGGCTGACAACACCAAGCGGCGTAAGGAGCACGTCGACCGGTTGGCCGTCTTCCATGAAAGGCATGTCGGCAATCGGAACGACTTTTGATACGACACCCTTGTTGCCGTGACGTCCAGCGACCTTGTCACCCACCTGCAACTTACGAAGGTCGGCGATAGTTACCTGAATCGACTTGATGACGCCTGGTGACAAGTTATCGCCTTCCTCGCGGCTGAAAATCTTGATATCCACGACCTTACCCTTACGACCGTGTTCCAAATAGAGCGATGAGTCGCGCACGTCGCGTGCCTTGTCGCCGAAAATGGCGCGCAAGAGCTTTTCTTCAGCTGAGAGTTCAGTTTCACCTTTTGGCGTGATCTTACCAACCAAGATATCACCCGACTTCACCTCAGCACCGATGCGAATGATGCCTTCAGCGTCCAAGTTCTTGAGCTTCTCTTCCGAAACGTTCGGAATGTCGCTCGTCACAAGTTCCGGACCGAGCTTGGTGTCGCGGACATCGAGTGTGAGGTGTTCCAAGTGAATCGTAGTAAAACGATCGTCTTGAACGACGCGCTCTGAAATGATGACAGCGTCTTCGTAGTTGTAACCCTGCCAGCTCATGAACGCGACGCGCATGTTCTGACCAAGCGCGAGTTCACCGTTTTCAACCGACGGACCGTCAGCTAGCACATCACCCTTCTTAACCTTCATGCCCGGAAGCACGACAGGACGCTGAGTAATAGCCGTTGAAGCGTTCGAACGGAGATATTTATTGAGGATGTAATTCTTTTCACCGAGCTTTTTATAGTTGACGGTTACTTGAGCACCCTCGCTCTTTGTGACCTCACCGTCTTCTTCGGCGACCAGTACGTGGCCGGAATCAAGCGCAGCGCGACGTTCCATGCCCGTACCGATGGTTGGTGACTGGGGACGAACCGGCGGAACAGCCTGACGCATCATGTTCGTACCCATGAGGGCGCGCGTAGCGTCGTCATGCTCAAGGAATGGAACGAGAGCTGTACCGACAGAGACGATCTGGGTCGAACTCACGTCCATGAAGTTGATTTCTTTCTGGTGAACCAAACGCGGCTCACCGAACTTACGAGCTTCGACGTATTCAGCGATAATGAAACCTTTTTCATCAATCGGAACCGTAGCCGGACAAGTAACTGACTTTTCTTCAACGAAAGCGTTGACGTAAACCACCTCGTCAGTCACGCGTGGCTTACCATTTTCAAGCACAACCTTGCGGTATGGAGTCTCGATGAAACCGTATTTATTGACACGAGCGTAGCTTGCAAGGTGGCCAACAAGACCGATGTTCGGACCTTCAGGCGTCGCAATCGGACAAATACGACCGTAGTGCGTTTGGTGCACGTCACGAACTTCGAAACCAGCGCGTTCGCGGCTAAGACCACCAGGGCCCATAGCTGAAAGACGGCGCTTGTGTTCAAGCTCGGCCAGCGGATTAACCTGGTCCATGAACTGCGACAACTGCGAGCTCATGAAGAACTCACGCGTGGCGCCAATTACTGGACGCGCGTTCACAAGTTTACCCGGCGTCAGCGAGTCAATATCCGAGGTCGACATGCGATCGCGAACAATGCGCTCCATACGAGCCAAACCAACGCGGAAACGTGACTGCAAAAGCTCTCCGACCGCGCGCACGCGGCGGTTGCCCAAGTGATCGACGTCGTCAGCCTCTTCCTGGCTGATGTTCAAGCGAATGATTTCACGCACAATCGCCACCAAGTCTTCCTTGGTGAGAATGCGGTTCTCTTCTTGAAGCACCTCGTCATCATTCGCCTCCTGGCCGAAGCGCAGGTTGAACTTATAACGACCGACAGCACCCAGATCGTAACGATCAAAATTAAAGAACATGGCATGAATGAGCGAACGAGCATTGTCGGCCGTCGCCAAGTCACCCGGACGGATGCGCTTGTAGACTTCCTTC
>CAYSXU010000078.1:0-3534 GCA_964435095.1 uncultured Gammaproteobacteria bacterium | reverse complement strand
GGATATTCCGGTATTACGACGTCAAATCGGCGTCGTGTTCCAAGATTTTAAATTACTGCCAAAAAAGACGGCCTACGAAAACGTGGCCTTTGCGCTTGAGGTGGCCGGCGTTTCAGGCAAGCGTATTCATGAGGTTGTACCGCAGGTGTTGAAAATTGTCGGCCTGGGTGAAAAGGCTCAGCGGTATCCGCGTCAACTCTCAGGCGGCGAGCAGCAGCGCGTGTCGATTGCGCGTGCCTTAGTGCACCGTCCAAAAATAATTGTAGCTGACGAACCAACGGGCAACCTCGACGCTGTCAATGCCCGCGATATCATGGAACTCCTCAAACGCATCAACGACTTTGGCACGACTGTAGTTCTAGTGACGCACGATCGAGATATCGTGAATGCGCTCCGTCGTCGTGTTATTACGGTACGTGACGGCCGAGTAACTGGTGACGCTGAGCGCGGTAAATATTCACTCTCCTGATATGCGATCATTTCTGCGTATCATTCGTTTTGCGCTTCAGGGAACGTTTCGTAACTTTTGGCTGTCGTTTGTTACGACCTCAGTTTTCATATTGACGCTTCTCACGATCAACTCACTGATCGTACTGAACGTTTTGGCTGACGGAGCGATCGGGTCGCTTGAGGATCGCGTCAGCATTGATGTCTACTTCACTTCGAACACCTCAGATGACATGTTGAAGTCAGCCCGTGGATATCTGCTCGGTTTACCACAAGTCAAAACAGTTGACACAATTCCCGAAGACGAAGCTTTGGCTGCTTTTCGCGAAACCCATCAAGACGATCCGTTAGTTTTGGCGGCGCTTGACGAAGTCGGCAGTAACCCATTTGGTGACGCCCTGCGCATTAAGGCGAACGATTCGGATGATTTTCCGTTCATTGTCGAAGCGCTAAATAGCCCTGAGTATTCTCCGTACATCAAAGATAGCAATTTTTCGGATTCGACCGCAGCTATTGAGACGCTTTCGCTGTACACTGAGCGCGTTCGGCTCGTCGGATTATTTTTGGCCGCCTTCTTTGCTTTCATTTCCATCTTGATCGTCTTGAATACTATTCGAGTAGCGATTTACGTCCATCGTGAAGAGATCGGTGTCATGAAGCTAGTCGGTGCGACAGACGGATTTATCCGCGGTCCATTTGTTATCGAAACGATTTTCTTCGCTTTTGGCGCAACCGTGTTCATGGCTGGCGCGACGTATATTGGCTTGGTGGCAGTTGAACCGCGCCTGGCTAGATTCTTCGTCGGTATTGACGTCGGTTTAGTGGATTATTTTACTTCAAACGGTCTAGCGATTTTTGGCGGGCAATTTCTCGCCCTGTCAGTACTTGGCGTGTTGACGACGTGGTTGGCTATGCGGCGTTACCTGCGTATTTAGCTTTTGCGCGAAGTGTTTCGATTTTTTCAAGTGCTTTCAGCCAAGCTTCTTCGGTTTCAAACAGGCGTGCGGTAAGTTCTTGAAGTTCACGATTTTTGTCGGGCGCGTAGTCTGTTGGGTGATCAAAGAAATATTGCAAGAGTTCGCTTTTGCGCTTGTCGGTTGCGGCGATGAGCTTTTCGAAAGTAGCGGCTTGCCGTTCGAGTTCTTTAAGTTCCATGCGATAGCGTTGACGCTCCTCTTCGTCGGCTCCCGGGGCTTTAACGCGCCTGCCATCACCTTCAATATCAGCCTCAAGTACGTGTTCAAGGTTGTCGACGTATTCTTCGTACGTATTTGGATATTGACGGACGGTGCCGTCTCGTACTTCCAAGATTTTTGTAGCTACGGCGTTTACGAAAGTTCGGCTATGGCTGACAAATAGGATTGTTCCGCCGTAGTCGGCGAGTGCTAGTGCAAGCGCTTCGCATGTTTCGAAATCGAGGTGGTTAGTCGGTTCATCGAGTATGAGTACGTTGTGTTCGTGGAGTAGAATTCCAGCCAAACACAAACGAGCCTTTTCGCCGCCAGAAAGCATTGAAACAGTCTTTTCAAGATCGTCCCGTCGGAATAGAAAATTCCCAGCCATGTGCAAAACGTCTTCCTCGCGAAATCCTGGCGGCGCCTGTCTACGCAGATATGTATCAACGCGCTCTGACGGGTTGAGCGCGGCCTCGACATGCTGGGCGTAATAGCCAATGTCGGCGTTGTGCCACCACGCGATTTTTCCTTCCAGCGGCGTAAGTTCACCAGCGAGCGTTTTGAGAAGCGTGGTTTTGCCTTGGCCGTTGTTGCCGAGGATAATGACGTGCTCGCCGCGTGAAATTTCAAACGAGATCTTATTGGCGACGGTTTTTGCGCCGTATCCGACGGCTAATTTTTCGACGCGCAGCACGCTACCTTGTTTGCTTTGCACTTTCGGAAGCGTAATACGAGCGGTTGTTGCTTTGCCTTTGATATCAATCGTGTGCAGTCGAGCGATGGCTTTGAGTTTTGATTGTGCTTGCGAGGCTTTGCTGGCTTTGTAACGGAAGCGATCGACGAAATCTTGCAAATGAGCTTTTTGCGCCAGGATTTTCTTGTTAGCTTTTTCTTGGAAGGCTTTTTGTTCTTCTTTGTAGGCGAGATATGACTCGACGTCGCCCGGGAAGAAAGCGAGCGCACCTTCGTCAACTTCAAGCGTTGATGAACATGTTCGTTCAAGGAATTCGCGGTCGTGCGAAATCACAAGCATGCTGCCACGGTAATTTTTTAAAAGCCGTTCGAGTAAGAGGAGTGTTGAAAGATCTAGATAGTTGGTTGGCTCGTCGAGCAAGAGGAGATTCGGGTCGGCAAGTAGCATTGCGGCAAGTTTGACGCGCATGCGATATCCGCCAGATAAGTTTGCGGCCGGGGTAGTGAGGAGTTCGCGTTTGAGCTGAAATTGTCCGGCCATCTTGGCGCATTCCCATTCTTCTTTTCCCGAACTGTGCATGAGAAAAGCCATGACGGTTTCGTTAGCGGGGAACTCGGCGTGTTGTTCGACGTAACCAATGCGCACTCCTGGCATGTGACGAATGGTGCCGCTGTCAATTTCTTCTTGGCCGAGGATCATTTTGAAGAGCGTTGACTTGCCCGCGCCATTACGTCCAACCACAGCGGTCTTCTGTTCGTCGGAAATGACAATTCCCGCGTCATCAAAGATAACGCGGTGACCGAACTTTTTATTAAGTTTTTGGATTTCGAGAAGCGGACGCATACAGATGCGGCAAAAGATAGCACAAAAAAACGAAATACGGACCAGGTGGACGATTGCTCGTCGCTTCCTGGTCCGTACGGACGTGGGTGGGGTTGTTCAGCTCGCGGCCCTCTGCAGCTCGGCGTGCTGCACCTCGAGCGCGCGGAGCTGCTTGGAGTGCACCTCGAGCTCCCCCATGTCGGAGGCGCTCGCGATCCAGTTGCGCACCGCCACGTAGATGAAGCGCATGCTGTACTCGAGCCGGTCGAAGCGCGCCAGCAGCTCGGCCTGGCGGCGGGCGAACGCCTTGGCCGCCTTGCGGCGCCGGTTCTCCGAGCGGCTCGGGCCCTTGCCCGAGCGCGGGCCGTGGATCTCGGCCCAGGTGAGGCGCTTGGG
>CAYSXU010000077.1:0-3563 GCA_964435095.1 uncultured Gammaproteobacteria bacterium | reverse complement strand
CCCAATCGATGATACGAATATGGCGACGATTTCCACCGCCACGATGACGGACAGTGATATGACCCTCAGCACCGCGGCCAGCCATCTGTTTGTTTGAAACGATGAGTGACTTCTCTGGGCGCTTGGTTGTCACGTCCTTGAACGACTGAACGCTCGACTTACGGCGACCGGCGGTCGTTGGTTTGTATTGCTTAATTGGCATATTACGAAGCGAAAACGTCGATATGCGTACCCGTCGGCAATGTCACCATAGCCTTCTTGCTATCCTTACGCGTTCCAGTAAAACGTCCAAAACGGACTGAACCACCACGAACGTGCATAATGTTCACCTTGGTAGGCATGACATTGTAGAGTTCTTTAATGGCCTGTTTTACTGCAATACGCGTGGCCTTCGGAGAAACCTCAAACACCATCACATTCGCACCGTTCAATCGAGCAGCCTTTTCAGTGACGAGAGGCGCGATGATTGTCTCAGCAGCAAAACGTGAAATCGTTTTAATTCCTACTTCGGCGGTTTTTTTAGTGGCTGTTTTACGCGTCTTTTTTTCAACCGGCGCGGCTACAACCTGAGCGTCTACTGGCGCTACTTCGGTCTTCTTGGTTTTAGGCTTGAGAATGCTCATATGCTTTAGCCAGAGAAGGTGGCAATCATCGCATCGATAGCCGCTTTCGAGGCGACTACTGTGCGGAACTTTACCAAATCGCGGACATTAAGGCTGTGTGCATGGATGGTTTCAGTCTTCGGAAGATTGTTCGCTGCACGCTTGATGGCAACGTCACCTGTAGTCACAACGATCAAAGCCGACTTACCAGCACCTGGGAGCGCCTTGCGCATAGCGGCAATGTGCTTTGTCTTTGCTTCTGGGAGATTGAAGTCTTCGACAGCGATAAAGGTACCGTCTTTAACCTTGTCCGAAAGGATCATGGCAAGAGCAAGACGCTTGGTCTTCTTGTTGATCTTTACGCTAAAATTACGTTCCGTAATCGGGCCGTGAGTTACACCGCCACCCACCCAAATCGGCGAACGGGACGAACCATGACGCGCACGACCGGTACCCTTCTGCTTCCATGGCTTCTTACCACCACCGCTAACCTCTGAACGATCTTTTGTATCAGCAATCGAAGCTCGGCTGTTGGCCTCTTGAGCTAAAACGGCCTGATGAATGATGTTTACATTGGGCTCAACAGCAAAGAGTGAATCCGGAACCTCAACAGTTCCAGTCTCCTTACCTTCCCAGGTGAAAAGTTTTACTTTTGCCATACGTTGCCTTCAGTTGCGAGAATCGTCACGAGGCCGCCACGGGCACCCGGAATCGCTCCCTTAAGACCGATGATGTTCTTTTCAATATCTACCGTGATGACTTCAAGATTCTTGACTGTCACACGATCAGTTCCCATGCGGCCAGCCATACGCATGCCTTTGAAAACACGCTGAACGCCACCAGCACCGATAGAACCAGACTTACGTAGCTGATCCTTGTGACCGTGAGTTGCCGGGTGACCTGCAAAGCCATGACGCTTAACGACACCCTGGAAACCACGACCCTTTGAGGTGCCTATGATGTTCACCATGTCACCGGGCTTGAAGGCCTCAACAGTGATAGAGGCACCGCGTTCAAGCGTTTCACCTTCCGCAAGACGGAATTGACGCATCGTTTCGAATGCTCCAAGATCACCGGCTTCAACAACCTGTGGCTTAGCAGCATGTTTCGACTTACCTCGTCCGAGGATGACGACCGCACGGCCCGATGCGTCCTGTCGCGTACCAACAACCACCGAAGGGGTGGCGTCAATAAGCGTGACCGGAACGACGGTGCCGTCTTGGCGGAACGCCTGGGTCATTGCAATTTTTTTACCGAGAAGCACTTTCATAAATTATCGTTCGTGTGAATTACACATTGGAACGTGGAGTCGACTTCAGAACAAAAACGCGAAGTCATCCTTTAAGACACGCGTCCTCGTTCGCGTATCGGATGGCTTCTCGCCTGGAGTAAAAACCGAGATGGTATCTAACAACAGGTGTGTTTTTCGAGCTGTGAATCGGTCTCCCTGAAACTCCTCACGAATCGTCGAAAAGGTTTTCCGCCCCGTCATACGGGGTTGCGGATCTTTCTTTTCGGTTCGCTAATTGGAGCGTGTGTGCAGTGAGTAACTGCGATCGCATCACCATTTAGATGTTGCCATCGCAGTCCCCCACTGCGCGTTCGTAGATAAATAAATTTACATCTTGATCTCAACGTCGACACCGGCTGGCAGATTGAGACTCATGAGAGCGTCGATCGTGCGTTCCGTCGGGTTCATGATATCGATGAGACGCTTATGCACACGCATTTCATACTGATCGCGTGACGTCTTGTCGATGAACGTCGAACGGTTAACCGTGTAGCGACGACGTTCGGTTGGAAGTGGTACAGGACCAAGGACTTCCGCGCCTGAACGCTCTGCTGTCTTGATGATTGTTACTGTAGCTGCGTCGATGACTTTGTGGTCATACGCCCGGATCTTAATCCGGATGCGCGGCTTAGTTTCTTCCTTTGTCTTCGTTGCGTCCGTCATAAGAGAGGAACCAAGGTGCATTTGGGTAGCAGAGGGAGGGAGAGGTTGAGCTCTCCCTCCGTGCTGTTCATTGCTTATTCAATAATTTTGACAACCGTACCAGCGCCGACCGTACGACCACCCTCGCGGATAGCGAAGCGCATCTTCTCTTCAAGCGCGACTGGAGCGATGAGCGTAACGATACCGTTCATGGTGTCGCCAGGCATGACCATTTCAGTGCCAGCTGGAAGTTCGATTTCGCCCGTAACGTCAGTTGTACGAATGTAGAACTGTGGCTTGTAGCCCTTGAAGAACGGCTTGTGACGACCACCTTCTTCCTTTGTCAAAGCGTAAATTTGCGCTTCGAACTTGGTGTGCGGCTTCACTGAACCCGGTTTGGCGATAACTTGTCCGCGTTCAACGTCTTCCTTACGGATACCACGGAGAAGGATACCGGCGTTGGCGCCAGCCATACCTTCCTGCAGCGACTTATTGAAAATTCCGATTCCAGTGATCACTGACTTAGCAGTGTCCTTAAGACCGACAATTTCAACTTCATCGTTGATGCGAGCCTTGCCGCGCTCAATACGACCAGTGACAACCGTACCACGACCTTCGATCGAGAATACATCTTCGATCGGCAACAGGAATGGCTTGTCAAGATCGCGAACCGGCTCTGGAATGTATTCATCCAAAGCATTCAGAAGATCCTTAATCGGCTTAGCAGCAGCTTCATCCGTTGGGTTCTCGAGGGCCTTTGCCGACGAGCCACGAATAACCGGCACTGTGTCGCCAGGGAACTCGTACTTGTTCAAAAGATCGCGAACTTCCTGCTCAACGAGATCGATAAGTTCTGGATCGTCGACCATGTCACACTTGTTCAAGTAGACAATGATAAACGGAACGCCGACCTGCTTGGCCAGAAGAATGTGCTCGCGAGTCTGCGGCATCGGACCGTCAGCAGCTGAAACTACGAGAATGGCGCCGTCCATCTGGGCCGCACCCGTGATCATGTTCTTCACGTAGTC
>CAYSXU010000076.1:0-3596 GCA_964435095.1 uncultured Gammaproteobacteria bacterium | reverse complement strand
CGCTGCGAACTTTTCAGCGTTGTAGCTTTCGAAAAAGAAACCGCGCGTATCGCCAAACACCTGCGGAACGATGACCATCAGACCGCTAAATGGAGTTTGCTCAAGCTGCATAGAACGAGATCATAACGACTTTAATTTCTTTTATTTGTCATCCCCGCGAAAGCGGGGATCCAGTGACTCTCTAGATTCCCACTTTCGTGGGAATGACATGACCTTGGAAGAAAAGTCGCTATGAGTTTAACATCTAAACAAGTTCACCGAACTGTGATTTGTACCACTCGCGATAAGACGCACTCTCCTTGATCGGCCGCCACCATGATTCATTTTTGCGATACCAGTCTACCATCTGGCGCAAACCCTCATCAAAATTAACCGACGGCGTCCAGCCAAGTTCACCTTTGATTTTAGTGAAATCGATAGCATAACGACGATCTTGGCCAGGCCGGTCTTTAGTGAATACAATCGCGCCTTCATCCAAATGCATAACAGAGATCAGACGTTTGGAAGTTTCCAGAATACTTAGTTCCGAATCGCCGCCCATCATATACGTTTCGCCCATTCGTCCACGCTCAAGAATGGCCAAGATACCGCGCCCGTGGTCGGCTGCAAAAATCCAGTCGCGCACCTGATGGCCATCGCCATGAATGATCACCTGTTTGCCTTCAAGCAAATTTGTAATAGCGATCGATAAGAATTTTTCTGGATACAAGTACGGTCCGTAGTTGTTCGTGCAGTTTGAGATCGTCGACTGAAGGCCGTGCGTATCTATCGCAGCGCGCACCAAGTGATCGCTTGCGGCCTTAGTAGCGCTGTACGGATTGCGCGGCGAGTACGGCGTTGATTCTGTGAATTTCGGATCTTCTGGACGAAGCGAACCAAATACCTCATCGGTACTCACGTGATGCAACCGCTTGCCGTGTTTCAGACAGGCGTCGATCAAACGTTGAGTACCGAGGACGTTGGTTAAAATAAAGGGTTCGGCGTCGACAATGGAACGGTCAACGTGCGTCTCAGCCGCAAAGTGGACGACTGCATCTACCGTAGCTACCAAGTCCTCAACCAACTGCTTGTTGGTAATCGATCCGTAAACAAAACGATAACGCGGATGCGTCTGGACATCGATGGTGTTAGTTAAATTACCGGCGTAGGTCAGGGAATCCAAGTTGACGATTTCCCAATCGGGTCGTTCAGCCAAAATCACGCGGATAAAATGCGACCCAATAAATCCGCACCCGCCGGTCACGAGGAGTTTCATAGTACGTATGAGCTTACCGGCCGGACGCTCGGTAGGTCAAATACAGGCACGAATCGCCTCGGCCGTAGCCTCAAGCTCCTCCTTCGACGGATGGGTCTTGGCGAAAGTTCGCGGCTGATCGGCATAGCGCGGCATGATGTGCAGGTGCGTGTGCATGACTTCCTGGCCAGCCACTTCCCCGTGGTTCATGCCTAGGTTATAGCCGCTTGCACCAAGCGCCTGCATAATCTTAGGCGCCAACTGATGGATAGTCTCCATCAGAGCAACCGCGTCTTCGCGTGTTCCGACCGACAAATTTTCGGCATGCACCTTTGGAATAACAAGCGTATGCCCCTTGCTCACCGGACCTATGTCTAAAAACGCAAACGTCTTTTCGTCTTCAAATACTTTGAGTGCAGGAATGGTTCCGTCAATAATTTTGCAGAACAAACAATTCGTCATAAGAAGTGTGCATTCAAAAAATAACTCTTTAACGTTTAACCGGAAACGCGAGCACTGGCAAGAGGAGGACGCCGACCGCAAGAAGCAGCCGCATATCACCAAACGCTTCGCCTTTTATCCAAACCATATATCCGGCCGCAAGGCCGAACGCTACCGCGGTCACGCGATCGAATAATACATCGCTATGTGACGACTCCCGTGACCATGCCCACGCAAAGATCATCAGCGGAATAACCAGTAGGTGCACGGAAAATGCCGAGCTCACAAAGCCCGGACGCAACGTATCAAGTCCAAGAAGTACAAGATACGTCAGTAAGCTCACACGATAACCCCATGCGCTTATCGTCATAGTAAATCGGTAAACGCGTGCCAGAATGCGCGAGCTTGACTGTACAATGCCGCACGCCAACTCGTCGCTGGTTTAGTAAACGTCAACGTAACCGCGTGCACATCAACCGTCGAATGCAACTCCTCAAGGCCCGGAAGCGAAAGCGCAAATTTGTAAGCGCCGTTCTCGGTCGCCAAAGAAGCCAAACTGAAGGTCGCATCTGCCACACGCCAGCCACTCTGCCACGCCGGTACAGCAGTATTTGCGTAAATATAGTAAACGTCGTCAAGATCAGTAAACGGCGTTAAGGCAACAGGATCGGGATCAAAGAACATGTCGCTTGCAAGCGCGAATTTGCCGTCGCCCGTCATTTTGATGTCGCCCGCCGAAACTGATCCGTCAACCAGCGAAACATCTGGCATTTCAATCACCTGACGAACGTGCGTTTCAGGAATAACGTACGCTGTTCCTTCAAGTATTAACTCATCCGGTGACTCAGCGTGAAATGTTTCAACGGTAGTACGCGACGAATTGGTGACGAACGACGTTGCGCGCGGCTCGGCAAGATAACCGACGTCATCACCGATATAGAGGCGATTTTTGAATGTGACATAGCGCAGCGTCGTGTCGATCTTGCGCCAAATGATATCTGATGTACCGGATAGCTCGATCCGATATACACCTTCGTCCCAACCGTACGAGAAAAAGTAAGCACCATCGCTCGTCGACGTTTGATCCTCGCTAATATTCCCGTCGTCCTGATGCACATCCTCAAGCATGAGCGTTCCTTCCTCGTTCCACACGCGAATGACAACCTCGTCAGCACCATAAGTACGATTCACGTCAGAATATTTAATCTCAAATCTCACGTCCTCGTCATCAAGATAGGTGACAATTTCATGCGATCCGCGCAGCGAAACGTCCAGATTCCGCGTATGACCAAGCGGCTTGTAGTCGGCCATGCGATACGCGGTTGGAAACGTCGTCCGATAGGTTGCAATCGCCGAACGCTCAGGCGGATTATTCAAAAAATCATCAACGCTCGCTCGAATTTCATCGCGCGCAAACACCGTCAATAGCGTTCCATTGTTTGAAATACTCTGACTCGACCAATCAAGATTTTCAAGAATCGCATTGCTCATGGGACGAAAATCAAACGCGTACGCCCGAAGATCGGTGAGCGCGCCAAGTTCGACGATCGGCTGATCATTCGGATCAAACTCCACCGCAACGTGCACATCGATATACCCCTCCCCCGGCGCCTCAACTGAAAAATACACCGGCTCGTCAACTACCGTCTGAAACGCGCCGCGATCGTCCTCCTCAACTTCAAGAACACGCTCGCCAGGCAGCAAGCTATTCACGTAGGGCGAAGCATTCCCGACGGTATAGCGAACAGTCCGAACCCCGTCCGGATCTGCGTCGCGTATCAACAACCAGCCGACAAGCAGCAGCGGCGCGACAAGCAGCACAGATTTGATTATCGCGTCCTTCATAAGGCTGAAATACGGTACAACGATTCCTCATTTACCGTCATGATCAATTCAATCTCTAATCCGAATGTCGCAAGCT
>CAYSXU010000075.1:0-3892 GCA_964435095.1 uncultured Gammaproteobacteria bacterium | reverse complement strand
CGCCAGTTTCCTCAGTATGGTCCTGGGTCATCGGGTTATTACAAAGAAGGTTTTTTGACTGATTTTAACGATCAGCTCGCTGATTACTACGGTTACCCGGTGTTTGTCATGAACGAGGGTTTGGGTGGCGAGTCATCTACTACTTATGTGGCCAATGTAATGGACGCCTCTTGGCAGACCCGCCAGTTAGCGCTTGCGCCGAGCAAGTGGCTTATCCATTTGGGCGCCAATGATGCGGCAATCCTCGACGGAGCTACTTCGGAAGAATTCTCCGACGGCCTGTCGGGCATTGTTACGGCGCTGGCGGACTACGGTGCGACACCGGATGAGATTTTTATCGCTTACCCGATTTATACAACGATAGACACCAACATTCTTATTCCAGGTTATATAACGGCCATCGATGAGCTGCGCGCCTCACTTGGTTTAGCTGGTGGTCCGGATTACTACCGCACGTTCGAAAACTATTATCCCGCTGAATATGACGACGGGGTTCACTTGACCCCGACTGGCTATGTACGCATGGCGCGATTGGCTGCACTTTCTTTCATGCAGCCGACTATCTCCAGCATTTCGTCGGTAACGGCAAGGCAGGTGACGGTTAACTGGGAGACGTTGACGGACGTTGAACCGACTGTTGCTGGTTATCGCGTTAATTATGGAACGAATAGTTCAGCGCTCACCTCGTCGGCAACCTTTGGCGACGTGGTGACCGGTGTTGTTTCTGGTTTGGATCCCGACACCACTTATTATTTCTCAGTTGAGGCCTTTGATAACGATCCTTTCGACGTATCTTATTCAGATGATAGTGCGGTCGTGAGTACAGCCACACAGACTATCGCACTGCTTTCGTCGGCTACTACTGGAGATAACGATGGCGACGGCTACATCGATCGCATTGTCGTTACCTTCTCAAAAGATCTTGATGGTACCTCGGTAACGGGCGGGGATTTTTCCTTGGGCGGTTATAGTGTGGCGAGCGCTTCGGAGACTTCGGCTGGCGTGGTTACTTTGGTGGTGACTGAGGGCTCGTCTTATGACACTAGCGCAACGCCGTTGGTTACATTGCTTGGTAGTGTTAGCGATACATTCGCTAACGCCACGACCTCCGGTTCGGCTACTCCGACGGACGGCGCCGCGCCGCGCGTTGTCAGCCTGACGCCAGTCAACGATACAGTCGTTTTACGCACAGAAACTATACAGATAACTTTTACTGAAGCGATAAATATAGCCACACTTGCGTATACGCTCAGTCCGTCGCCGAGCGGTTTATCGGCAGCTTGGTCGGCGGGTAATACAGTCGTTACTCTTTCCCACGCAGAACAATTCCTAAAAGGTACATCGTATAGCTTATCGTTGACTGGAGCTAATGATGTGTCTGGTTTGGCTTTCGGTGGTGTTCTGTCGGGAGCTACGAATCCGATTTCGTTCCGTACGGTTTCTGGCGCAAACACTTCGTCGTCAGAAGGAGGGTCGGTTGCTTTACCAACGATCAGCGTACTGTCACCAAACGGTGGGGAAAAGCTTGTTGGTGGAAGTGTAAAAACGATTACTTGGAAATCAAGCGGCAGCGGCCTGTCAGCAGTGACGTTATCTTACTCACTCGATGGTGGGGCAACGTATACCAACATTGTCGAGCATCTTTGGAACAGCGGCGCGTACAATTGGACGGTTCCAAGAGTTACTTCAGAGCGAGCTCGTATTCGAGCGAAGGCCGGTGATCTTGTACTTATCTTGGCGCAAGATGAATCAGACGCTAATTTCTCAATAGTTACCTGGGGAGACACCAAATCTACTGAATCTGAACAGGACAACAGCGCATCCGATCCAGTCGTTATAGTAGAAACTGGTACTGGGCCGTCGCCGTTGACTGGCATGGTTGAATCGATAATTCAAGTTTCGACTGGTGAGTATATCCGTAGCGTCAATTTTCCGACCGTATATTTTATCGATGCCTATGGTTCGCGCCGCCCGTTCATGGACGCGCAGACTTTTTTTACTTACGAGTCGGATTTCTCCAATGTAAAAACCGTGACCGATGCTACGCTTCCAGCTTTGCTAATCGGCGCTCCTATGCCGCCTAAGCCGGGCTTTGCTTTAGTTAAGATCGTGTCTGATCCGCGCGTGTATTGGTTGAGTGAAGAAAACGCCGGCGTTGCGCTTCATTGGGTAACGAGTGAAGAGGTAGCACGCCAGTTGTACGGTGAAGACTGGAATACGCAAAT
Organism: uncultured Gammaproteobacteria bacterium; assembly: GCA_964435095.1. Taxonomy (GTDB): domain Bacteria; phylum Patescibacteriota; class Patescibacteriia; order UBA9934; family UBA9934; genus CAIKHN01. Next base: position 1,667 of record CAYSXU010000075.1, on the reverse strand, counting down.
TATCGACGTACCGCCGACCATGATCCGTCAGTTCATTCAGGGTGAGGATATTTCCGTGTAGTGATTGATGGTGAGGCGCTTGCTGAAATTGATAATTCTCGGCAAGATTAGGTGCATGATCCCGTCAACGATCCGTATTCTCAACAATGAACTGCCCGATGCACCGGGCGTGTATTTTTATTACAATGTTGACGGCAAGTTGTTGTACGTGGGTAAAGCTACCAGTCTGAAGAAGCGCGTAGGTTCGTATTTTGTGAAAGCGCACGACGCGCGGATTGCTGATCTCGTTCGCAATATCGCCCGTATCGATTACATTCAAGTACCTACCGTTATCGAAGCGCTAGTGCTTGAAGCAAACCAGATCAAACTACACCAGCCGCCGTATAACGTCATGCAACGTGACGATAAGAGTTTTTTGTACCTGTGCATTACAAATGAGGAGTTTCCGAAGCCGGCGTTGTTGCGCGGATTGGATCTTGAACGCTTAGGAATCAAACCGTTTTCGCGCACGCTTCCGCTAGCCGCGAAAAAGCGTTTCCTCGCTGTCTACGGTCCGTATTTAAGCGGACGGTCGCTCAAGACCGCGCTTGAACTCATTCGGAAGTCGATCCCATGGTCGACGTGTGAGCCACCGCGGACCCCCTCTCGCTCCCCCTTGGTAAGGGGGAGAAGCGCGGAAAGAGTCACCCCTCCTTACCAAGGAGGGGCTGGGGGAGGTGCTCGCCCGTGTTTCGACGCGCAGATCGGCCGCTGTCCAGGCGTTTGTACCGGAGTTATCTCGAAAGCGGACTATCGCAAAATCATCCGTCAGTTGATGCAATTTTTTGAAGGGAAGAAAGAGAAGATAGTGCGCGCGATGACCAAGGAGATGAAGACGGCGGTCAAGACAAAAGAATTTGAACGCGCCGCCAGGTTACGCGACAAGATTTTTGCGCTTGAGCACATTCAGGACGTTTCCCTTATCCGTCGTGACGACGAGACCCCTACAAGCTATACGCTACCAGCTACAAGCCCTCACATTAACGTCGCGGGACGCATTGAGGCGTATGACATCGCCAACCTTAGCGGGACAAGTAATGTTGCGTCGATGGTGGTGTTTGAGAGCGGTCAGCCGAATAAAGAAGAATATCGACGGTTCCGTATCAAAGGTTTCGAAGGTGCGAATGATGTGGCGGCTATGGAGGAAGTGATTCGTCGGCGATTAGCTCGAAGCGTCTCCTCCAACGCGTGGCCGCTTCCGGACATTATGGTAATTGATGGGGGAGAGGGTCAGGTTAATCGCGTACAGCAAGTTCTCGATGAACTTGGTTTAAAGATCCCAGTCATTGGCATAGCGAAAGGGTTTGATCGCAAACAAGATCGTCTGGTGTACGACTCATCGAACGCTGATTTGCGTCGGGTGGCCGAAGGCTGGAAAGAAGTATTGCAAAAAGCCCGCGACGAGGCGCATCGATTCGCGGGAAATTATCATAGGTTATTGCGCAGCAAGCGTTCACTTGGCCTTTCGCCACGACGGAAGAGGATATAGAATTGATAGTAATTTTTTTTCCAAGCGTTATGTCATTCCCACGAAAGTGGGAATCCATGAAGCGCTGGATCCCCGCTTTCGCGGGGATGACAAGAACTGAGGTGAGAAATACGAAAAGGTGATTGTAAAAAAGACGCCC
>CAYSXU010000074.1:0-3894 GCA_964435095.1 uncultured Gammaproteobacteria bacterium | reverse complement strand
GTCGCACCGCCCAGCGCACCGCCCAGGTCAAGGCCGAGGCTGCCGCCAAGGCGGAGCGCCTCGCCAAGGCCGCCGCGCGCGAGGCCAAGCGGCTCGACCCGCACTTCGGCGCCTGCCACACCCTCGCCCCCAAGGCCCCGAAGGCCGAGGAGGGGAAGGGCAAGAAGGGCAAGAAGCGCTAGCCCCCGTTCCGTACGGGTCCCGATTCCGATCGGGGCCCGGCTTCCCAAGATCACGAGAAAGTCGTGTCCTTAGGAAGCCTGACCACATTTCGGAGGAACCATGCTTGTCCCCGGAGGAGGGAAGGCACCAATATCCCCCAAAGCTCGAAAGAGCGACGGGGGATTTTGGTTGACAACCTGGCGACATTTCAGTACTCTAATGGCGTTACCTTTTATTAGCCCGTTAGCCCCGGTCTTGGGAATGAGCCCCCACCACTGAGACAAACGGAATGTCGTATACTATCTATGCTCGACAAGAAAGCGAAAGACGCGATCATTAAAAAATTCCGCACCCACGAGTCCGACACTGGCTCGCCACAGGTGCAGATCGCCATTCTCACTAACGAGGTCAAAGAGCTCACCAAGCACCTGCGCACACACCGCAAGGACTTCAGCTCACGCCGCGGCCTCGTCAAAAAGGTTGCCGAACGCCGCCGTCTCCTCAAGTATCTTGAGCGCGAAGACGCAAAGGCTTACGCCGACCTCATCGAGGCGCTGGCTCTCAAAAAGTAATTTACCGCAATCCCGCCCCGATTGATCGGAGCGGGATTGCTCTTTTCACAACTATGTTCGATATTTCAACTCGCCGCGTCGGTGTCTTTATCGACGTGCAAAACATGTATTACAGTGCACGCAACATTTACGGCAGCAAGGTCAATTTTGGAAACATTGTGAAAGCTGGCGTCGGAAATCAAAAGCTTGTCCGCGCGATTGCCTACACAATTTCAACCAAGTCAGGTGAAGAGCTTCCATTCTTCGAAGCGCTCTCAAAAATGGGCATCGAAGTAAACACCAAGGAACTCCTTGAATACGATTCAGGCCACAAAAAGGGCGACTGGGACGTAGGTATCGCTATCGATGTTGTACGCATGCTCGACATGCTTGATGTCGTCGTGCTGGTATCCGGCGACGGTGACTATTGTGCGCTCGCCGAATACGTCAAAAATCGCGGCCGTCTGTTTCATGCCATTTCATTCCGCGAATCAACCTCATCAAAACTTGTCGAGGTAGCAGATATTTATACCAACCTATCCGCCGATCAACAGCAGTTCCTCATTCGCGATCCAGGCTATCGAGCTCCCAAATTCCGAACCTCGTCATCAACTGATACATTTGACGACGTCATCGCTGAACAGGTAGAAAACTCTGCAATGCAGAAGGAAGACAAGCCGCTCAGTTTCATATCTGAACCACCGTCACTTCCTGCGCCGTCCACTGAACCAAAGCAACGAACTCGCCGCGGACGACCACGCAAAAACCCACAAAACAAGATGGATACGTAATGTGTTGTGGTCGAGTCCTGTACTCGACCCCAGCCATCACTCATTCATAACCTCGGCCCGAAACATGGAGTACTTGATTCCTTGCGAATCGAGGGCTTTCGTTTCGAGCCGAATTGTTCCTATGGATATCAAGAAGTTCTCAATCGATTACGGCGGCAAGCCGCTGATTATCGAAACTGGCCGCTTTGCTCAAGCCGCTAACGGCAGCTGTACGGTGCAGTATGGCAACACTGTAGTGTTGGCCACCGCTGTACTTTCGAAAGACGTTCGTGCTGGTCTTGGTTTTTTCCCGCTAATGGTTGAATTCGAAGAGAAGCTATACGCGGCTGGCCGCATTAAGGGATCGCGCTTCATCAAACGCGAGGGTCGTCCAACTGACGAAGCTGTGCTTAACGCTCGTTTTATAGACCGCGCGATTCGTCCGCTATTTGACCAGCGGATTGAAAATGACGTGCAAGTCATTGTGACGGTTTTAGCTTTTGACGGCGAGAACGATGCCGACATCCCAGGTCTTATTGCTGCCTCATGTGCGCTTCACATATCAGACATCCCGTGGAACGGACCTATTGCCGCAGCGCGCGTCAACCTCGTTGATGGTAGCATGACGATCAATGGAACTTACGCCGAGCGTACGCTTAGTCCGTTTGACGTTGACGTTGCTGGTACTCCTGAAAAACTTCTCATGATGGAAGCCAGCGCACATGAAACTCCCGAACCCACAGTTCTCGAGGCAATCGCTTTTGGCCAAACTCATCTAGCTTCGGTCATTGAACTGATTGAACGTGTTCGCAGCGAAGTCGGCAAAGCTAAACGCGACCTTTTGGCGCCGAAAAACGAAGCTGATCAGGCGCGCATGCAGCACGAAACTGAAGTTAAGCGCATTGCGCATGAACTTCTACGTCCGCTCATCAAAGAACTCTTCTTTGATGCTCCGAAGGCTTCTAAGATCGAACGCGCCTTAGCCAAAGACGCCCTTAAGGCACGTTTAGTGACGGCTCTCACAGACAGCGGCATGGCTGAATCTGATATAAAAATCGCCTGCAGCATCACTTCTGAGGCACTGGACGGGGAAGTCACACGTCTGATACTTGACGAGGGACGCCGCGTTGACGGTCGAGGTTTAGATGATATACGACCGCTCTTTTCGGAAGTTGGCATTCTTCCATGCGTTCACGGAAGCGGTCACTTTATGCGAGGCGAAACTCAAGTGCTTTCTGTTTGTACTCTTGGCGCTCCTGGCGACAAACAGACGCTCGACGGTATGGAACTCGTTGGCGAAAAACGCTTCATGCATCACTACAACTTCCCGCCGTTCTCAGTTGGTGAGGCTAAACCACTACGCGGCGCTGGCCGTCGCGAAATTGGTCACGGCGCCTTGGCTGAAAAGGCTGTGGAGGCCGTATTGCCTGACGAAGAAACGTTCCCATATTCCATTCGCGTCGTTTCCGAAGTCTTGGGTAGCAACGGCTCGAGCTCGATGGGATCAACCTGCGGCACTACACTCGCCCTAATGGACGCCGGAGTACCGATCAAAGCACCAGTCGCTGGCATCGCCATGGGACTCGCGAGCGACGGTAAGCGCTTTCAAGTCATCACCGACCTACAAGATCTTGAAGACGGTGAAGGTGGCATGGATTTCAAAATTACTGGAACCGCAAATGGCATTACCGCCATTCAGCTCGACACCAAGACGGACGGCCTACCTCGTAACGTCGTCGAAGAGGCGATTACGCGTGGTCGCGTTGCGCGTCTCAAAGTACTCGAAGTTATGCGAGCCGCCATTAGCGAGCCCCGTGCAGAACTCGCGCCGACTGCTCCACGGATAATCAAACTGCGTATCAATCCTGATAAGATTCGAGACGTCATAGGTTCTGGCGGCAAGATCATCAATGAAATAATTGCCAAAACAGGCGTTACTTCTATCGACATCGAACAAGACGGTCTGGTCATGATTACGTCAGTCAACCAAGCCAGCGGTCAAGCGGCCTATGACTGGGTTCATAACCTTACGCGCGAGATAAAGGTCGGTGAATGTTTCCAAGGCGAAGTCGTGAGACTCATGGAATTTGGAGCGTTTGTCCAGGTTCTTCCGGGCAAAGATGGTCTTGTTCATGTTTCAGAACTAGCTCCTTGGAGAGTCGAAAAGGTTACTGATATCGTAAATCTTGGAGATAAGGTTAACGTGAAGGTCATCGAAATCGACGAAAAGGGCCGCGTCAATCTCTCCATGAAACAAGCAGAAGGTAATATCTACACCGATGAGATGCGCTCAAAGGCCGCGCAACGCCCAAGCGCAGCAGCGGGAGGCGCGCCCGATCGCAAACCGCGACGCAGCCATGAATAACCAGCTCAACATACCACTTGAAAGCACCCGCCAAAAATACTGGCGG
>CAYSXU010000073.1:0-3957 GCA_964435095.1 uncultured Gammaproteobacteria bacterium | reverse complement strand
GAAGCTCGTGAAGCCGTAGGCCGACAGCTCCTCGCGCTCGATCTTCAAGAAGGAGAAGGTGTTGCGTTGCGTGTTCTGGATGAGCTGGTCGAGCCACTGGGGCAGTTGCCACGAGCTCGAGTCCTTCACCTAGCCGACCTTGAGAGCGAACCTGGAGAGCTCGATGGGGATGCGACCAGAAAGCTCTTGGCAGTAATTATCCCAGGCCTGGTTGGCCTGGAGGAGCGAAGGAACGGACATGATGACCTCCAGAGTGACAAAAAAGGTTAGCACAAATTTGGCTTAGTGTCAATAAATAATGCTCCAATTGGGGTTGACTTTTGGGCTAAAATGTGCTACTATTTCGTGTCCGAAATAACCTGCAGAACTGGAGAAGATCATGCGGCAACACACGTTTGTCGAACCAAGCCTCGATGGACGGCACGTCATCCGTCTGTGCAAGATCGTCATGGCCGGTGACTCCATCGAGGCCATGAAGCGCGACTTCGAGGCGAAGGGCTGCACGGTCGAGGCGCGGCAGCACAGCTACTTGAACCTCTTCGACGTCGTGCTGCCCGCGGGCACGGTGCAGCACCGCTCGGTGCAGTACGGCCGGTACCCGGTCTCGATCTTCGTGCTCGAGGACGGAACACTGCTCACCATCTTGAACGCCACCGACGAGACCCCGTTCCGCACGCTCGTCGTTGCGACGGTCAATCTCGTCGAGAGCATCATCGTGGAGCAGGATCGTCCGTTCGCGCTGCGCGACGCCCTGCGCCGCTACAAGATGGCGGTCTGACAACTTCGTCCGTCATACGCTTCGAGCCTCCACTCCGGTGGGGGCTCGAGTTTGTTTAGATATTGCGCCTTAGTATTTGCGCGTTTGTTATCGCTCGCTGGGTCCTGTCATCGGATTTACCCCATCGGTGCTCGCTCTTGCGAATAGTATTGAGCTCCGCGCCGTTGGGGACCTCAATCCGATGCCACCCAGCCGCAATTCCATTCTTGCCAGATATCCGCGCGTCCAAACTGCATCCAAATGCTGAAGTCGTCTCAATAAGCTTAGTGCGAAATGTTTTCCCAATCTTCGTAGAACTCGTAAGCCTCACGTTGTGTGGCCCATTTGATGGATCCGTTATCTACGTAGGTTTTAATGGCCGAGAAAAACTTGCGCAAAATTTCCTCGTTTTCCGGAACGAGCAGACTAGGCGGAATATGCATGTTGATTTTTGCAACGCGAGTTACGTCGCGTGTGGCGATGGCAGTCTCGATGGCGTTAACTACGACTTGAATGTCTGCTTCATCAAATTCGCAACTTGGTCGGCAGTTATTTCTTCCTTCGGCCAAGCTGGCTAGTTCACCTAGCTCACCGCCTGAAATTGTAAGCAGCCCAGTTTCGTCAGGCTCAAGATTATCTGAGTCGGCTAAGTCAAAGAAATAAATGCGCTCTGCCAGATTGGTGGGGATGGGATCATGGTAGGCCGTGGCGCGAATATATTCATCGGTCCATCCATCAGGACGTTCCGAAAGCGGCATGGACAGGTAGGCGTATCCGACGACGCCGTCTATATAATCAAATCCAGCTCGCAAAGCCGCTGTTACCCAGTCGCCTGCACCAAAACCACCCGATACTCCACGGTTATTCTGTGCGCCGACAAGATCGTCAACTAGCCTTTTGTTGGCGGCATAAAGTGAAATATATTTGCCCAGTGGAATGTCTGACCCTGCACCAAAATCAGCGTGCGTTCCAACGCCGTGGCCTCGGTCGATCATTTCTTGTAGAAAATTGAGACCCCAGTTCGTATTGGCTTTAGCGAATGATTGCTCGCTCTCAAGGGTCATTTTGGCTCCATACTCGTCAAACAGATCCATGGCAAAGCGCAGGTCATTTACGTGCTCCATGAAAGCCTCATAATCGACGTCGTCTTTGAACTTGCCTTCCATGTGCATCATGGTCGTGATGAAAATCGGTGCGTCGACGAGCGGCTGTTCGGAAAGGTCTTCAGTGTTGATCTGTTCTGAGTTGTTAGGCGTATCTTGCGTTGAATAAGCAAAATACACCGCAGCTCCCATAACAGCTACGATGAGTGAGATCACGACGAAGACGGCTGTAAGCGTTGTCCAAAACGAAGTTTTTGGTGAGGTCATAGTTCGTCCATCGATTCATTGTACCTATCCCAGAATACCAGAAGTGTCGGAGCTAGTTCTTTTCGCTTCTCAAGCAAGCGATCTAATTCCTTGCCTGACACGGCGATGATCTCGTCGGTCAATTCTCTATTGGGTTTAAGATCTTTTTCTTCGGCTGTGCAGAGATAGGCGGCTACCAGTCGCTTGGGGATGCCTGAAAAGCTCTCAAGTGTTTCGCCTAGAAATGTTAAGTCGGGTTTTTTAAGACCAAGTTCACGTTTCACAGCGCGCTTAGCTGCCTCGCGATGTTTTTCTTCATGTCTTATTATACTCGCTACAGTCACGCCAAGTTTGCCAGCGAAGACGTTGTTTTTGGTTGGATCGCGAGGGATGCGCGACAAGACTAGTTTGCCTTCAGGCGTCACTACAAAAACATATACGACGTGTAAAATGTCTTTGGTTTTGTCGACGTCCTGGCGGCGCTTGATGGCGACAGGCTTTCCGTGAGTATCAAGAATCTCGACGTCGAAACTATCATGGCGTTTAGTCATACGGTTGGGATGAAAAAAACGGGTTTCCCCGTTTGATCATGTGTTCAGATTGGCAAAGCGCGATTCGCACGCCTCCCAGCGCAGATTGTCGAAGAAGGCCGTGATGTATTGCCCACGTTCTGCTGGTAAATAATCGAGTAAAAAAGCGTGCTCCCAAACATCCATAGCGAGCAATATTGGCAAGCCTCCCAAATGGCCAAGTTCGTGATCGCTGATCCAAACATTGTGGAAGATATCGGTTTTAGCATCGTAGGCGAGAATTGCCCAGCCGATACCGCGCATCAGACCGATAGCTTTGAATTCAGCTAGCCAGGCGTCAAATGAGCCCCATTGTTTGGCTAGTGCAGTCTTAAGTTCGCCGTCGATTTTACCGTCGCCACCTAGCGCTTCAAAATATAGCTCATGTAATCGCATGCCGTTCCATTCGAAGCTGAAGCGACGTTTCATTTCGGCTAATGCAACGGCGTTTTTTTCAACATCTTGTTTAAGATCGACAATCAGTGTTTGCAAGGCGTTCACGTTTTTGACGTAGCCGGCGTACAACTTTAAGTGCGCCTCAATTTGGCGTGCTGAAAGGCCGTGTAATTCTGGCAGATTGAAGACTTGTTCGGTGTATTGCATAGGACGCTCGGAAACGGTAGTGTAGTCGTACGTTTGTCGTATCGTATCAGCTCATCATGTCAAGGACAAGCGCGACTATATGAAAATTTTAGCCATCGAATCAAGCTGTGACGAGACCGCGCTGGCGCTCCTTGAAGGGGACGGCGAGCGCGTCCGTTTGTTGTCTTCGGTGGTTCGTTCGCAGATTGATATTCATGAAGCCTTTGGTGGTGTTGTGCCAGAGGTAGCGGCGCGTGAGCACCTGGAGATTATCGCACCGATGCTACATCAGCACGTAAAATCTGATGGCTCGGAGATTGACGTCGTCGCTGTGACGGCTGGACCGGGTTTAGCACCGGCACTGCGTGTTGGCGTAGAGACGGCTAAGGCGCTAGCTTGGGTTTGGAACAAGCCTCTGGTGCCAGTTTGTCATCTTGAGGGCCATATTTATGCAAGTTGGTTAACTGAAGGCGCTGTGCCAAGTTTTCCGGCGCTGGCATTAGTGGTGTCTGGTGGTCATACGGAATTAGTTCTCATGAAAGGCTATGGTGTGTTTGAGAGACTTGGTGAAACGCTTGACGATGCCGCGGGTGAGGCCTTTGATAAAGTCGCTAAAATGCTTGGCTTGCCGTATCCAGGTGGTCCTCAAATCGATGCTTTAGCTCAAAAGGGGAATTCGTCAGCTTTTAATTTTCCGCGC
>CAYSXU010000072.1:0-3964 GCA_964435095.1 uncultured Gammaproteobacteria bacterium | reverse complement strand
AAAGCGGGGATCCAAAGGCATTGCCCTGGATTCCCACTTTCGTGGGAATGACGTCATTCAATAAACGAGCGAACGCCACCTCTGCGAAGGGGTGGCGTTTCTCAGCCTTTTGTCAACCGTTTTACTTGTATTTCAAGCCGTTCTCGGGCACACTACGCCCATTCCTATGTCGATTCTCACCAAGTTCCTAGGCGATCCAAACGCCAAGCTTATCAAGGGTTTGCGCAAAGAAGCCGATCAAATCAACGCCTTCGAATCCACCGTTGCCGCGCTCTCAAACGATGAGCTCAAGGCAAAGACCGTGGAGTTCAAGGAGCGGCTCGCAAATGGCGCAACGCTCGACGATATTTCGCTTGAGGCGTTTGCGGTTGCTCGCGAGGCAGCAAAGCGCACGCTTGGCCAGCGTCAATACGACGTGCAGCTGATGGGTGGACTTGTGCTCCATCGCGGACAGATCGCCGAAATGCGCACCGGTGAAGGTAAGACGCTTACCGCAACAGCGCCGGTGTATTTGAACGCACTCTCAGGCAAGGGCGTGCACATCGTCACTGTCAACGACTATCTTGCAAAACGCGATGCCGTTTGGATGGGCCAGGTTTTTCATTTCCTTGGGTTGACGATCGGCGTCATTCAGCACGAGAGCGGGTATCGTTACGATGAGAATTTTAAGGCTCCAGAAGAGGTGAAGGAAACTGACGACGCCAAGCGCGACACCACTGGATCGTTCCGCGTGCAAATGGATTTCCTTCGTCCGTCATCACGTAAAGAGGCGTACGACGCTGACGTGACGTACGGCACCAACAATGAATTTGGTTTTGACTATCTCCGCGACAATATGGCGCCGCGCGCCACCGACATGGTGCAACGCGAGTTGAATTACGCGATTGTTGACGAAGTTGACTCTATTTTGATCGACGAAGCGCGCACACCGCTCATTATTAGCGCTCCGGCGGAAGAATCGGCGGATTTGTATTACAAGTTTGCTGCAATCGCTCAGTCGCTTCACGAAGGCGAAGATTTCAATCTCGACGAGAAGCTGCGCGTTTCGACGTTTACTGAAGCTGGTCTTCAGAAAGTTGAGAAGGGTTTGGGCGTTGAGAACTTGTACGAGTCAGGACTCGAGATGGTTCATCACGCCGAGCAGGCGCTTCGCGCGCATTCGCTCTTTAAGATCGATCGCGATTATGTCGTGCGTGAAGACGAGGTAATGATTGTCGACGAATTTACCGGACGCATCATGGAAGGCCGCCGTTATTCTGAAGGCTTGCATCAAGCGATTGAAGCCAAGGAGAACGTCAAAATTCAGCGCGAAAGCCGCACCATGGCTACGATTACTTTCCAGAACTACTTCCGCATGTACCAAAAGCTTGGTGGCATGACCGGAACGGCTGCAACTGAGGCCGAGGAGTTCTCAAAGATTTATAAGCTTGAAGTCGTCACTATCCCAACGCACAACCCCATCAAACGCAGCGACTTGCCGGATCGCATCTACAAGAGCGAACAAGGCAAATGGATGGCGGTGGTTGAAGAGGTAAAAGCTCGCCACGAAAAAGGCCAGCCAGTGCTCATTGGCACAGTGTCGATCGATAAGAACCAGCGCCTGAGCGAATACCTGCGTTTGGCCGGCGTTCCGCACAATGTGTTGAACGCAAAGAATCATGAAAAAGAAGCTGAGTACATTGCGCAGGCTGGTCGAAGGGGCGGCGTGACGCTGGCTACGAACATGGCTGGTCGTGGTGTCGACATCATTTTGGGTGGTAATCCACCAGACGCGAAACAAGCGGAAGAAGTTCGCGCGCTTGGCGGCTTGCACGTCATCGGTACAGAACGACATGAAAGCCGTCGCATCGACAATCAGCTGCGCGGCCGTGCGGGTCGTCAGGGTGATCCGGGCAGTACGCAATTTTTCGTCTCACTCGATGACGATTTGATGCGCATCTTCGGATCCGAACGCGTGAAGCGCATGATGGACACGCTTGGTCTTGATGATTCGACGCCGATCGAAAGCAAGATGGTCACGCGCTCGCTTGAAAAAGCCCAGCAACGCGTCGAAGGTCATCACTTTGATACGCGTAAACACGTCTTGGAATACGATGATGTACTCAACAAACATCGCACCGGCATTTACCGCGAGCGCCATGAGCTCCTGCTTGGCGGCGATGAAAAAGCGCACGAGGCAGTCATGCACATGGTCGAGCGCGAGATTGAGCGTGTCGTCTTATTTCACACGAGCAAGAGTACGGAGGACGTGCCGAAGGAATTTGTAGACGCAAAAGAATCTGATTGGAATCCGAAAGAGATTCTTGAGACGCTGGTGACTATCGCGCCGCTTGAGACGTTCGAGAAGGAGACGGTCGCGAGTGAATTGAAAGAGCTCTCCAAAGATAAAGAAAAGCTCGCGCATCAGCGCAGCGCCGTCATCGAAACCGTTATGGGTTCGCTTAAGCGTCGCTATGATGAGTCGTTGAAGACGCTCGGTGATCCGGCGGCACTTCAACGTCTTGAGCGTACAGTCTTGCTTCGTTCGATCGATTCCATGTGGATGCGGCACCTCGACGACATGACGTATCTCCGTCGCACGATCGGCCTCCAGGGTTACGCGCAGCGCGATCCGCTTGTCGAATATAAGAGAGAATCATATCGCTTGTATGGCGCCATGCGCGAAGAGATCGCGCGTGAAGTTTCCTACAACCTCTTTAAGATCATCGATCAAGCCGTTTCAGCGCGAAAAGTTTTTAACATGGCTCCGCAAGTCATACGCGACGCGGCTAAGCGCATGATGGCCAGCAATGCCTCGAGCGGAACGACGTCAACGACGACTATTACGGCCTCTCAGTCTCCCGTTACTCCAGTTGCTCCTGTCATCCTGAGCGAAGCGAAGGATCTCTCGTCTGACACCCCCAAAACCACCAACCCACCCACCGAAGCTATGGCAAAGGTAGGGCGCAATGAGCCATGCCCGTGCGGAAGTGGGAAGAAGTTTAAAAAGTGTCACGGTAAAGAATAGTTATGTCGTGGAAACAGCTTTCGTCAGAGGAGAAATATCGAAGTCCTTGGATGCGCGTCACCGAGGATAAGGTTGAGACTGATTTTGGAAAGCAGCTTACGTGGAGTGTTGTTCATCAAAATCCTTGCGCCTTGGTAATCCCTTGGAATGGAGAGCGCTTTGGACTGGTGGGAATGTACCGCTATGCGATCGGACGTTATTCTTGGGAATTCCCATCGGGCGGCGTATCCGATGAATCGATTGAGTCAGCTGCCGCTCGTGAACTTCACGAAGAAGCTGGACTTAGCGCAGAAACTCTGAAAAAAATCGGATTCTTTTCTCTTGCAAGCGGAAGCAGTGATCAAGTCATGACCGCGTTTATCGCTACAGGCTTGTCTGATATTGGAAAAAAGCCAGATGATGCCGAGGAAGGTATTGAAATCAAATGGGTGACATACGCGGAGTTGTGTTCAATGATTACTGCGGGTGAAATTGTTGACGGACCAACGCTATCAGCAATTGCGTGTTTGACGATCTTGAAACCAGGTTTCAGTTTTTCGACCTAGTTTAGCGACGAATCAATGCGTGAGATGTCCATTTCAGTCTGTTTGATCTTGAAGCCGGATTTAATAGCCGTACGTATGGATTTCAAGCTTGTTGTCACAGTTCCGGTCAGCCATGCCGATGTGGTACGGGAAGCGATTGGTGATGCAGGAGGGGGATCGATTGGTAATTACAGTCATTGTAGTTTTTCCAGTCGAGGAGTTGGTAGATTTAAGCCTCATGAAGGAGCGAACCCGGCTATTGGAAGCGTTGGTGTTTCAGAAACGGTCGAAGAGGAACGCGTCGAGGTGACGGTAAGCGAAGCCGACCTTCAGAAGGTGATTGATGCGATCAAACGCGTGCATCCGTATGAAGAAATCGCTCTAGATGTTTACCAGCTTTTTGGTGTTTGACGATCTTGAAACTGAGTTTCGT
>CAYSXU010000071.1:3854-4101 GCA_964435095.1 uncultured Gammaproteobacteria bacterium | reverse complement strand
GACAATGATGCCCTAAAAGGCAGCTCGGGTTAGATTATTAAATCGGTTGACACGGAAACAGAAGAACAAAAAAGACCGTCTTATACGACAGTCTTTTTTGGTAGCTGGGGTGGGAGTTGAACCCACGACCTCGGGCTTATGAGTCCCACGCTCTAACCAACTGAGCTACCCAGCCATGTGAAATCTCCAGAATTGGCGATCTGCTTGCTCTTCAGTCGGAAACTCGCTCGATGTAGGGTAACCTACA
>CAYSXU010000071.1:0-3844 GCA_964435095.1 uncultured Gammaproteobacteria bacterium | reverse complement strand
AAAAAAGGTTGGGTCTGGCAAGATTTATAACCTTTTGATAAAGTATTGCCGCTATCGCATGCCGCGGTGGCGGAATGGTATACGCGACGGACTCAAAATCCGTTTCCCGCAAGGGATTGAGGGTTCGAGTCCCTCCCGCGGCACCATCCCCCGTCGCCCCACTACGTCAACGAAGTTGACTTTGTGGGGCTATGGGGGATGTCCCTCCGAAGCTCATGAGCATAGCGAATGAGCGAAGGGGGACCAAGAAATACGGTCCTAACGGGCCGTGTTTTTGTTATAATGACCAATATGTATCAGGTGTACATTATCCAGAGCGAAATCGATAATCGCTATTATTACGGGTACACGGAAAAATCTGTTGATGAACGGTTAGCGGAACACAATAGCGCGCGGTCGCCGCATACCAGCAAATATCGACCATAGAAACTCGTGTGGTGTGCCACATTTACCAACAGACAAAAGGCACAAGACTTTGAACGTTATTTGAAGAGTGGTTCAGGTCATGCTTTTTCAAGAAAACGACTTCTATAAAACGCAAAACCCCGCCGCACAAGAATGCGACGGGGAAAGACGGTGCCAAACGGTTCAGTTGATTCCGCGCTCACGGCGGAGCGCATGAAGTCGCCTCAAGAGATTCACCCACATCTCCCCAACCTCCGGGTCTTCGAACGCGCCGCTCTCGTCCAGAGCACGCTGAAAAGCCTGCTGGGGACCGGAAAGCAGCATGTAATTGAACTGCGTCGTACACGCAGCAATCACAGCGAGTCTCGACCGCTGCGCCGCCTCGGCGGCCTCCATGAAGCCCGTGATGCCGCGGCTCTTGCACTCGTCCTCGATCTTGCGGTAGCGATCGTCGTCGGGGGCGAACACCGTGGTCGAATCCGACGAGGTTGTACGGTAGACGCCGTCACGAAGGTCGTACACGAACTGCCGACGTAATCCGAGTTCGTGAGCGAGGGCGGCGTAGTCGAACTGCACACCACGTTCGCGAGACATGGCGTCGATGAGCTGCTGAAGGAAGACCTGCGGGCTTTGCGTTTCAGACATTGAAGTACCTCCTGTCGATGAGCGACGCGATAAAGTACTACAAAATCCCCTTCCCGTCCAGCTAGTTGCTCCTAAAAAAACAGCCCGCGCCGGAACGCACGAGCCGCTCCAGGCGGAGGGCTGTCGTTCGGCACGAGCCGAGAGAGGTCGCGATTGGAGATGAATCAGCCGTTCGCGTCGACCCTCACCTTGTCGTGAAGCATGGTGAAGATCATGTAGAAGAGCACGTTGAGCAGAACGATCGGCGTCGCGATGAGTGCCGTCATCACGAAGCCAAGGAGACTGTCGTTCATCGTCATCGAGAAGGCGCCGAAGAAGACGCCACACAATGCGGTGATCCGGTTGACCTTCATGAGCATCACGACCCGGGGTGCTTGCTCGGGGCATGTGCACTGCATGTAGTATCGCACTGCATTCCAGGACGCCATGTTGTACATCGCGGCGAAAGCCATGAAGCCGAGCGCCACGTAGAGAGGCCATGGAAGAACCGGGGTCATGAGATCACCTCGTTGTCGGGGTTGCGTCAAAGGCGACTGCCAGCGACAGAATAATATAACAAAAAAGCTGACTTTCGTCAATGTAACTTACTTATCTCGAAATGTAGGCGTTCAGATCTACCTTCTCCCCCATCATGCAAGCAGTCTTGATGAGTTGCTTGAAGGCCAGACTCGTCATGTAGTCGGCAATGACGATCGCCGAAAGGTTTTTTGGCGTAATAATCGCAACCCGATGGCCGAAGACCAAAATATCAGAATCAAAATTCATCACCTCGTCCGGAAGTACATAAGTGATCGTCGCGCGACCTTGAGCTGCTTGGCGCATTTCTGGCGTAGCCTGCTTGACGATCTCGAGCAGCTTATCGCTTACAGCGCACTCAAGAATAATGCCCTTACGCTTCAGCGTCATCTGCCAGCTACGTGAATACTCTTCCGGTAATACGTTCATCTTTTTCTCGGAAGAACGACCTCCTTCAAAAGCAAATGCATGCTCGCCTTTGCCGAGCTCAAGAAGCATGTCGTAGACGCGCTGCAAACCACGTGCACCCTTGTACTGCACGACCGTCGATTTATCTACAACCTCCGGAAGCGTGGCAAGCTGTTCGAGTTCAGGAACGATAGACTTGAGCTGATTGACCTGCTCCTGCTTGAGTGCGAGGAAACGATTCGGAGTCACAGCCTCCCAAAGTTCGCGTTTGCCGACTTTGGCGCGCATTACCATTTGCTTCTCGAGCAACTTATTGAGAGCGGTATAGATTGTGGTACGTGGCAGTTTGCTCTGACGAGCAATTTCAGCCACCGTCGCCTTTTTAAGGGCATACAAAGCCAAGAGCACATTGCTCTCTTTTTGGTTCAAACCGAGCTCGCGCAAAGTGGCTTTGATATGAGTCATAACCGGCTACTCTACAATATGACGACATTTTGGTCAATATTTTATGAGATATTCTACAGATAATCAGCCGTTTTTGCTCGTGCGAGGCTTTTGGCTAACTGGAATATCGCCATTTTCTTCGTGATGAGGTTTGCTGTGCGCGGAGGCAAAGATGTCAGTGCGGTACAAAACTCTCGGTGAATGCAGTCTGCCGATTCACCAATCGCGGCATCTCTGGCGTCACCTCAAACGACGGCCGACTCTGCCGCATAACATTGCGAAAGCCGCCGGAGCAATGGGCTCAAGGCGAGCCCGAATACGTCATCCGTTTTCTCGACGAGCACGGCTACGACACCAATCACAGTTTTGGTGCGCGTGAGTGTGAGCTCGAGGAAGTAGACGACATCACCAACCTGCCAGGGATCTTGTATAGGAGGCAACGATGACCGCCACTCATTCGTCTATCCGTCGCATGTCCGCGCTCGCGGAGCAAGTGAAGTCCATCTCAACGAAGACTGAGAAAGAGCATGTCCGTGCGCAAGAGCAGCGCCTGACCCTGATTGATCGCGCACTGCCGCATCTGCTTCAGGCTGAAAATGTAACGAAGCGTAGACTCGAGGCCGAACGAGAGGAACTTCGTAAGGAACTCGCCAAAGCCAAGAATCACCTTACGCGCGCCACGACCCTCAACCATCTGCGCACGCGGTATCGTCGACTCAACATGGATCCGCTCCATTGGCGCGACGAGCAGGGCTTGCCGCTCCTCGTCATCTATCAGCCGTTCATCCATCCGTGCTACTCGAGGTACGCATCACTGTTTGAGTGCGTCCTGGGCAACCCCTACCGCGACAACCCCTTCAACGTAGAGGGGAGTCTTCCCAAGCAGATCGAGGCCTGTTATGGCGACCTCGAGAAACTCCTGGATAGCCAACGGAAACCCAATCACTGCGTCACACTGCAATGTGAATTCGATGGGATCATCCCGCTCGAGGCGCGCCAGAAGATGGATGCTGCCGTAAGGGATTTCAAGGAATCAAGCACGACGCACATCTACCTCATCGCTCAGGCATCAACATTCACGTGGGCGCAACAGCACATCGTCCGCCAACCCGACCCCGATCCGCTCATCGTCGGCTGGAGCGAGCTTGATCCGGAGGCGCTGTGGCTGATCGCGGCGTTTGACGTGACGACCGTCGAGCAGCTCATGCTCTCGATGGTCTCGGAGTAGGAACTCTCTAGACTGGAGCTCAAAAAAAATCTCGTGAGCCGCGCCCTTCCTGGCGCGGCTCGTTTTTTTAGCTAGATGCTCGCTATTCATCATGCTAAATACAAAACGCGGCCGGACTCTTCAGTCCAGCCGCTCGTGTAAGTGAACGCGATCAGTCGTTCGCTGCGTTGCGCCACGACTCGATGGCCTTGAACATCT
>CAYSXU010000070.1:0-4142 GCA_964435095.1 uncultured Gammaproteobacteria bacterium | reverse complement strand
CAAAACCCGCCTCCTCAAACACACGGCCAACCATCGCCGTTGTCGTCGACTTGCCGTTCGTCCCCGTCACGCAAATCGTGCGATAGCTCTTAGAAAGCTCGCCAAGAAAATCGAAATGCCCTAACTGGCGAATGCCGCGTTCGGTCGCAACCACGCGTTCGGGGTTCGATTCCGGAGCCGCCTCGGTATACACGACAAGATCGCAATCAGATGGAACATTCGCTCCGTCATGACCCACGAAAAACGTAACGCCGCGCCGCGCCAAATCGTCAGTAATCGACGACGCCTTTGCGTCCGATCCGCTTACTTTCTTACCTTGTGCGAGCAAGAACTTTCCGATCGCGCTAATGCCAATACCGCCTGCTCCGATGAGGTGCACTGAACGTACGTCTTCAAAAGTCATAATTCTTGTCCGTCATTGCGAGGAGACGGTAATCCGGCGACGAAACAATCTACTTTCACCATCCCGAACGTATGTGAGGGATCGGCAGCCCGTGTCAGTTCACATCACGTAACTCGCGAGTGACGCGTTACAGGAGCCGACCTCTCGCCTTCGCTCGAGGTGGTGGCACAATTGTTTCGCTCGCAATGACGAGGCACTAATAGTTTCGCTGTTTCTCTTTATGCGCCACAAGCTGACGCTTCAAATCGTCCTTCGCTTCGTCGATCGCTGCGTACAAATCTTCTTCCGTCGCTTCGGCTCGCAAGCTGGCGCCAGGAATGGTCATGGTGAATTCAGCGCGCCAAATGCGACCCTTGTTGCTATGATCACCCGTCTTCCCCGCCTCAACACGCACTTCGCACGGCGAGTATCCTTCGCACAACTTATCGAGCGAATCTAGTTTACTCCCGATGTAATTACGGATAGCGTCGGTAATCTCGATGTAAGATCCGACCAATTCGGTAATGCGCATATCAACGAGGTTAAGGGTTCTGATTCTAATGTAACTCGGTACCTCTAAAAACCCAAGTGTTGAACCTCCTCGCTGAGGACAATTCCAGCTTCGTCGCGAACGCGAGCCTTTACTTTGCGGACGAGCTCGGCAATATCGGCAGCCGACGCGTGTCCTTTATTCAGTAAAAAGTTTCCGTGCTGAAGCGAAACTTCGGCGTCACCAACCGCCGTCCCCTTTAAGCCAAGCTTATCGATAATCCATCCGGCAGGAATGCGCTTTTGCGTAATGAACGCCTCGGGCAACTCGAACTTGGAACGCAACTCGGCAATGACTGCATCGTCAGCAAACTCAAAATTCTTAAACATACATCCGCACGACGACGAGCCAAGCGGCTGCGATGCTTTGCGATTCGCAAGGTGCTTATCAATAAGCGCCATCGCCTCACCTCGGTCACCCGCAACAAGTTTCAGCGTAACATCGAGGATGACTTCGTCTTCATGCCCTTCGTCTTTCAAGATGCTATGACGATATCCAAAATGCATGTCGTCGTGACTAACTTCGACGATCGCACCGTCGCGTAACAGCCGTATCGACTCAACCGAGTCTTTCGTCTCACCGCCAAAACATCCCGCGTTTCCTCGAACAGCTCCACCGATCGTACCCGGAAGTGAGATGGCCCATTCAAAACCGCGCAACCCTTTGTCTGCCGTCATGCGCGCAGTCGACGCCGAAATGGCACCCGCATCACAAACAACCCGTTCGCCATCGATTTTTACTCCGCGGTTTGCAGCCTTAATCACCAAGCCGTCGTACCCAACATCTGAAACAAGCGTGTTTGAACCACCGCCTAAGATGAAATACGGCACCGCATAATCACGAGCAAACTGAACAGTATCCACAAGCTCCTGCGTAGAGCGCGCCTCGACGAAATAGCGTGCCGGACCGCCAATACGAATGTTGAGATGCTTCGCGAGCGGCTCATTTTCCTTAAACTGCGCCCCAAAGCGCTCCCGGAACTTATCGACAATGGTCATAGAAGATTGCGGAAAGTGTAGCGCAAACCCCCTTGTATGACTACCCCTCGACCGCTATGATTCCCGCATTATGACGAACGACCTTTTTTCGACCGACCCCGCAGTCGCCCAAGCACTTCAGCACGAACTTGACCGCGAACGCACGGGACTTGAAATGATCCCGTCAGAAAACTTCGTTTCCCCCGCCGTTCTTGCCGCACTTGGTAGCTTTGCCACGAACAAGTACGCGGAGGGCTACCCTGGGAAGCGCTACTACGGCGGATGTTTTGCTATCGACGAGCTTGAATCGCTCGCCATCGAACGCGCCAAACAACTTTTCGGCGCGGAGCATGTCAACGTGCAGCCTCACTCCGGAGCTCCAGCCAACATCGCTGTGTACAACGCGCTCCTTGAGCCCGGCGATACTGTGCTTGGCATGGATCTTTCGCATGGTGGACATCTTACGCACGGCCATCCGGTTACGGATTCAGCAAAGCGCTACAACTTTATTCGCTACAAGACGACCCCACTTCGCTCCGATGGAGCTTCGTTAGGGGCAGGCGGCCTGCCCTCCGAAGCTTCAGCAAAGGAGGGACGCATCGACTACGACAATTTGCGCACCATGGCACTTGAGCATAAGCCGAAATTGATTCTTGTTGGCTATTCGGCTTATTCACGCGAAATTGATTACGAAGCCGTCAAAAAGATCGCCGACGAAGTTGGCGCACTTACCATGGCCGACATTGCGCACATCGCTGGCCTCATTGCCGCAGGCGAAATGAACAATCCCGTTCCACTCTTTGACGTGGTGACGACGACAACGCACAAAACACTGCGCGGACCTCGCGGCGGCATGATCATGTGCAAAGAAATTCACGCCAAAGCTATCAACAAATCTGTCTTCCCAGGCCTCCAGGGCGGACCGCACGAAAACACCATCGCCGCGAAGGCGGTGGCGTTTGGCGAAGCGCTGCAACCAGAGTTCAAAGAATACGCCAAGCGCATCAAAGCGAACGCTAAAGCACTTGAAGGCGAACTTGCGGCGTGCGGCTTCCGTCTGATGTTCGACGGCACCGATAACCATCTGTTGCTCATCGACGTCACGCCAAAAGGCGCAACCGGAGCCGAGGCTGAACACGCGCTCGACGCAGCTGGCATCACCGTCAACAAAAACATGATCCCCGACGATACTCGGTCACCCATGGATCCGTCCGGCATCCGCCTTGGAACTCCCGCCATCACCACCCGCGGCCTTCAGCCAGAGCACATGCCAACCATCGCCAAGTGGATTGACGAAGCGATCGCAAATCGAAATGACGAGGTGAAGCTTGCGAGTATCAAAGCTGAGGTCGCGGAAATGATGAAAGACTATCCGCTTTACGCAGAGCTTAGCTACGTGTAGAGTCTGTCTTTCCTATGACCGAAATTTTAAACGGCACTATCCTAGCCAAAAGCATTAAGGAAAAGGCCAAAAAACGTGTAGCTAAAATGAAATTCCCGCCAGGTTTGGCGGTCATTTTGGTGGGCGATAATGCTGCTAGCCACCTCTACGTTCGTCTCAAGGAGGAGGCCTCCAAAGAGGTCGGAATCTACGTCGAGAAACATCTCTTCCCAGCAGAGGCTACCGAAGAACAGCTGATCGCCAAGATTGGAGAACTCAATCTTCGACACGACATACACGGCATCCTAGTTCAGCTTCCACTTCCAGGCCAAGATGCTGATCGCGTCATAAATGCTATCAACCATTTGAAAGACGTTGACGGCTTTCATCCAGAAAATCGTAGACTTTTGCTCGCGAACACGCCAAACCTTGTTCCTCCTGTATCGCTCGCTATCATGCGTCTTGTGCAGGCTACCCGTCGACCGCTCAAAAATAAAAACGCCGTCATCATTGGCAATAGTGAAATCTTTGCCGAACCGTTAATCGAACTTTTGCGCGACGCCGGCATGCAAACGACTTTTGTGACACGCGAGACCGAAGGCTTGGCCGCGATTTCACGCGCCGCCGACATGATTGTAGTGGCCGTAGGTGTTGCCGGATTTTTAAAACCAGACATGGTTAAACAATCTGCCATCGTAATCGACGTCGGCACGAATAAAATCGGCAACAAAACTGTCGGCGACGCTTCGCCTGAACTAAACGGACACGCCGGTTTCATTAGCCCAGTGCCCGGCGGCGTCGGCCCGCTCACCGTCGGCTATCTGCTGTTTAACGTTATTAAGGCAATGGAAG
>CAYSXU010000069.1:0-4143 GCA_964435095.1 uncultured Gammaproteobacteria bacterium | reverse complement strand
TTACTCAGCTAAAGCAGCGTCTATAACAGATGTGAAGACGCTCGCCGGAGCAGCGCCCACGGATTTGCCTGTGCTGCCCGTCACCATGACACCGTTGATAAAGGTGGCCGGCGTACCATTTACGCCTGAGGCGCGACCACTAGCCGAATCTGCGTCAACTTTATCTTGATATTTATTACTACTCACGCAACTATTGAACTTACTAATGTTTAGACCAAGATCTTCGGCGGTGGCTACGAAGAAAGCAGAAGCCGTGGCTGCGCTACCGTCGAGATTTCCAGTTTGGCCTTCGAACATGGCATCAGCGAACTCCCAGAACTTACCCTGCTCATCAGCGCACTCGCTAGCCAAGGCAGCTGGTTCAGCGTTCGGATGGAAAGACAACGGGAAGTGACGATAAACCCAAGCGATGTCCTCCCCGTACTGGTCGAAAACCTGCTCTAGCGTGGGGTGGTGTCGTTCACAGTAAGGACATTGGAAATCTGAATATTCGACCATTACAACCTTGGCCGAATCCAGATCACCGCGCACGTGATCATCATCGCTCACCGCTTGTGACAATTTAGTGGTCGTGGCAGTGGTCGGCACTCCGGTTTCTCCGTTATTGTCGACGATTGCTGCGGCGTTGTTGTCATTATTTCCATCCGGCGCTGCATATGACAGTCCTAGGAAATTATTGGTAAGCAAGACGGCTGCGATGCCGCTTACCAAGCCGAACACGAACATTTGACGTGGATTCCCGTCAAAAAATCCCTGTTGACTTTGTCCCTGCTGATTTGATTGTTCATCCATAGATTTAGTTATTTGCCGTCGATCAGTTTACCAACTCAGGCCTATTTGCGCCCTTTCTTTATCCACACGCCAATGCCAAACGCGAACAGTGCCACAGAAAAATACTGTCCCGGCGTCAGGCCGAAGTAGCGGACATCGACCAAGCGCAAAAAATCCAAGCCAAAACGCACCAAACCGTACCAAATTGAAAAGACCACAACATAAGTTCCTACTGAACGCGATTTACGCGACAGCCACAACATGAAAAGCCCAAGAACTAAGCCGTTGATCGACAAGTACAAGCCAAGGTCATGCCGGACAGTACCGTCGGGATATTGAACGCCGAGTATAAAATCTGTGGCTGTGCCGGGATGGTCGTGAATCAGAAAACAGCCCACGCGACCGATCCATTTACCAAATGGCAAACCAAACGCAACGACATCAGCGTATCGCCAAACGTCGACGTGCCTACGACGCAGATACCAATATCCAATAGCCATCGAGGCGATCAGACCACCAAACATGGACAAGCCGCCATTCCAAATCGCCAAAATCTCAAATGGATGCTGCCAATAATACGCCGGCTCGTAAAAAAGGACGTGACCCAGTCGCCCACCGACGATTCCGGTGATGACGAGCCAACCAACGAGATCGAATACGACCTTCGGATCGTCACCTCGCCTCTTTGCTAACCAGCCTGCCATAGCAGCACCAAAGGCAAAACCCAAAGCCACAAAAATTCCCCACACCTGGAGTGTGATTGGTCCGAGTTCGATTGTTCTCCAAAAGATGTAAGGAATCATATTCTCGACCTCCCCTTGCCCCTCCTTAGTAAGGAGGGGATCACAACTGAGTCTGAGCCACGCGTTTCTCCCCCTTACCAAGAGCCTGTCCTGAGCTTGCCGAAGGAGGGAGCTAGAGGGGGTCAAAGCGCGCCTAAATCCCTCAACGCATGTTCAAACGCCCGTACTGCCCGCTTCGCTTCTCCGGACGAAACGCGCGCAGTCGCCTCGTGTACTAAGCGATTCCGTAAACCATGTGCCCAGCCAACTTTACGCAGGCTAACAAACCTCTTTGCCGCAAACTGTAATCTATGCGCCATCGATTCGCCCGGCGATGATTTATGTCTAAGCGCAAGATCAAGTACAGCGTCGGCGTGAATGACAGCCAAGCGCAGACTCATGGCGTCACCGCGCTTCACTAACTCCTCAACTTCACTCCAAGAGCGCTTAATATCTTCATGCTTACCAAACGCCCAGCGCCGCAACACCTGCGTAAACGCACGAAATATAAACGCAAATATAACCAGCGCAAGAATGATCAAGATAGCGGTGTAAAGATTTTCGTTGAGCGTAGCGACCTCCATAGTTTTCGCACCGTCTATTTCACTTCTGGTTTCTTGGTGTGCCACTCCGTCACTGCCTCAAACGCCGCCGCGGCATTTAAGACTTTGCTGTCTTCGAATCGATTAGCCTGGATATGCAATCCGACCGGCAAACCGTGAGCAAAGCCACATGGGACAGAAATCGCCGGAAGACCTATCACGTTCGAGGCGACTGTGAAAATATCGGCCAAATACATCGCTATCGGATCTCCAAACTTCTCCCCCACCTTCCAAGCCACAACCGGCGAAGTTGGACCGACGACCACGTCAACAGTCTGAAAGGCTTCGTCAAACTGCGCCTTGAGCGCCGCGCGAACAGCTAACGCCTTTTTGTAATACGCTTCAAAATAACCGGCTGACAAAATGAACGAACCAAGCATAATACGACGTTTCACCTCACGTCCAAATCCCTCACCACGCGCGCTGAGATAGCTCTCTTCAAGCGATCCTGGAGCTCGCGTGCCATAACGCAGGCCGTCAAAACGACCCAGGTTACTACTCGCCTCGGCGGGCTGAATGATGTAGTAAGCCGACAGCGCGACCTTCAAGAGCGGCAACGAAATCTCGACGAGCTCAGCGCCTTGTGCACGCAACACCTCGAGCGCCTCGAGAGTTGCAGAACGAACTTCGTCATCCATGCCGTCAATAAAAAATTCTTTTGGTACACCGACCTTAACGCCCTTGAGTGAAGGCGTCATAAGTTCCGGTACGGTTGTCTCAGTGAGCTCAACCGAAGTCGCATCATGTTCATCTTTCCCTTCGATCACCTCAAGCGCCAACGCGGCGTCGCGCACGTTACGCGCAAAAGGCGCGATCTGATCAAAGCTTGAAGCTAGCGACATGAGACCGTAACGCGACACGCGACCGTACGTCGGCTTCATGCCAACGATGCCGCACAGCGCTGCCGGCTGACGAACCGATCCGCCAGTGTCAGAACCGAGCGCCAACGGCACGAAGCCGGCTGTCACAGCCACGCACGAGCCACCCGATGAGCCGCCTGGCACACGCGAGGCGTCCCACGGATTGTAAGTCTTTTGCCAAGCAGAATTTTCAGTTGACGAACCCATGGCAAATTCATCCATGTTCGTACGACCAATAATGACGGCACCAGCCGCCTTCAAACGCTCTACAACGGTAGCGTCATACGGAGCAACATAATCTTTTAGCATGCGCGAGCCGGATGTGGCTGTGTGGCCTTTCACCAGCATGTTGTCTTTGAGCGCAATTGGTACGCCAGCCAAACGCGGCAACTCTTCACCACGAGCTACTAGCTCATCAATCGCACGAGCAGTCGCAATCGCCTCCTCATCAAAGGTTTCAAGAAATGCACCGAAGTTTCCGTCTTCGGTACGAATATTTTTCAAAACGTCTCGCGTGACCGCTTCCGCCGTTGTCTCGCCAGTACGAATTGCTTCGCGAATTTCTACTACTGTTTTAAAACGAGTTTCCATATATTACTCGGCAAAAACTCCCGGGACTTCAAGAGTGTCGCCCATGCGCATAGGGAACGCGGCGATCAGCGCATCGCGCAGTACGATGTCACTCACTGGAACATCGTCACGAAAGACGTTCGTAGCGTCGGTTAAGTACGCTTTTGGATCAACGTTTGTAGTGTCGACATTTTTTAACTCGCCGACGTATTCAAGAATAGACTTAAGCTGTTCTGGCAGCAGGTCGTGCTCCTCGGGCGTCAGTTTCAGTTTTGCCAGCTTGGCAACGTGATCGATATTGAAATCCATACCGTCAGACTCTACGTCATTCTTAACCTTCGAGCAACTTCAGGAACTCGGCTTCGGCAAGCACGGGAACACCTAACTCCTTAGCTTTGTCGGCCTTAGAACCAGGCTCCGCACCAACAACCACATAGGTCGTCTTTTTGCTGACGGAGCCAGCGACCGCACCGCCCATCAAACGAATCTTGTCTTTGGCCTCCCCGCGACCCAAACTAGCAAGCGTACCGGTGACCACAAAAGTCATACCAGCGAGTT
>CAYSXU010000068.1:0-4206 GCA_964435095.1 uncultured Gammaproteobacteria bacterium | reverse complement strand
GGCGGCTCCAGAACTTGGATCCATTGGCACTGAACCTAGATAACCGTCTGTCACCAAGCCAGTTAAAT
Organism: uncultured Gammaproteobacteria bacterium; assembly: GCA_964435095.1. Lineage (GTDB taxonomy): Bacteria > Patescibacteriota > Patescibacteriia > UBA9934 > UBA9934 > CAIKHN01. Next base: position 4,138 of record CAYSXU010000068.1, on the reverse strand, counting down.
CTGCGCACGCCGCTTCAGTGGTAACGGCGGCGCAACCTGAATCACAGTCAACAGCCGCAGTACCAATTTGATACTCCGTATCGACCGTGAGAGCCGCAACCGAGGCGAGATAAGTACCGCCATTGTCGATCTGATCGGTCTTAAGAGCCGATAAGATGCTAGCGACATCACTGCTACGACGAGCATTACGCGAATCCTGGAAGCGTTTCGCCGGATTAAGTGCGACGAACACCGCGGCCGCGAGCACGACGATAATCGCAATCACGATCAGGAGCTCAATGAGCGTAAACCCTTTCTGCTTCTTTCCTCCGTACATACGTATTTTATACAAAGAATGAGATGGCACGTAACTTTCAAAAATATTATACCTCCGCTAGGATTTTTTATCAGAAACGATGTGGACATTGTGCTACACTATAGCCATGCCAACACCCACGAAAGCCGAACCTTCAACCGAAGTGCAGACGGAAAAACCGGCTCCCAAAAGCAAGCCGACCGCACCGCTTCCGACCAAAGCCGACATCGATAAACTGATCGCCAATGCTACCAAAGGCGACAGCAAGGACGCGGCCGTGCTTTTATTTGAGCAACTCATGATTTTCGCGCACAGCTCGCGCGCTTCCGACGTCCACCTGGAGCCTTGGAAAGATCACGCCGTTGCGCGCATTCGCGTCGACGGCATTTTGCATGACGAATACACCCTTGATCCTTCGCTCCACGTCCAACTCATAGCTCGCCTCAAAATTCTCACCCGGATGCGCACTGACGAACACCATGCTCCGCAGGACGGACGCTTCAAATTTACCAGCCCGCTTGGCGACGTCGACGTTCGCGCCTCAATTCTACCTACGGCCTTTGGTGAAAAATGTGTCCTTCGTTTACTTTCAAGCCAATCGCACCAGTTGACCCTTGAGCAGCTAGGCTTTTCTGAATCAGATTTAGCGCGGGTGCAGCGAGCAATCCATAAACCTTGGGGCATGATCTTAGCCACTGGTCCAACTGGAAGCGGTAAAACTACCAGCATTTACGCCATTCTCGAAGTACTCAACACACGCGAAGTAAATATCTCAACCATCGAGGATCCAGTAGAATTTGAAATCCCAGGTACTAATCAAAGCCAAGTCGACCATGTCGCCAAGTTAACGTTTGCTACCGGACTGCGCGCGCTTCTCCGTCAAGATCCTGACATCATCATGGTGGGTGAAATTCGCGACCAAGAAACCGCCAAGATTGCAGTCAACGCCGCCATGACTGGCCACAAGTTACTCTCAACGCTCCACACCAATAACTCAGCCACCACTATCCCGCGTCTCGTCGACATGGGAGTCGAACCGTTTTTAATTGCATCAACTTTTATCTGTTCAATTGCTCAACGCTTGTTACGCCGCATTTGCAGCGATTGCATGAAAACCGAAACTCTGACGCGTGAAGAAGCCGCTAAACTCTTCCCTGAAACTTCGATACAGGCGATTTTCAAAGACCAGCCAAGTATTGAAGTCGCCAAGACTGGCGGCTGTGCAAAATGCAATAACAGCGGCTATCGCGGTCGCGTCGGCATCTACGAAGTCCTTGAAAATTCACCTGCTATCCAAGATTTAATCGTTAAACGAGCCAGCAGTGACGAGATCGAAGCTCTGGCACGTCAAGAAGGCATGACTACTATTTTAGAAGACGGAGCTAAAAAAGTCATCGAAAAACAAACTACCGTCGAAGAACTGATTCGCGTCATGCAGGAATAGCGTCGCTTATGCCAGCCACCACCAAACCGCGTAAAACCAAACCAGCCGTACTCGCCCCTGTCCCGCCTAAAACAAAACTTAGTTTTTTCAAACGCCTGAGCGTGCGTCTTTCGCTATCCGAGCGGCTGCTTTTTACAAAATATCTAGCCGTCCTACTCAACTCCGGCTTGCCGATTGACGAAGCTCTCGACATCTTAGTTCAGCAATCAAGCGGCTCGCTGAAAGAAATCTTGACTACACTCAAAAACGCCGTACGAAGTGGAAATACTCTAGCTTCAGGACTGGGTAGCTATCCGCATATTTTTTCCAGCGTTTACGTAAACTTAGTTAGCGCCGGCGAAGCTTCAGGTACGCTCCAAAAAAACTTCGAAGAACTAGCCAACCAGCTACAAAAAGAGCACGAACTACGCAAAAAAATCCAAGGCGCACTCATGTACCCGAGCATTGTGCTCATCAGCGCTATCTCAGTCACCACCGGCATCGTCGTATTCGTTCTACCTAATATCACCGCACTCTTTGATTCACTCGACGTGCCGTTGCCTTGGACAACGGAAGTACTCATCATGGTCGCTAACCTCGTACAGCATTCTGGCGATCTTCTATTGCTCGGAGCCATATTGCTCGTCGTTGGGTTTATCTTTTTGCGCCGGCTGCCGATCGTTAAACCGATAACTCACGGTCTACTACTCAAAACTCCGGTCATCGGCAAAATCGCGCGTGACACCAACCTAGCTACCATGACGCGTCTCATGGGTACGCTGCTCGGATCTGGCATGCCGATCAGCGAAGCTCTGGTGGTAACCGCCAACGTAATGCGCAATTTCTACTATCGACGCATGTTCATAAAGATGCAAACCGAACTAGCGCAAGGTCACACATTGACAGACGCACTATCTGGCTCGAATAAGCTCATTCCGCCAATCGCACTGCGACTTATTCGCGTTGGTGAAGAAACCGGCACACTAGCTGACATGCTTAACTATCTGGCGGGTTTTTATGAAAACGAAGTAGATGAATCAACACGTAACGCTGCGACGCTACTTGAGCCGCTTATGATCGTCATGATCGGCCTGATGGTGGCGCTGCTCGCTTTCTCTATTATCTCGCCGATCTACCAAGTCGTCGGCAGCATATGAGTCTGTTTCGTGCTCCCCGTGGCGTCACGCTGCTTGAAGTCGTCATCAGCATGACAATCATCACCATAATTTTCGGCGCAAGCGCAGTCGGTTTTTCGAATATCTCTCGAACGCTAGCCAACTTTTCAACTGACCACGACATCATGACAGCCCTGGCTCTGGCCGCACGCCGCGCGCGAGCTAATCGCGATAACACCTCCTGGGGCGTATATATTCCCTACGACGAAACAACGCGAAAAACCTCCAACATGATCGTCTTCGCAGGTTTGAGCTATGCCGCACGAGATACCTCAAAAGATCTCATTCTGACCGTGAACAATGACATTCTTTTTACAACCGTCGATTTCAGCGGTAGCGCACCCGATGCAACAAATTCGCACGAAATCGTCTTCCAACAATTCTCTGGAGCGACATCCTACTACGGATCGGCTACAGTTACATGGTTTAACGAACAGCACACCGTTACTATCGATCAACGCGGCGTTCCCGTTGAATAATATGGCTCCTCGAGGCTCTATCATGCTTGAAGCGCTTGTCGCCGCCGGTGTCGCGGCCATGTTTATGAGCGCTATCGTGTCGCTCGTGATTATCTCAAACCAAACCAGCGATCGAGCAACTGAATACCAACTAGTAACTTGGAATGCGCTCGAAGGCCTTGAGGCGCTTAAAAGCATAGCATTTGACGATCTCGCAAACACTGAAAATGGCGCACTGACTATGGTTGGGTCACGCTGGACAATCACCACCGGTCCACAATCGCTCGACTTCGGTATGTCGCGGACGCTCCATGTGCGGGACGTACAACGCGATACTTCCTGCAATGTTGTGACGAGCGGCGGTACCGTCGACTCTGATAGCAAATATTTAATCAGCGATATCACCTGGATCGATACCGCCAACCGAAACCACACGCTCACCCAAGAAGCTCTGCGAACACGTTGGGATAATCCGCAAGGCTCATGTTTTGGCCCGTCACAACAGTCGGCTTATGTCACATTCGATGTGGGCAACTCAGAGTTTTATGGCGGAAGCCAGCTGCGTGATCTAGCCATCACAAACACTGGCGATGCATCCGCTACCATCGACAAAATAACTTTCACTTGGGATAACGGAGCCACGATTGAACAGCTATTTATTGATAATTCTAAGATTTGGTCAAAAACTGGTCCTGGAACGCCCACGGGAAGCCAATCCTCAGGAACTGAGTTAAACGTTGAAGATTTTACAATGTCACCAGGTATTACATATCAACTTAACAAAGGC
>CAYSXU010000067.1:0-4219 GCA_964435095.1 uncultured Gammaproteobacteria bacterium | reverse complement strand
AGCAGAAGAGATCATCATGACCAAACAGATCACAGGCATCACATTGGGGCTGTTATTCCAATCAAGCATAATCATCCAAACGGCGGACGGAAAGAAGCACAAATTTTTGATCAAGCCGAGTGAAAAGGAAAAGATGCGCGACGCGATTTACGCAACGATGAATTCATAGCGCTATGTCGGCCTTCTTCCTGCTCATCTTCTTTTTTTCAATTCCCGCGCTGATACTCGGCATGATTGTGCCGCGCGTCTACGCACGTTTTTTCAAGAAAGGAGTGACGCGTGGGAAGATTGCAAAAGTGCTGGGGGCGGTAATGCTCGCTTCGTTCATCATCGGTGTCGCCACCGCCCCGCCCGTTGAACCGAAACCGGAGACGGAGGAAGTGACTACCGATTCCGCGCCAGACGCCACAGAGCAGACCACCGACACAGCCGTCAGCACGGTCGTGAAGGTTGTCGATGGCGATACGATAACTGTGGAGACGAATGGCGTGCGGGAGACGATCCGCATCGTCGGTATCAACACGCCGGAGACCGTCGATCCCCGCAAGCCGGTGGAATGTTTCGGGCAGGAGGCGTCGAGCAGAGCCAAGGCGATGTTGGACGGTCAGACCGTAAAACTCGAAGCAGACCCGACCCAAGGTGAACGCGACAAGTACGATCGCCTTTTACGTTATGTTTTCTTGGCGGACGGTTCGGACTTTGGAAAACAGATGATCGTTGAGGGCTACGCCTACGAATACACCTATTCGGCGGCGTACAAGTACCAGCAGGACTATAAAACGGCGCAGGCAGAGGCGCAGGCCGCCAAGCGAGGATTGTGGGCTGATGGCGCTTGCGAGGACGTGCAGGACGCTCCTAACGCGTCAGCAGGAACGACAACCACAGCCGAGACGACCGCTCCAAGCGAAAATTCCACCGCTCCCACAACCACCGGCACGGAACCGGCTGCGGAACCCGCCCCTGCAACCCCAACGGCAAGCTGTTCCTGTTCCTCGAATACCTACAACTGCGGCGACTTTTCTACCCACGCCCAAGCGCAGGCAGTTTACGATTGCTGCATCGCACAAACCGGCTCCGATGTTCACAAGCTCGATGGGAGCGACAACGATGGACAGGCGTGTGAAAGTTTGCCATAAAGATTGGGTCGGCTTCGAGCAGATCAAGCAATTCTATGGGCAAAATGAGTAAAAAGATTTTTGTTTATCTCGATCAAAATTTCATTAGCAACATCGCAAAACTAGAGACAGAAGCTAGGGTGGATCCTCAGTATTCTGAAATTTTTGACTTGCTTCATCAGGGATGCAGGAGCGAAAAAACGTTTGTCGCAAAATCCATATTCCATGATTTTGAAATAAGTTTAGCGACCCACCTGAAGGAGCGCTTTTTCAATCGGCTGTATCAATTAGGACAAGTTCAGCTGGAACACTACGATACGATTCAGCAGGCACAAATTTTTGAAGCAGCGAGGTTGTTTGTCGGAGAAAGTAAAGCCCAAGGCAGTAAGATTCATGTATTCCACGAAAATCCAGACCACAGAATAAAAATGTTCGATATTCATGTCGACATGCGATTTGAAGAACTTTTTGATTATCGAACCATGCGCCGAGAAACAGGTCAGCTGTTGAGCGATGTACGAGATACCACCCTTGCAGCAAGGCGTAACTATGACGAACAATATGAGGCCGAGATGGAGGCCGCCAGACAAAACGTAATAAAAAACGGACCCGGGGGCGTTGGTTATATCATTCGGGATCGAGATTTATTAGAAAAATTTGTTTATTCAAAATTCTTTTCCGACATCCCGTCTATTCACATAAGTTCGAGCATGTGGGCAGCAATTTTGACGGATAGATTCGGACCTTCGCCAGTAAGAACTGGCCATAGTGATGACATTCAAATCATCTCAACATATCTTCCGTATGCTGACATTTTTACAACTGATAGTTTTATGGCGCGCCTATTAGAACGGCTCGACATTCCGTCCAAATACGAGACCCGCGTGTTTGGTGCTGGAGAAAGTGATCTCGGAAATCTGAAAATGCATTTGCAAAGTGCGTTGCCATCCATGCCAACCGTGAATGTCCCCGTGGTTTCGATCTTTGTTTTATCAGACACCGTGATCAAAAATAATTCCTTCGAATTCTTTAAGGGATTAGGGAACCAAGCTATGTCCGCAGAACATGGAGAAGGTTGGGTGGAAATCTTTGCCTTTGACGATGGCGAAATGCCTCGCTACCACGATAAAAGAATGGGAGTAGAAGTACCCTTCACGGGCATTCAAGAAATTGAACATATCAAGATCGATTCCGCGCAGGCAAAGGAGGCAGTTGAAACTTCCTGTCGTAATCATTGCCGATCAACTCATTTTGTTCTTATAAACCATCATCGCCATCTTCCAGAAAATTTTCTCACCACTCTCATTCAGTATGTAGCCGAAGATCGAGACCGTATTTTGAGTTACAGGATTATCAAAAAACATTGATCCTCGACGCTTTCAGGATTGCGCTATACGAGCTATGCTACTGGCAGTATGCCCCCGACAGTCAATGCTTGGTCAATCGTCCCCCTGTATTTGGAAACTTTTTTTGATGATACCTCGCTAGGTATTGCCACCGGATTTACTATTGAAAGGGGCGGGAGAGTATTTCTCATCACGAATAAACACGTGGTCACGGGTCGTCATGCTCAAACGAACGCAATCCTACATCCGCAAAGTGCAATTCCGAATAAAGTTCGCGTCTCTTTTCATGCAGAACAACTGGGAGTTTGGATCGAAAAAACTATATCGCTGGAAAACGGAGAAGGCGTTCCCGCATGGCTCAGCCACCAAAATCCAAAAGTAGATGTGGTGGCCTTGCCGATCGAGGTATCAGATATACATTTTTATCATCTCGACACATCGTTGGCTGATTTTGACATGGTGCTTGAACCATCAGAAACGGTAAGTATCATCGGCTTTCCTCACGGCATCAGAACAATCGGCAAAGTGGCGGTATGGAAGACGGGACACATCGCATCCGATCTAGACATCGACTGCGACGGACTGCCGCTCTCTTTCATCGATGCCACGACTAAGAGGGGAATGTCTGGATCTCCGGTCATTGCGAAAAGAATCGGCGACTATCGCACGAGTACCGCTCTGCACAATCTCTCCGGAGGTGGTGTACGCTTTCTTGGTATTTACTCGGGACGGTATACCGACGCGCTAACGAACATCGAGGTTGGTTGCGTATGGAAGCCACAAATTCTTGAGGAAATTTTCGCCACAGGAACCTTATCTTGATCGACCTCACAGCGTGAGGAATGCAAAAAATATGCAGCTTGAAAATGTCGCGTTGGCTTTGGGATACGGACTTTTTTACGTCGATCTTGTCTTTCAAATTCACCGGCTACTCAAAACACGCTCCTCTCGTGATGTTTCGGCGCAAGGTGTCGCGATCCGCCTGATCGCCGCCGTTCTCTTCCAACTCAAATATCTCTCAGTAAATGATTTCCCCCTCATTGCCGGTGGTCTGATCTACACAACTCTTGTAGCAATTTACGCTCTGCTCGCATTTCGGTTTAGGAAGTAAAGCTGCTATGAAAAAAGATGGGATATTCGTAAGACGCGGTAAGAATTCCTTCGCTGTCGATCGGGTGGTGAATATTCGTCACTCCCTGAACTCACATCCGGACTATTCGCTGCACACATCAGATGTAAGCGCGATAAGTGATAATGGATTACTGATCATTTTTGATCTCATTCCGGTCAATGAACAACTGCCACGATTTCGGGGTCGATGGGATCAGAACAAGGAAGTAATGGATATCGATATCCTGAACGTGGACGAAGTTACCTACAACGATTTTCGTAGTGAACGCAATGGATACTCCGGTCATCATCCTCCACGTGCCTCGGTAGAGGAACGCCGTTTTGAAATCAACATCACAATACCCGGTCAAAATATTTGTTCCGGATGGGTGAGTTTGAACATCAATTGGGGACACGGCGCGATTCAATTTTTGCGATAAACAACAAACCCCGCGTCAGACGACGGCCACCCGAAACGGGGCTGTTGTCGCGCGGGGCGAAGGGATGGTCGGTACACGCACCGACCGTTCAGTCGTCGGTGAACCGGTTGAAGGTCTCGATCATGGCCTCGTCTAGGGCACGGCGGCGGCTCGGGTGGACGAGGTGGATGTTGTTCACGAGGTTCTCCATCCAGCTGTAGTTGGTGAA
>CAYSXU010000066.1:3493-4836 GCA_964435095.1 uncultured Gammaproteobacteria bacterium | reverse complement strand
CAACCCCACGTTCCTCATGTACGTGACCGGCTACTCGAGTACGGTCGATCAGACCGACAAGACGCCGTGCATCGCGGCCGACATGAGCAACATCTGCGAACGTCACGCCCGTGGCGAGTCGATCTGCGCGGCGCGCAAGTTCCCGTTTGGCACGCGTCTCAAGATCGACGATCTGGGCACCTGCACGGTGGCCGACCGTACGAACAAGAAGTACAGCAACCGCGTCGACTGGTACTTCGGTCACGACCTCGCCTCGGCCAAGGCCTTCGAGAAGAAGCGTCTGCTGGTCGAAGTCCTTCCCTAATCGTCCGGCGCCTCCCCTCGGGGTGGTGCCGTTTTGCATTCATTTCGCACATATATTACATTTACGCGTGCCTGGAGAACGAACATGCAACCAACGTGGCGCGACTTCATCAACGAAGAAATGTTCCCGACCCTTGTTGATAACGAGGCTCAGGACCAGCTCCGCAGGAACCTTCACCGCAAAACACCACACCTTCCTCACTCAGCGCGTCTCGTATGCGTGTCCCAGGACCCGTTTCCTATCCTCGAAACGATAGATAGGACCACGTGGCTCGTTGAACACCATCTCGCAACGCTCATCGGTATCCAGCCAGGACTCGTCATCCTTCAACCCATCGAAATCGACACCGTGTTCGCGGGTGTGCTTGAGTGGCAGCGCGATAGAATCGTCGTTCGCTCGTTCATCTCGCGCCCCATCGGTCACAGCTGCTTCATGATGGAGGCGAACGTCGCGTATTCACAAGACGTGATCACGATCAAGCAAGGCGGAGCGGCATATCTCGAGTGGCGAATCGGCGGTGGACACGGCGAACAGTATGGTCGCGAACATTTTTCCGAGGAACGCTGGCAGCTCATGCAGCGCTGGTTCGCAATCTGGCTGCCCAAACCGTAGCATCGTCGGCGCCTCCCCTCGGGGTGGTGCCGTTTACGTTTCATCCCCGTCCCTAAGGGGCGATATATTTATCCACAATTTATGATCTGATAGTGGCGCTCCACACAAAACGTAACGACCCCGCCCTTCGCGAAGGGCGGGGTCGAATCTTTTATTCCTTAACTTTAATTTTGAAAGCGGCTATACCGGCGCGCTGCAATTCTTCTGGACGGTAGTGCGCCATAAATCCTTGCAAAAACTCGAGTTCACTCTCATACACACCCAAATCCTTGAGCGGGATCTTATCGAGCAAGCGTTGCAAGTTCGGAAAGTACAGATGTTCCTCGACGACAACCGTCATCGACTCGATCAGCTCGTGACGACGCTTAAACAAAATTTCATCACCTGGAACAATTGCTCGATGAGCCTCGTCGTTTAAAGATATTTC
>CAYSXU010000066.1:3101-3483 GCA_964435095.1 uncultured Gammaproteobacteria bacterium | reverse complement strand
ATATTTTCGCGTTCCAGCCTTGATTTCATCAAAGGCCTTTGGCTGAAGATGCGCTTCGAGCATGTCCATACTTATACGTTTACGCGGAAATGACAGATGTCACCGTCTTGCATGACATATTCTTTGCCTTCAATTCGCAACTTGCCGTTATCACGCGCACCAGATTCACCTCCGAAGTTCACAAAATCTTTATACGCAATAATTTCAGCGCGAATGAAGTTCTTTTCAAAGTCGGTGTGAATCTTTCCGGCCGCCTGTGGCGCCTTTGTTCCGCGTTCAATCGTCCAAGCGCGCGTTTCCATTTCACCGGTAGTGATAAAGGTGACGAGATTCAACAGCTCGTAACACTTAGTAATAACGCGATCGAGTCCGGACTGCTGCA
>CAYSXU010000066.1:0-3091 GCA_964435095.1 uncultured Gammaproteobacteria bacterium | reverse complement strand
ACCAAGATCGGTCAAGAACGCCTTCGCGTCCTCTTCAGGCAATCCGGCAAGTTCGGCTTCAATCTTTACCGAAATTGGAATAGCAAGACGATCCGGTCCAAGTGGCGAAGTCCAATTTGGATCAGTTGCCGATGTTTCGTCGACGTTCACAATGTATAAAATCGGCTTTGAGGTGAGCAACTGAAGTCCGCGAATAAAGGCGGCTTCGTCATCGGCTAATTCGACCGATCGGGCAAGCCGTCCAGCCAGCAGGGCAGCATGTACTTTTTCAAGCGCCGAAGCCTGTGTGGCTAAATCTGGATTTTTACCAGCCTTCATTTTACTGCGCACACCGTCGAGCATCTTTTCAACACCCACCAAATCGGCCATAGCGAGCTCGAGCTCAATCACCTCCACATCACGCGCCGGATCAACGCTTCCATCGACATGCGTAACGTTTGTGTCGACGAACGCGCGAACAACGTGAGTAATCATGTCAGTCTCACGAATATTCGCGAGAAACTTATTGCCTAGTCCTTCGCCTTTGTGGGCACCCTTAACAAGACCGGCGATATCGACAAATTCAATAGCCGTAGGAATAATTTTGGCTGACGATGACATTTTGCTTAGTACCGGAAGACGCTCATCGGGAACCTCAACGATGCCGACGTTTGGCTCAATGGTACAAAAAGGGAAATTCGCGCAATCCACCTGTTTCTTGGTGAGCGCGGTAAATAGGGTTGATTTGCCGACGTTTGGAAGGCCGACGATACCGACGTTAAGCATAGAAATGAAAATCGCGCCGAGTGTAGCGCAATATTGACGATTAGTCTATTTTACGATAAGTTACCAGGCTCCATCTTGGAGAAGCATCCACCCCTTTGACTGGAGAAACTGACGATGCTCATCGCTCTTTCGCTCATCCCGAACGTTCACGCCACCGTCACGCGCGTCGTCCCCTACATGGATGACAATAAGCCGGCCAACGAGGCCACGCTCGTCGTCATCCTCGAATGCAGCTCGCTGCCGCTTGTGCCCAAGGCCAAGTACGACGAGATCATGCTTCCGGGCTTTGCTCGCGAAGCCGATGCGCTCCAGGCTGCGCTCATCAAGCGCCACATCGGCGACCAGGTCGTTCGGGTCACCAACCCGACGCAGACCGAGCTCGACGAACTTCTGCCGACGCTCTCCGCTCCCAACAACGGCATCTGGGAGACCGGCATGCTGTTCGTGGCTGCGCCCGGTTTCGGCGCCGAGTTCGGACTCGAGACGCTCATGTGCCCCGCGTTCAACCCCGTGGACACCGCGACACCCGACGCAACCGTGCCCTTCGAGGGAACGCTTCTCAACATCGCCGGCCTCAAGCAGATGATGTTCGAGGTCAGCAACGAGACGATCGTCTTCCTCGACGATTCGCCGGACATGTCGATCATCATCGACTTCCCGCCCGGCGTGCTCGCCAAGGGCCTCTCGGCCGACAACTGGTCGGATCAGAGCAGTCTCGCGATCAGTGCCGCCGGCCCCAACAAGAACGCCGAGCCCGGGCTTCTGCTTGCGCTCGCGAACGTGCTCAACGCCACGCCGAACCGTGACCTGACGGTGGCCGAGCTGCGCGCACTCCTCTCGCAGGAGACGCTCAAGATCGACAAGTCGGCCTCGATCATCGCGTACAGCAACGCAACCGGCGGTTTCAAGGACGGCGGCCGTGTCGTCTTTCCGGCGTACACGCAAGCGATCGCCGCGAAGCCGCAGGAGAACAAGGCACCCAAAAAGCAGACAGGAGCGGTCACCCCGATCGTTTCTTTCTCCGCGGCAGGCGCGTGCGCGATCGCCGGCGGCATCCTCGGCTACCAAGCCAACCAGATGTACCAAACCGCGCTCACCGAGCCGGAGAAGTACGAAGGGCAGAGCTATGACGACGTCGTCGCGCAGTACGATGGCTACAGGTACGGCGCTATCGCGCTTGGCGGCTGCACGGCCATTGGCGCTGGACTCGGCGTCACCGTGCTCCTCACGAGCGAATCGCGCCTGTCGTTTGGCGCGAGCCCGCTTGGTCTGCACCTCACCGGCAGCTGGTAGCCGTCCATCGTAAATGTCCCCACCCAGTGATTCTGGATGGGGACTATTTTGTTTAAGGCGTTATTCCATCGGGTAGAGTCACTTGATCGCCCGCCTCGTCGATCGGATCTGGAATAAGTTCAGTAGCCGCTCCTTGCTTAAGCTGTTCAATTCGATTAGTGACCGTTGTATTGTCAGGGTTGAGTTCCTGGACGACTCTCAGCGCCTCAAGCGCACCTTCGGTATCACCTTCTTGCTCAAGGATAGACGCTAAATACCAGTGAGCGTTGGCATAATTCGGCACTAAACCGATGGCGCGCTCAAGCTCTTGTTTAGCCAGCTCATTTTTCCCTTGGCGCAAATACAGGAGCGCTAATTGCATACTCACTCCAACATCTGACGGGTTCGTTGTACGAACCAATTCCATACTACGAATAGCGTCCGCTAGTCTCCCCTGCCGCTCCTGAACAAAGGCTAAATAAAAGAGTGCGCTTGCGTAATCATTCTTTAGAGTTATCGCGGCTCTCAGCTCGCCTTCGGCATTCGTCAGAGCCTGTTCATAAGCTTCACTTGCCTGCTTAGCCAACTCCTCGTCCTCATTTTCAACTAACGTTTCAAGCTGCGAAGCACGTAATAGTTCGGTGCGTGCCAAGTCCACATGGTAGCGAGGGTTGGTTGGCGCAAGCTCCACAGCCCGACCATAAGCCGTCGCCGCAAATTCAAAAGCATCACCATCACTAATGAACGGAGCCACTTCTCGATAAATATCGCCGAGCTGCTGCCAGTTAGCTACGTTTGACGGTCCGTAGTACGTCGCGTTGGTAGCCGCAGTCACGGCGCTACTTAATATACCGCGAACTACTTCGGGATCGCTGTTTATATCTTCAATCATCTCAGCCGCTTTATGTAACAATGCATTGGCTAAATTACGATTAGCTATGTCACTTAGGCGATTTACTTTTACGACCAAATATAAATCAGACAAAATACTATCAAAATCACCATTTTGACGATCGGTGACCACGGCACGAGCAAATGCCACTTCGGCTCGATA
>CAYSXU010000065.1:0-4841 GCA_964435095.1 uncultured Gammaproteobacteria bacterium | reverse complement strand
AATTGCTCGTCAAATGCAGCTTTCGCACTATTCGCAATAGAAGAATCGTTAAACATGCGCACCAATTCCCAAGCTAGGCTTGCTTTGATGCCGCGAGGATTTTCCCCTGCGGCGAGACGGTCCTCGTGAGCTTTGATTTCAGTGCTTGAGAGATCAGTGAGCAACGAGAAATATTTAACAATCAACCCGTCCGGAATTGTCATAAGCTGACCAAACATATCGTTTGGCTGAGCAGTAAGAGCAACGGCGTTACCGAAACTCTTTGACATCTTACGCACACCATCCGTGCCTTCAAGCAGAGGAACTGTCAAAATATCTTGCTCTTCTTGTTTGAAGTGACGTTGCATGCGTCGCCCCATCATAAGGTTCAAGAGCTGATCATGGCCACCAATTTCTACATCTGCGACGACCCGCACCGAATCATAACCCTGCATTATCGGATACGTCAGCTCAATCGCTGTTAACGGATGGTCAGTATCTTCTACACGCTTACGGAAATCTTCGCGCTGCAAAATCTGCTGAACGGTCACCAGTGAAGTAAGTCCAAGGAACTCTGCAGCTGACATGGGGAAAAACCATTCGCCATTGTGATGAATTTCAACGTCTTCGATATCAAGCACCTTGGCCGCTTGGTTGATGTAAGTCGTTTTATTTTGTTCAACCTCTTCCTTTGATAACTGTTTTCTTGATTCTGAGCGTCCAGTCGGATCCCCAATCGCGGCGGTCGCATCGCCAATAATAAGCACAGCCTGATGACCAAGCGTCTGAAACTGCCGTAACTTCATAAGCGGCACAGTGTGACCCAAATGCATGTTCGGAGACGTTGGATCAATACCGAATTTGATTCGTAATCGCTCGCCGGACATCATGCGCTGGCGCAAATGCTCGACCAAAACACAATCAACAACGCCACGCGTCAGCACGTCTTCGATCGCCTGTGGATCTGTATTTACCGGTTTCATACTCATCTATTATGACAGACTCTCAAGTTCACGTGTGATGGCGGCGAGCTTTTCCTTAGCGTCGGTAAGTTTCTTCTGTTCCTGGGCGATGACTGCTGCTGGTGCATTTTTAACGAAATCCGAATTTTCCAGCTTCTTTTCAAGTCCAGCAATAAAGCTCTCAACAGATATTCGCTCTTTCTCACGCTTGGCACGCAGTCCAGCCATATCAAAACCTTCAGGCAATACGAACGAAATCGCAGCAGACGCGACCGATTGTACACGATCTTCAGAAGCACCAAAGCGAAGCGATGAAATCTTCGCGAGCGTAGCAAGGACTTCCTGGTGTTCCTTCAAGAAATCGCCGTCAAGAATAAGCGCATCGATGGTCGGCAGCTGGTAGCCAGCACGAGCATCGCGAGCGGTCGTAACAATTTCCTTCAACTTCATGAATTGCGAACGTTCTTCGTCAGTAAGCGTGAAAGCTACATCACTCGGCCACTTGGCGACTGCCACCAAACCACGATCAAACTGGCTGTAGATTTCTTCCGTAACAAACGGTGTGAAGGGATGCCACAGAACAAGCAAGCGTTCCAAGATAAATAGAAGAATCTCATCTTTATCTTTCTCGACTTTTGCGATCTCTAGATACCAATCGGCAAACTCGGTCCAAGTGAACTCGCGCAATACTTCCGTCGCCAAAGAAAAGTCTTGACGCTCCAACATATCGCTCACTTTTTTAACGGTCTCACTAAACCGACTCAAAATCCAACGATCGGCCAAGGTTCTCGGTGTAAGACTATCGACGTGTCTCGCTCCTTCAGTCGTCGAAAATACGTAACGTGAGATGTTCCACAGTTTATTCACAAGGTTACGGGAGCCTTCAACTTTTTCTGTGTAGAAACGCGAATCGTTCCCCGGCGCAATACCGGTCAACAAACTAAGACGCAATGCATCGCATCCGTAGGTTGCAATAATTTCAAGCGGATCAATTCCATTGCCGGCCGACTTTGAAAACTTCTGACCGTGCTGATCACGTAACATGCCGTGGATGTAAGCATTCTTAAATGGTACATCTTCAAGCGCGTAAGCACTCATGAGAATCATGCGCATGAGCCAGAGATACAAAATCTCGTATCCCATTTGAATCCATTGGGTTGGATAAAAAGTTTCGAGATCCTTAGTTTTTTCTGGCCAGCCGAGCGTTGAAAACGTCCATGATCCTGAGCTAAACCACGTATCGAGCGTATCTGGATCCTGCTCCCAGCCCTCACCTTTAGGCGCCTCGGCGCTGACGTGGATTTCTTCACCTCGGTACCACACTGGGATGCGATGACCCCACCACAGCTGACGTGATAAACACCAGTCACGCAGATTATCGACGCGGTCAAGATACAATTTCGTAAAACGGTCCGGAGTGATAGTTACCTTTTTAGCTTCGTCGCCATTGAGACCCGTTGTGACCGCTTCACGCATGAGCTGGCGCAGGCTCTTACCGCGACCAGGAATGTCTCTTGTAACGTCAAGCCACCATTGCGTCATCGGCAAAGCCTCAATCACGTCACCGTAACGATCCGCAGTACCGACGCTTTGAACAATATCTTCCGTTTTCTCAAGAAGCCCCTGCTCATTCAACCAAAGAACGAAGGCTGCACGAGCTGCTTCAGATGTCATGCCTTCATATGTTCTGCCGGCTTCCTTGGTCATGCGACCGTCAGGACCGATGACCGGAATAAGGCCAATCAAATCACCCTTAGCTTTTTGTTTTTCGTACATCACAAAGTCGACTGTGCTGTGCGCCGGCGTAACGCCAAGCGCACCCGTACCAAATACCGGATCAACCGCTTCATCCGCAATAACCTTAATCTGCAATGATTCAGTCGCGCCAACATCGACAGTAAACGTCTGGCCGATGTACTGCTGGTAACGCTCGTCTGACGGATGTACTGCATCAGCGGTGTCGCCGAGCTTCGTCTCCGGGCGTGTCGTTGCGATAGTGATCGGAAAATCCTTACTGTATTTGAAGGTATACAACTTTGCCGGACGTTCAACGTAAACGATCTCGTCGTCAGAACAGGTCGACTGTCCTTTTACCGACCAGTTGACTACGCGATAGCCACGGTAAATCAAGCCGTCTTTATACATGCGACTAAAGAGCTCTTTCACGACTGCGTTGCGCTCATCATCAAACGTGTAAGCCAAACGCGACCAATCGGCACTCGTGCCCATTTTCTTTACTTGGCTCAAAATGGTCGCCTTTGAGCCTTCGGCAAATTCTCGAATTTTTTCTACTAACCCGTCGCGACCAAGCTCACGTCGCGGGTCTTTGACGCCCTGCTGCATGAGGAGCTTTTCGACCTTGGCCTGAGTAGCAATGGCGGCATGATCGGTGCCGGGAACCAATAATACTTTTTTGCCCTGGAGACGCTGATAACGCGCCATGGCGTCCATTAAGGCATTTTCAAGCGCATGCCCCAAATGAAGAACACCCGTCACGTTTGGCGGAGGCATCATGATTGAATAGGGATCGCCGGATAGGTTATCGGGGTTGAAAACCCCAGCTTCTTCCCAACGTTTATAAAGATTATCTTCGTATTGTTGGGGCTCGTAGGCCTTGGGCATCTCTGACATAGATAGTGAAGAGTCTATCGAATCGGGATGATTTCGTCCAAAAATACACAGCCCAGGGGTTGACGGCACTTCTCTACCCCGATAAGGTGAGACCTCGCTCGCGAGAACTTTCCGCATGTCTCTCCCCCTCCACGACCAGTTTTTCATGGCGCTTGAGCGCTCAAATCGTCCACTCATTGTTCTCAAAGAGCTGGCGAATATTGATGATTTTACAACTTCTTTTGGCATTGCTGCCTATATATCTCGTCTAGAAAAGCCCATTGATATCGTTTCCGCAGGCGGTCGCTCGCCGGAAATGTTGAATTTTTTATCAGTCGCTCAACCTGTAAAAGGCGACCTTCCGAATATTCGTTCGCTAGTCATTAAAGTAAATGCTCGCGACGCAAAAGTCGACGAGCTGTCTTACGCCGTGATCGACAACGAACTCCAAATCCACGTCACACCAAAGAGCGGAGCTTGGGTGGAGTCTGACGTACGAATTTCAGCCGAAAGTTATCGCTATGATCTGATCGTCACTATTGGCGCTCCAGATTTAGCAAGCCTGGGCGCACTCAGCGAAACATATGCTGATTTCTTTGCTCAGACGCCGATTGTTAACCTTGACCATTTAGCTGGTAACGAGGCCTACGGCAACCTCAACATTGTAGATATCGGCGCATCGTCAGTCAGCGAAGTCGTCCTCAATCTTTTCCGTAAAAAAGATGAAGGACTAATTGATCCAGAGCTGGCAACCGCTTTTTTGACAGGCATGATTGCAAAAACGAAGAGCTTCCGTTCACCGTACGTAACAACCAAGACACTCGAGAGCGCGGCTACGCTAATTGCCAAAGGTGCACGTCGAGAAGAAATAATCGAGCATCTATATCGCACACGAAGCGTTGAAACGCTCCGTTTGTGGGGACGAGCACTGGCGCGCCTCAAGTCAGAACCGGAGCTTGGGCTCGCCTGGACGCTCCTTACCCGACAAGATTTCATTACTGCCGGAGCGGATGAAGCCTCGCTTACCGATATTGTCAGCGAGCTTCTCTCATCGTCACCTGTTGCACGCGTGGTAGCCATCCTGTTTGAACAAGTTGACGGCAACGTCGGCGCACATCTGCACGCCGAACGCCCGCATGACGCCCTTCTCCTTGGAGCGCCATTCAAAGCGGTTGGCACGCGCGAGACAACGCGTCTCACACTCACTGACACCGACATCGTAGCCGCTGAGCGCCGCGTTATTACCCACCTAAAAAACCAGTTAGCAAATTTGTAGTAGACGGATCAAGA
>CAYSXU010000064.1:0-4986 GCA_964435095.1 uncultured Gammaproteobacteria bacterium | reverse complement strand
GACGATCCTGTAGGACGGTATTTGCACCAATCAAGAAAAATAGAATAGGAACTGCAAGTCGAGCTGCACCCAAAAACGTTGATAACCATCCATCAATAGTGTCGCCAAGTGCGCCCGCCATACCAAAAAATGCCAACAGCAATATAGCGCCCACTGCCACTAAAATAATGGCGAAAATGCTCTGCTTTACTTCGTCACCAATAATCGGCTCATCGTAACTCACGGCTGAAGCTCTTTTTTTGAGTTTTTTTGCCATAGCCAAAAATGCAACGATCTCGATGCCAGCTCATTGTATCAAATTCTATGGCTTAATGCCGAACCCAACGGGTATTGATACGCAAAAAGCATTGCAAGCAATAAAAAAGCCAAAAATGACTCAAGATCAGCAATAACATCCGAACATTAGATTGCCGAAATCACTACCACAAACGAGACTCGCGCAAATGTTCCTCTCGCGCTTCCCAATTCTCACGTTCACATTTCACGAGCTCACTTTCACGAAAATCAACAAAAGTCTCAAGTGTATCGAAGAGCATATTTTCTGATACACCAAACATCACAAGCGTTTTTTGAGACGATTCATCACGCTGAATAGCCACCGCCACTCGATCTCTCCATGCGTGATTTGACTCTTTAATATTTTTTGCTCGACGAATGTATCTTTCCGTACTTTCACTTCGAACGTCTCTTGCGATTTCACGCATCGCTGTATATCCGACAGCACCCAACCGATCCATTTCTTCAGCAAAATCTTTATTTGCATGAGCGATTTCGCGAAAATCAATTTGATATTTTTTTGCGAGTATGACATCAAGACCGTGCAACCCACCCACCGCTTGGCCTCCTTCATGAAGAAGCACGTCAGAATGAAGCTCGTATAAATGTTCGGGATTAAGGCCCATTGCCTCACCAACTATAGGCGGAAGATATATACCCAAAGATGATTTTGATGAAATACCGTGTATACGGCCCTCATCCTGAAGACGGTGTACCGTATCTATGACGCGATCAATATCGCGATGAAGTTGCGACTTGTCTGGACGACCATCGGCACTATAGATGAGATGTTCATCGGCAGCGTCAACAAAGGCATGCAAAAACTTCTGCTGTTGATCCATCTCTTGAATGAGTACGCTCACCCGCTCTGACTGCTCATCCGTAAGTTCTTGGAAGGGAACGGGCGAACCGCAAGCGCTGATACCGCTTACCGTTATATATGTTGCGAGCAATGTTTTAGCTGGATGAGACGACATACGGCTCCAGTGTACCAAAAAGCCGCATTGCTGCGGCTTTGGTTGTATATATACTAGCGGCTCACGCGCTCGACGTACGCACCACTTTCAGTTGAAACCATGATAGTGTCACCTTCTTTGCAAAAAATTGGAACACGTACCGTGAGTCCGTTATCCATCTTAGCTTCTTTTAGTACGTTGCCAGACGCGGTATCACCTTTTACAGCCGGCTCAGTTTCAGCGATCGTGTATTCGATCTTGAGCGGAAGCTCCATGGAAATAGCTTTATCGCCATGCATGATAACGGTCACATCAAGACCCTCTTTCAAATACTGCGCATCGTCGCCAACAAGATCGCGTCCGAGCATGACTTGCTCATACGTCTGACCGTCCATGAACGTAAGCGTGTTGTCGTCACCAAAAATGAACTGCATCTTGCGAAAGCCGACCTGTTCAAAGGTAACGTTTTCGCTAGACTTGAAGTTATTCTCGACAACTTTGCCCGACGAAAGCGACTTCATACGCGTGCGGACAAATGAACTGCCTTTCCCCGGTGAAACGCGCTGGAAACCCGTGATGACCCAAAGATCACCTTCGTAATTGAGAACCGAACCCTTACGAATGTCATTTGGTGATGCCATAGACGCTGATTAACTCTGATTTGAAACGAATTATGCCGATTTAATAACGCTGCGATGGTGGAAACAGGTGAACCGTATCAATATCCCGCGCTCGAGCCTTAAGCATCACGAGCCGGTCGACGCCTAGCGCATTGCCATACGTCGGAGACGCCACTGATGCTAGCTGAGAAAGCATGTCTTCGTCAATCGGAAAGACCTCTTTCCCCGCGTCACGACGCTCTTGCGCTTCGATTATGAAGCGCGCTCGCTGTTCGTTAACGTCGACTAATTCAGTAAAGGCATTACAGATTTCAAGGCCATTTACGTAGGCCTCAAAACGCTCCGCATACCGTCCATTAGCACTCTTCCTGGCGAGCGATGCCTCAGCGACTGGAAATTGAGTAATAAAAAACCGCTCATGTTTTTTGATGAGTTCTGGAAGAATGAAGTGATTGAACGTGTCTTCACTAGTCGGACCCGTCCACGCCGCCAACTCATCCACGTAACTCAATCGCGGCCACTCCCCCGTTGTGCCAAGAATACCGTTCACCAAGTCTTCCGTATCACGCATGCATTCTGTGTAGTCAGCGCCCTGGCGATACCATTCAAGCATCGTAAATTCAATGCTCCAACGCTGACCCGGCAGTTCGTGATCGCGAAATACTGGCGTAAGCGTAAAAATCTTTTCCAAACCACCAGCCAGTAACTTCTTCATGCTGTACTCGGGGCTAGTGATAAGTCCCATGCGTAAAGTTTTTGCATGACGTCCTTCGGGATGGACGTCGACGCCAAGCGGAAACAAATTCGGCTCCATTCCCGGCGACTGCACGAGAACTGGTGTCATTACTTCAATGTAGCCACGCGCTCGAAAAAACGACCGAATGGAATCAAGAACTGAATTCCAAAGTTGTGCACGAGCCTGTAAATCTTCTTTTTGTAACATATATAAGATTAACGCTGATTATAAGCTGATTGACGCTGACTATCGAAAGACGCGAGGACCAGCCCCGCGTCTTCCATCTGCGATAATCAGCCCTTAATCACTTATTTCAACACAAACGGCATCAAGCCGATGATACGCGAGAGCTTGATCTCGTTCGCGACTTTGCGTTGATGCGATGAGCACAAACCACTGCGCTTGCTGGCGACAATCTTACCGAATGACGAAAGGAAACGCTTCAAGACCTCAGTGTTCTTGTAGTCGATCGCGACTTCCTTGTTCACACAGAAAAAGCAGTAGCGCTCTTTCTTAGCTGTCTTATTGTTGTTCATAGTTTAAAATGGAATGTCCTCAAGTTTGATCTCTTCTTCAGGTGCAGCTGACGGCTCATCAAGCATAGGTGCAGGCGTGATGCTAGCAGAGCCACCACCCATACCGCTCCCACCGCGATCGAGCATAATCATGTTCTCGGCGATGATTTCGGTACGATATTTTTTCTGGCCGTCCTGGCCTTCCCAATCACGCGTCTGGATGCGGCCGTCGATGTACACCTTTTTCCCCTTAGTGAGGTACTGAGCGCAAATTTCAGCCAAACGTCCCCAGGCGACAATATTGTGATAGTCAGCGTTCTCCTTTTTCTGACCACTGGCATCTGTATAGACGCGGTTGGTAGCGATCGAGAACGAACACACGCTTTGGCCGCTCGTCGTTTTCCGAAGTTCCGGATCACGCGTGAGGTTGCCGATCAACATCGCTTTGTTGAGGGAAGATGCCATAGGATGGAAGAGATCAACCTCTCGTTTAGATGTTCTTCATGATGTCACTGTCGAGGATCTGATCGAGTTTGTCGTTCAGTTCTTCGGTCGACATACGCTTTTCGCCTTCAGCGGCCGGACGTTCCTGCCGAGCGGCCGGACGTTCCTCACGATCACCGGCGCGACGACCCTCGGCCGTCAAAGGAGGCTGATAAGACGACATGCGGAAAGTGAACGTCGGAATACCTTCTGGACGAGCAACGGTGACATGGCGAAGAACCTCTTCAGCCAACCGGAGGTTGCCGTCGATCTTCAACATAGCTGACGGATCAGCCGAGATGAAGAAGAGAACGTAAGTACCAAAGCGAACGTGTTCGATCGGATAGGCGAGCTTGAGTTTCCCCAAGTTCTGCGTCTTTTCGATCTTACCGCCGGCGGCCTCAATGGTCGTGGCGATGTTTTGGACGGCGCCGTCTACCTCGGTATCCGAGTATTTTGACGGCACAATCGCAAGGATCTCGTAGATCATAGCGTTTTGGTCCCGATACAGGATCGGGACAACTCAGCTTTAACTGAGTCACGGACAAGAATTAGTGGTCAGAGGTTAGCCCAAAAGGTTGCATTGGTCAAGATTTTGCGCTATCCTCCACCAATCTATGCAATCCTTCGCCATCTTGGGCAGCCATCCAGAGCTCTCACTCGCTGAAATCGAGGCGGTTACCCCTCAAAAACCTTCACTTCACCAAAATGGTGTTGCGATTTTTGACGAAGGACTCGAAAACAGCGAAGTTCTCATGGACAAGCTTGGTGGTACACAAAAAATCGGCGCCGTCATTGCCACCGTCCCGTCGCTCAATCACGACGAAATGGCCGAATTCCTTGCGGCCGACTTGCTTGAAAGCAATCCCGACGGAAAAATTACCTTTGGCGTAAGCGTATACAACTTTGGAAGCACCAAAGCTCTCGAATCGACTAAGTCGCTCATTGACAGCATGGCAATCGCCGTTAAACAGCGCATCAAGGCAGCAGAGCGCAGCGCCCGTTACGTACACAGTAAAGAACTCGCGCTTGGCTCGCCGGTTATTCTCGGCAATCAGCTCATCACCAAAGGCGCTGAGTTCGTCCTACTCATGGCGAATGATCTGATTTGGATCGGCAAAACCATGTCGGTTCAGCCGTTTGACGCCTGGTCGACGCGCGACTTTGGCCGACCGCGCCGCAACGCAAAACAAGGCATGCTCCCTCCAAAACTCGCCCGCATGATGCTCAATCTTGCTGGAGACGTTGCCGGTAAAACCGTACTCGACCCGTTCTGCGGCTCAGGTACCGTGCTCATGGAAGCCACCATGCTTCATGCAGCAAAACTCATCGGGGGTGACATCGCGCAAATGGCGATTAACGACACGGACATCAACATGAAGTGGCTCGGAGAGCAGGAT
>CAYSXU010000063.1:0-4987 GCA_964435095.1 uncultured Gammaproteobacteria bacterium | reverse complement strand
GAAAAGAAGAATTGTCACGCAAGCGCCAAGCCATCCGATTAACTATAGAGCCATACGCTCTGCATTGTTACGTGGAGTGGCTATTACTTGAGGCCTCGCGCCTCACTGGTAGGCCAGCGGTCACTTTGTTAGAACACAACAGCGTTCCATCGAACCAGACAGAAACCTAATAAACCCCCGGACTTGCCCAGTCCGGGGGTTCGTGGTTACGGTCGAATTATATGGAACTGATTACCGCCATCGTGCCAGCCTATAACGAAGCTAAGACTATCGGGCGGGTGATTGATGTCCTTCGGCGTTCGCCGTTGATTCATGAGGTCGTTGTTGTGTCTGACGGGTCGACAGACACGACTGCCGAGATTGCGCGCCAGCACGGTGTACATGTACTCGTTTTGCCGGTTAATCTTGGCAAGGGTTTTGCTGTTCACTATGGCGTCAAACATGCCAAGACGCCTTTTGTGGCTTTGTTCGATGCTGATCTGCGCGGATTGCGTGAACGGCATGTTAGACGCCTGGTGTCGCCAATCTTGCGCGGACGGGCAGATATGACTGTTGGGATAACGGATCGCGGACCGTTTGTGTCCTCGATTACTGCGTATTTGCCACTCTTGAGCGGTCAGCGTGTTTTTAGACAGTCAGATTTTTTAACCATTCCGTTGTCTTTTCTTGAAGGCTATCGCATTGAGGCGGCGCTAAATTACGTGTGCGATTTACGCGGCGCTCGGGTGATGACTGTTTTCATGCAAGGCTTAAAGCTTCGTAGAAAATACGAAAAAGTTGGATTCGTGCGATCGATCGGCGAATATTTAAGTATGACGGTCGACGTGATCACTTCGATGGTGGCTGTGCGTTTTGCTGGGCGATTGGGAGCCTTTACGGCGCTTTCGTAAAAACGAAAACGGTCAGCGCACCGTCATTAAGCGCGAACCAATCGTCGGCCTGTTCTTTGGCGCTGGCTATGATTTTGTCTGATTGCCACCAATAATCGTTGACTACAAGATACACTCGTTCGCTGCCGGTCAAAGCCATAGCCTCCTGTGCGTGTTCTGTGCTTGGCTCACCGTCAACCATTTCAAGAAAGATGCCATATAGCGGTCCACCGGTTGGAATGGGATAGTAGAAGATATCGCCTGGGAAATAATGAGCAAAGCCAAAGGTCTCAACGGCCGCCGCCGAAACAGCTTGGTTAGCAAGTACGACGTAGGGTGTGCCGTCAGCATCTTGATTGATAGCGTGTACTACATTCATGTCGGCTACGCTCACATTGAAACCTGCAGATCGAGCGTAATTGTCATGACGAGGATAGGCAACGTAGGCATTGGCTGATAAAGCTAGAGCTCCCAACAGACACGGCAAGATACGCAAAATCAGTGGACGCGAACTCAGGTGTTGAATAAGACGTTCAAGCGTATTTCCAGCGAGCGGTAGCGCAAACAGCGCCATGAGTACCAAGAGCCGCAAGGCGAAATCTGAGCGTTCGTAAGTGATCAAAAACTGGAAGTCAAAGGCTTGGTTAAGCACGATGAAATTAATAGCGAGCGCTAAAATTATTAGAAATAAAGCGCGAGCTGTTGGAGATGTTTTGAGACTGCGAATTGAAAAGATCGATAAGACTAAGAGAAGGAGAAGCAGATTGGCGCCAACAAGGTACAGCGCATCCATCCAGGTCGAAAAACTATTTTCAAAAAAACCGGTTAACGGAAGACGGCTAAGATCGAATGGACTACTAGACCAAGCGATATCTAGTTGTCCGAGAGCCGCTTGAAGTAAAAAGACGGCCGGCAGCGCAAAACTTCCTAGTAGCGCGGTCGCGCCCGCTAATAAATTCGCGCGTCGTCCACGATGGCGCAACAGGACGTCGATCATGAGAAAGATGATCACGGGAATGCCGGCCAACGGGTGTGTGATAAGCGTGGCGGCGCCAAAGATCCAGCCGGCGTGGCGCCAGGAGGTTGCGTCAAAAGTCGAAAAGATTGCGAGTAGCGCAAAAACGTAGGCAATGGCTTGTGGCGTGGTTGGAACAAAAGCGGACAATGGCAATAAAATGAAGACGAGCCAGAAGGCGGGTGTACGGCGACTGACCGAGGCGAGCGCTAGAACAGCGAGCGCCAGCATGACGGGAGCGAGTAAGATGTCGGTTGCAAAGAGGGGGAGTGCGAAGACTTTTACGGCCATGAGCTCGAGCGCGTATTGGCCGATGTAGTAAAGAGGTTTTGGTGTGATGGTGCCGTATTCAATGATGTGCGCCAGTGTGGCGCGATGTAGGAACGGATCGAAGCCGTATCCAAGTGGGTAGATGGCTGCGCAGAGCGCGACGATGGAAAAACTCATGGCCGCAATTAGCGTCACCGTAAATACACGCTGACCTCGTAGCGCCAACAAAACGGCCGCGCAAGCGCACACGGCCAGCGCTATGAGCGCGTGCACATCAAGCGCGAGCCAGGGGCTGCGTACAGCTGCAGTGATTGAGACTGGCATGACGGCACTCCACCAAGCAGCCAGGCTGACGCAGCCAAGACCGAAAAGTCCCCAGTCTTGCCAAGATGTTTTTGGCCGAGTCGTTATTTCGACATGTTTAACGTATTTACGTAAGATGAGACTAAGGCTTGAAACGATTAGTAGGACAGCGAGCAGGCCGAGCGTGCTAACGGGAAGGGTGTAGTACAGTAGGCTTCCGAGCAAGGCGAGTACGGCCAGACTGAGCGTTGTTCCGAGTAGTCGTTGGCCAAGGCTTGGTGCTTGAGGGGCGAATAACGCGCCAAATGGCCAGCTTACGCTCCACAACCATAGAACCAGCGCTAGAGCTCCGATCAGTGGTGAGTGAATAACGATCGCATTTGCACCTGTCAGCAAAAGTGATCCAAATAGCAGATAGGGGAGGCGCATAGATGCTATCATTGTAGCGTATGAGACCAGGACGGACATTTTCCAAGCTTTATCCCCATGATCACGTCATGCGGTACCTTGTTTTGCCATTGGTACCGGATTTCGTCCAGCCAAACCATTTGACGATCATGCGCATGATCATGACGCCGTTCGTTATCTGGCTGTTATATCTTGGCGACTACATGCTCGGCGTTCCGATGTTTGTGTTGGCAGCGTTTACAGATCTAGTCGACGGATCCCTGGCACGCGTTCGTAACCGTATCACGCCTTGGGGCATTTTCTTCGATCCTATAGCTGACAAATTATTGATCGGTTCGGTGGCACTCGTAGTGGCGCTTCAGTATTTCCATCCAGTTGTCGTTTTCATGGCCATCGCCCTTGACTTGTTGCCGGCGGTCGTGTTCCTTTTACGAGCCAAACAGCAGGGTCAAGTCATGATGGCTAATGTCTGGGGCAAAGCTAAGATGTTCATGCAATTCATGGCGATTGTCAGCCTTTTGCTCGGAATCGTGCTTGAGACTGGTAATTTGATTGCTGCCGGAGAAATCATCCTTGCTAGCTCACTTATTTTCGCTCTAATCGCCGCCGTTACTTATTCGTTGTGAAGCTGCGTTTCGTAGTTATACTTCGCATCGTGGCGCTTGTCGCCTTTAGTTTTACCACATTGTGGTTGACTTTCGGATTCAGCGACGTGTTTCTTTCGCCGGATGAAAATGCTAACGCACAGTTTGCGCAAACCGTGGCGCAAGAGCGTGAACTATGTGTGCATGATGAGAAGGCTGTGTTAGCTGGCGGATTGGTTCATCCACGTTCAACGGTGGTTGTCGGCGATTGTGTGGTGCCTGGTAGTTTTTTGGGTTTTCCGGTTTTGGCAGGTTTAGCACAGAGTTGGTTTGGCTTATGGGGCGCACGTTTGTTGACACCGTTTTTGGCTCTTATCACGTTGATACTTCTTTGGGACACGCTTCGTCGCCTAACGCGTGATGTCGTTTTGGCCGATATCGCCAGTTTGCTACTCATGAGTGCACCGCCGTTTTGGTATTACAGCGCACGGGTCATGATGCACAATGTGGCTTTCGTGGCGTTGTTGACTTTAGGTGTGTGGCTGCTTGTTGTCATGCGGACGCGTCAGTCGCTGCTTGGATTCTTTTTCTCTGGCGCGGCAACTGGTTTGGCGATCTTTGTACGCGCTTTTGAGGCGCCCTGGGTCGCGTTGCTTGGTTTAGGATCGTTGCTGTCAGTGCCTGAATTTCGGCGCGTTCGACCAATTGCGGTGTGGATGTTGGGTTGCGCTTTGCCTGTTGCTTGTATGTTGTTGCTTCAATGGGGAACGTACGGTGGGGTGCTCGCGACTGGTTATACCGTTCCGTCTGAAATGGCTGTCAGTCCGTCTTCGTTGGTAGGTGAGGCTGTCAGCCAAGCGGCTTGGTACGAGTTTATTTTACCGTTTGGATTTGAGTTTAAGGGTATTTTGAGAAACGCTTGGAACTACGGATTCAGTCTGTATCCTTGGATGGCTATCCCAGCAGTGGCTGGCCTTGTGCTAGCTTTGCGCCGACCTGGGGCTTGGCGAAAGGCTGCCATAGTTTCTATAGCGCTCGGCGTATGGTTGGTAGTCGTTTACGGTAGTTGGACGTTTGCTGATAATCCTGATCCGCGGGCGATCACGCTTGGTAACTCGCACGTCAGATATTGGTTGCCGTTGTTTGTACTGGGTTGCGTGTTTTCGGCATTGGCTTTACGCGTGGGTTTTGTGTATCTCGCGAAACATCACCGTACGGCCGCTCGCGTGGCGCTTGTTGGATCGTTAGTGGCAAGTATTTCGTTATCTCTAGCACTCGTCTTTTTTGGAGGTGACGGCTTAGTGGTTAATCGCAAGGCGCTACCGACATTTACAGCGAAGCGCGAGGCGATTTTAGCGGTTACCGAAAATGAGGCAGTGATCGTAGTCGATCGGGCTGATAAATATCTTTTCCCTTATCGAAGTGTTGTCGTCCCGTTGCGCAGTGACGTGACCTACGCCGCGCTGCCGGAGTTGGTGACGGCCGGTCCCGTGTATTATTTTGGAATTACTTTTCCGTCGAGCGACCTTGAATATCTT
>CAYSXU010000062.1:0-5042 GCA_964435095.1 uncultured Gammaproteobacteria bacterium | reverse complement strand
ACAATAAGTTTGCCGACAAGGACGGGTACTACTTCAAGGACGGCATCCTCGGCGAGCTACTGGCGATATTTTCCCTATTTTTTCAGGCGAGATTTTATCCCGCCGCCACCTACATGGGCGAACTCACGCCAACCGGCTTACGGGTGAGGAACGGCGTCCACCTGCGTTATCAGAAACCCATACTTGGACACTACCCTGAAATATTCGACAAGAATAAGACCAGACGATTCTCGGAACTCCAAGGCTTCCTCGACATGATCCGAGGGATTCCATCGCAGAGCCATCATGTCGTCATTCGCGGCATCGACCACTACGCGCGTGCATTGCGTGAAATTGGTGTCGATACCGAGATGGTATTCATCCGCTTGGTGTCGTCGATCGAAGCTGTGTCGGGTGACTTTGCCATTCCCACGGAGCGAAATCCACTCCACGGCGCGAACTTTGCAGTTTTTGATAGCGCGGGACTCTCGGGTGAACAACGAAAGCAGTTACGGGAAATGCTCAAGGTAAGCAAAGAAGGCACCATCACTATCGACAAGTCGAAGAAAAAATTCCTGGGCTTCCTCGACACCTACTCTGTGGGTTGCCTACGAGGAGGAAACCGCAAGGCAAAACATTGTAAAATTTACCGCAAGGACGTTCCGAAATACCTGCGAAGCATCTACGACGCGCGATCCTGCTATTTGCATGACGGACTTTCCATGTACATCAGCGAGCAGTATGCTGCGGCATACAATTGGGACGTTGACCCGAGTCTCGGCATGACCATCGACAACCACCAGTTTTCCGGATCTTCAAAACTTCCGCATCCGTCTTGGTTTGAAAATATGGTGCGACATGCGCTGATGAAATACATGAACGCGTTGGCGTCAGGGACTGGGTTATAACGCGTTATAACCCACAACAAAACCACCGG
This sequence comes from uncultured Gammaproteobacteria bacterium, assembly GCA_964435095.1. Taxonomy (GTDB): domain Bacteria; phylum Patescibacteriota; class Patescibacteriia; order UBA9934; family UBA9934; genus CAIKHN01. The sequence continues at coordinate 4,126 of CAYSXU010000062.1, read as the reverse complement.
ACGTGATGCCGGTGGTTTTGCGATACTTGTTAGTTCGCTCGACCGTTTCTACCCAAGTCGCAATTTGGACAACGCTTGCTGTTGCGAACGAGGCGGCCACCCTCGTGAGTACGTGGCCACCAGACTTTGTCGCATCGCTTGCAACGAAACTTCAGAGAAGAATCATCTATACATTCAATATTTTTTGCAACGTACATATTATTCTGTTTTACCGTGAATAACCATCACTCCCGATCTTCTCCACGTCGTTACGCAAGGTATCGACACTGACGTTACGTCCGTAGCTAAGCGTCATGCGTGGGTCGTGGTGACCCATCAACTGTTGCAGGTGGCCAAGCGGTATCCCGTGACGGTTCAACTCAGCCGCAAACGTGTGCCTCATGCGATGTAAATGGAAGTGCACGCCACTCTCTTCGGAAAGCAGATCAACAAAATGCTTTAGGCCATGTTCAGTTAATGCGTGATCGCTGGTGGATGACACAAACAATGCGGGTGTGGTGTATGCGATGTCATACGTCTTCCGTGCTCGCAGGTAGTCGCTCAGCTCAACGATCAATTCGCGCGACATGGGAATCTGGCGATACATTTTTGACTTAGAGGTTTCACCGTTGACGGTGAGCGTCCCAGTATCCAGGTTTACGTCCTTCACGCACAATGCCAAAAGCTCTCCACGACGGATTCCCGTGTGGAGTAGGATTTGAATAATGGCGTGGTTGCGGATACGCAAGAAGTCGCTAGCCCACTTGTGATCGACCCTGCAAACCTGAAGAAGACGTTGGATTTCCGTTTGCGTTAAAAAACGACGATCGACGTACTGGACGTGCGGTTGTTCAATGCTGGGAATTGGGTTCACTTTGATGTGTCCCGTGTTCTGAAGCCAACGCATGAAGGCTCCAAGCCGCGAGCGATACGTCTTGATCGTGGAGGCCTTCACGCCGGTGTGCTTTGTCTCTTTACCAACCAAACGCGACCGTTCGTTGAGATGGACAAAAAATCCAACCCACGTTGTACGATCTTGGATGTTGGTTAAATCGGCTTCTTTCACTATCCGAAGGAACAACTGCATTGCCGCGACGTAACAACCGACCGTAGCGGGACGTGCATTCCGTGCGAGCTTTTGCTCACGAAGAAAATCGTCAAAATAAATCTCAATATCATTAGGGACTCGGCCATCAATTGGCCGTAACTTGTCTTGTGGCATATAACCTAAACATTCCGTACCGCGCCCGTTCGATACAAGAATAAGGCCGAGCGGATGATAGGTTATGATGTCGCGCTGAAAATAACGCCGCCCCATAGCGCGATTAAGGGTGGTGTATTCACCGGAATTTCCGGCAAAGGGATGGTAACGTGGTTCGTGACTGGCCTGTTTGTTCAATTGTGAAGGTACGCCGACGCAGGTCGGTCGATTCATTTTAATAAACCTACCAAAGCGGTCAAGACGCGACGCTCATAAAACTTTTTAGAGTTTTTATACTCTTGAAAGTTTAATGGCTTAACTTAGACCCGATTTTCTCCGAGAATATTTTTCGTGCTTGTGGATAACAAAAACCGCCGACGGATCGGCAGCTTTCGTCTCACGGATAATCCATGCACGTTTCGAGGTTATCGGGACGGCATCGGCGCAGACGCGCCCACGTCTTCTTCACGCCTTCCGCAAACCCATACTTTTCAACGGCCATGATTCCGTACTCGGAACACGTGGGGTGGAATCGGCACGTGATCCACCGCCGCAGAACGCGTGACAAGGTAAGTTGGTAAAAACCGATGGTTAGGACGGCAAGGAGCTGAAGCCATCCCTTAAACCTCATACGTGACCTGCTCCTTTATGACAGCGGTGGAATTACACTTCGGGCACTTGCCGAGGTTCACGATCTTCTTGTCGGGAATGAGGAGTGCAGGCCAACATCCGCCACAGCACATCATGGACTTGCCAAGATTGCCCATAGCGTTCGCTTGGTTCATCTTCACGTCCTGCTTGCCATAAAACCAGACATTGCCGCATGCCTGACAGGTGCACCGTGTCTCCTGGACGGTCTTGCCAGTTTTCGTGGCAACGGCCTGTTGATCGCTTGTGGTGTCGGCCAAGTCTGTTTTGCAGTGTTTGCACCGCAGGGCATTAGCCTTGATTTCCTCGGCGCAGAATGGACAAAGTTTTGCTTCTTCCATATTCGCCCTAGTTATACGAATCAACGAGGCCATCGTTGTCGGAGTCGTAGAAGCACATCGGCGTCCAATCGTACCAGCACCACTGCCACTGCGTTCCCGAACCGTAATTTGATGGGTTGGCCGAGTTTGGCAAACCACGTTCGGCTTTGAGCATGTCGATGTCCATGCCCATCCAATACTTACCGTCGGCGATGCGTGTACACTCGTCCTTCGTCCAATCGTCGTGTTTGGCGCAAATCTGTCCGGCCTTACTATTGTTCCAAGCCCGCTCTTCCGCCACGGCCTTCGCATCGGCCTCCGCTCGCGCTTTTGCCGCATCCGCCTGCGCCTTGTCATAGGCGGTCTGTTCTTCGACGGTTCGGTCGCGCGCAATGGTTATGGTCTGCTCGGCCTTCTTGTAATCATTCGTCGCGACGATGTGAAAATCGGTAGATACCGAACCAAGATACGCGTTGACTTCGTACGCACCATCAGCGTCCGATTGATACTCCTGATCGTTTACTGTGACCTTAGTAGCGTCGCTTGTAGTGAACGCGAGGGTGTAGCTAAGATTCGTCCCCTGGCTTCCGGTGTCGCTCGTGACGGTGATGACGGGAACCGGGGTACTCGCGATCAACTCCTTCTGTTTAGCCTCTTGTGAAATATCAACCTGAGACGACACGGAAAAAATGATGGCGAATACGGAAAAAATTACTCGAGTCCTGTGGGACTTCCAATCCTTCAATCTTTCCAAAGGCTTTTGTTTTGACCCGGCCTTCACCATCCAGATGAGGGAAAGCAAAATAATCGCCGCGATGAAGGGACTGAAGACGAGAAAAAGAAAATACGCGAACACTGCGCACGACCATCCCGTCAACCTCAATACTGACTTTATCGGATCTCCTCCCGTGTGGTGCGTTGTGCTCGTCACGACGTGAGCGGGTTTTACTGCCAAGTTCGCCTGGCAGTGTTTACATTTCACTGCCGCGTCTTGCACCTCCTCGGCGCAGAATGGACATTTTTTCATAGTCGTTGTGGTTTTGTGTTCGGGGAAACAAAAAGGGTCCCCCGAACCGAGCGATGGAACCTTTCGGAACCACCCCGCGTCCTTTCGGGCGCGAACCACAACGACGAAGTGCCGGTCGGGAGACCGTCTTTGTCGTTGTGGCTATTAGCGCCATGCCAGCCGTAGGGCTGGTTTAGGCTAAATTGTATGGAAAGTGTAATGGTTTATGAACAAAACGACAAGGTTCAAACGGAGCGGTGTTGTTAAATCTGGCAAATCATGCTTTAATGTCGCGTCCGGTCAGGCTAACATCAACAGGCATGGAGGTGCCGGATGAATTACTCGCTCGTACTTTCGATGGGTGCGTCCGTGATGCACCTCATCGCCTTCGGTCTTTACAACGCGCAGATGGTGAGGGGGACATCTAAGCCCAACACCGCAACGTGGACGTTGTGGGCGGTACTCACGGCGACCAACGCATCGGCGTATTTCAACGCCACCGGCGACTGGATCAAGAGCGCCCTGCCGGCTGCCAGCTCGGTCGCCTGCATCCTAACGTTCGCGTATGCCATAATGCGCGGAAAGTTCGAGAGACTCTCGAGCTGGGACAGCGTCGCGCTCGTGATCGGTCTCCTCGCCGGATTCGCGTGGTGGCACTACCAGTCAGCGGTGTACGCCAATCTGATCCTGCAATGTGCTATCGCTGTCTCGTTCACTCCCACGTACCGTTCAGTATGGGCTGATCCGAATGCCGAAAAAGGCCCGCCATGGGCGCTTTGGGGCGTGGCCTACGTCCTCCTGACTTACGTAGTGTTCCTGCGGTCGAACGGCCAGTGGACGGACTACGTGCATCCCGTGCAGGGAGCGATCATGCACGCGGCGGTCGTTCCGCTGACCTGGCGGAAAAAGTGACCGCACTCTCGCCCCGCGCGAGACGACAAGCCCCAACTCGGGGACGCTGTCGTTCTCGAC
>CAYSXU010000061.1:0-5515 GCA_964435095.1 uncultured Gammaproteobacteria bacterium | reverse complement strand
CGGATTCCGCCTCCACAAAACGCGCATGTAGAGCTCCGGCCAGCTTCTTTCCGTGTTCGAATGGGATAATCGGGTCGTCCTTGGCGTGTAGCACGATAAACTTAGATGCTCGCCACATGAGGACCTCAAAATCTAATTCTGACATAAAAAATCCTCGAAAACGCTCATCACGTATCATCCAAGGCGTCGCAATAAGCACGACAGCGTGCGGCGTAGTACGAGCCTCGGCTGCTTCAATCAATCGAAGCACCGCCGCTCCACCAAGGCTATGACCAACAATGATAGTTTCCTTATCAAGAGGCGACGAAACTTCAAGCAAAGCCTGCGTCCAAGCTTCGGGATCGGGATTTTCCGGGTCAGGTAACTGCGGACAGACAACTTCAAAACCCCTAGCGCGAAGCGCGAGCGCCAGCCAAGGGAAAAAATTCAGTTCAGGACCGCTCTTATATCCGTGAGCGAGAATAATGCGCATAGCGAGCTCACTATAGATACGTATGCGTATGTAGTCAAAGCAAAACTGACCCCGAAAGATCAGTCTTACTTTCAATCGCCTCTGCTAGACCTTCTTTTTGCGCATCGCCTTAGCTCCAGCAATCAATGCTCCAATAACAAGCAGAATGGCAATTATCAATGCAATTGTGTTGTGAATAATGGCTGAAATGACGATCGTAACGAGCGATAGAACAAGAGCAACGGGTAACGTAATAATTATGACAAGGAAGCGCGAAAGACTGCCAGCAACCGGCAAAATATCAAGCAGAACACTGATTGGACCAAAGACAAATGCCAAGCCACCCCACATCAAAGCGAAGCCAAGAATACGCAAGATCCACGTAGTCGCCACGAATTCACCATGCATTTGCGCCAATGCCTCGTCGCGAGAACCGTCAAACAATCGATAAACTTTATTCCCATCCTCGTCGACGTAGGCTTCTAGCTCAGTGCCGTCCAAAACTCCAAAAGCCGTTCCAGTGAAGTCCGTTGACACAACACGATAGCTGATGCGAACGTCGCCAAGCTGAGGCGAAGCGATCGATCCATTCCCAAGAAAAATGTACTCGTTGTTAGCAAGCTCGGCACCAGCAGACAGCTCCACTATCTCGTCAGTGAGATCGAGCGCCTCGGCAGGTGGTAGCTCAACACTGTCGCCATCAAGTTTGTATCCGTCGACGAGCACAGTACGCACAATCGTCTCGTCACCCTCAATCGGAAGTGAAGGATTGATGTGACCCTCTGGATATTCAAACTCTCCAGAGGATTCCGGACTCTCGGTCCACTCCTTTACGTAATTATATGTGGTGGTAGTTGTTTCCGAACCGCCCAAATTCGTGTTCGAGCTCTCTTCAGTCTTTTCAACCCAGGCATACATTTCAACCTCGCGTACGATCTCAAGATAAGGACCGGCATTAAGATAAAGCCCGTCAGCAATCTCCTCCGAGCCAGTCACTTCGCCCGTCACCCAAACAAAGTCCCCTTTCTGTGCCGCACTAACGTCGACGGCATTGGCCGCCACATCAGACAGATCAGCTCGACCTTCGTTCCAGTATAAAAGCCCAAACGAACCCAAAAACATCAAAACGCCGACAATTACACGACCTACCGACTCGCCAAGTCGCGTGCCATAGCCCTTAGTCGTCACTTTAGTAAATTGATCAGGCATAGAAAAAATAAGCTTGCGCTTATTGTACATCGTTCTCTGGTGGGCGAGGAGAGACTCGAACTCTCATGCATTGCTGCACATGCTCCTAAGGCATGCGTGTATACCAATTCCACCACTCGCCCGTGCAAAATCTACCGTTTATCCCTGCACGCGAAACACTTTACTCTATTGTGAAAAACTTTTCCACAGCGAGGCGCTTGACGTACTTCCTATCTCACGATGGAATGGAAGTACAAATGAGCTCCCCCAATGCCCCTTCCCCAGGGGTTTGGGGGATTTTTGTTTGACGGGGCCCCGGCTTAATTCACTCAAAAATTCCTATGTATGACGCGCGAAGAATGTTCTTCGGCCTTCTGTTTGGGTTGCTCATTATGCGACCTATATCCGCCCGTGCGGAATTCGCATCTACGTCCGTGGTCATCTCGGAGGTTGCGTGGGCGGGGTCGGCACGATCTGCTTCGGACGAATGGCTGGAGCTTACCAATCGAGGACTATCCGATGTAAACGTTGGGGGTTGGTTTATGACGGGAACAGCTACGAGTGGCGGCTCAATTGAGTTCGCCCCAGACACTATGATTCCTTCAAGCCATACGCTTCTCATCGCTAACTATAAGCTCGACGATGACAATACTACGCTAGCTATTTCACCAGACCTTGTAACTACCGCCGTCAGCCTGCCCAACGACAAGCTCGACATTGTGCTCGCTATGCCAGACGGCCAAATTGTTGACGAACTCCACGATGCAGGAAAACCAGACTTCGGTTCTTCAACGACGTTTGCGTCGATGGAACGCCAAGCCGATGGCACATGGGCGACGGCTATAACGAGCACCAATCTTCTCGACGGCCAGCTCGGAACTCCTGGTGTCAACCTGCTAGCCACACTTGAAGTGACACTTGTGCAAACCGAACAAACCTCAGAAGTTACTTCAATTCCGATAGTTGAAGAGTCCGTAACCGAAATGGAGCTTGTCGAGGAAACGGCGCCATCGACTGATGGATTGTCTATCATTCCTATCGTAGTAACAGAAACGCAGCCAGAAGAATCGCAAACTATTTCAGATGACACGGTCGTGATCGAAACAGCGGTTAAAGAGACTCCGATCGTAAGTGACGTTATCGCAGAGATAATCGCAAACGAATCGACATTGATCGAGCCAACAGCCGTCGAAGAGTCAGAAGATAATCAAATAGTCGAGCAACTGACGACGACAATAGGAGAAATCGATGTTATATCCACGATTGGACAAGACGATGCATTGATCGAACAGCAAGCCATCAATGAACCGACAGAACTAATCGAAACCGTCAGTCAAACTGATCAAGAACTCGTAAGCGGAGCAGTCGAGGAAGTTAGCGCGACAGCGATTCCAGAAGTCACACTTGAGGAAGCGCCCGTCACTCCCCCGTCATTAACGCAAGAGCTCGCACCCGCTTTAGTTGAGACGTGCGGAATTCATACCAACGAAGTCATCATCAACGAGCTCTTCAGTCGACCAGACGATGGACCGAATGGATCGAGCTGAAAAGTTTCGTAGATCATGAAGTCACGCTCACCGGCTGTTCGTTACGAGACGCTTCGCAAAAACTGACTGCGCTAAATGGAATACTGTCGCCGTTCGAATTTCTCGTCATCGAAAATCCAGTCGGAAAACTTAATAACGACCAGGAAAGCGTCGAACTAATAGACGAATCCGGCCTAATTATCGACTCCATTTCATACGGAAATGGGCTGCTCTCCGCACCACGTGCAAACGAAAGTCTCGGCTGGGACGGTTCAAGTTGGCTCACGACCAATATGCCAACTCCGGGTATCGCTAATTTATTCACGGCCAATAATGACTTTCAACTCAATCTTGAATCCTCACCCATCCAATATGAAGACTCTACGCTTCGATATAACGAAACGACCCAACAAATCAACTCTCGAAGCAATTCCGTGGCCAACTCGCAGTCTACAACTCCTAAGGCAGCTGCGGACGCTCAAACCACTTCAACCGATGATCGCATCGCTTACGTAGCCACGCCGACGAAACGAGTTTCAACAACTTCGAATAGCTCAACGCGTTCTCGAACAACGAGGGCTACCTCAAGCACGCGTAAATCAGCTCCAATCGTCATATCTATCAATGACTTGTCAGACCAAGCTGAAGGACGCTTAGTCACGCTCGAAGGTGATGTCGTAGCGTTACCCGATACGTTTGGCCATCAAATAATGTATCTCAATGGTCTTGAGCTCTACATGTACAGCGGCGATTGGCCAGAACTTTCTCTTGGCGATCACCTGAAGGTTAGTGGCACGACTTCACTCGCCTATGGAAACCATCGCTTAAAACTAAGCTCTTCTAGCGCTATCACAACCATAAGTCACACCGATGTCGTACCGATTGAGAAAGACAATCTCGACAACTTAATACATGGCGAGCTAGTTCATATGACTGGATTGCTTGAACGACGTAATGGCGCCACCCTGTTGCAGCTAGCAAATGGAGAAGAAATTGAACTCAGCTTCAGTGATACACAAACAGGCGGCGCGCTTCCCGGCCAAGCCAATGTGACCGGTGTGATGCGCATGAAAAACGGGGAACGAAGTCTGGCCCTGCGTAGCCAGGATGACCTCGTCATTACGCCAAATGACGAAGCAATCGCCGGTACGGTAATCCCGAATAACGTTTCCAACTCAAAACGCCCATTCGCCGGACTACTCATTATCGTTGGTACCGTCACCTTCTTAGCGCTCTCATACGTACTTGCTCGGAAAAATAAACACCGATCATCTATTAATTCGCTTCAACCAACAACTATATGAACGCACCACAAACAAAATCTCGCTGGTACAACGCGCTCGTTGATCGATTTATGACATTGAGTCGAAAATACGATCTGCCGCAAGACATTGCTAACGAATTCCTAGGTTTAACTATCGACATTGCTAAGGAACAGTTCAAAGCTGGTAACCGTTCGGGCATTGCCTGGGCGCGCTCAACGCCTCCGAACGGCATGCCGGCATAACCTGTGGACGGGCGGCGGATAACCCTCCGTCGCCCGATTCCCTCTTCTTGTCTATACTCAAACCATATGAACGGTCCACAAACCATTCTGAACTCTTCATATACATGGAGAAGCGCTTTGATCTTGTCGATAAACGCTTTGAACAGGTCAACGAACAATTCATCAAAGTTCAAGAGCAATTCGAACATGTCAACAATCAATTCAGTAGAGTTCAAAAGCAATTTGAACATGTCGACGACCTCCTTGAAACGATCGCCATGGCGACCAATGCGCATTCAACCAAAGTACACGAGCTCGACGAGAATCGCGGCAATCACGAATCGCGCATCGGACTGCTCGAACGCTCCGTCGCCCGACTGAACGTAAAACTCCTGCACTAACAAGTCAATTTGGAGTAGTAACTACGAAAACAGTACAATGGTGCGATGATAGCCACCACTTACCAAAAATCACTCCTTGCAGTAATGCCGTTCCGGCAGACGCCGGGATATTGCGGTCCGGCATCCGTAAAAATGATTTTAGATTATTACGGCATTTCGATGTCCGAATTAGATATTGCCGATGCTGCAGGAACGTCGTCGGCGGGCACATCTGCGGAGGGACTGACGCGAGCAGTGTGCCAATTTGGGTATCGTGCGCACATTATTGATAGAGCCTCGTTTGCTGAAATAGAGCGTTTTCTCGACCGGGGCATTCCCGTGATTGTTGATTGGTTTTCCCAGGACGAAGGTCATTATTCAGTAGTAGTAGGACTCGACGAGATGAACGTGTATCTGCAAGATCCAGAGCTCGCCGCACTCCGTACATTAGATCGAGAAACGTTTTATCGAGTGTGGTTCGATT
>CAYSXU010000060.1:0-5676 GCA_964435095.1 uncultured Gammaproteobacteria bacterium | reverse complement strand
GCTTTACGAGCTGTTCCCCGAAGAAGTCCAGCGCTGGGGCGTGGCCGCGGCCAAACCTAAGAACCCTAACGTCACCAAAAACCTCAGCGTCGATTCACCTGCCGGGCGCGACATTATGAAAAAAATGAAAGGAAACACCAAGCAGTCGTTCCGCATGCTTCCTAAGGGAACGCAGTACGAAATGAACTTCGGCATCTCAGACAACATTCTGGCTATCACCAGTTTCGATCCGCTTTTTGTGATTGTTTTACGTTCCGACCACGCCATTAAGGCAGCTTCACTCTTATTCGAACTTGCTTGGCAGACCGCGAGACCCATAAAATAAACAAATTTTTTAATTTTACTTCTCTCTTTCACCTTTTCTCTCTACACTACCTACATATGCGCTTTGGAGCACACGTCTCAGCTGCAGGAGGGCTTTGGAAAGCCGGACCAAACGGAAAGGAACTTGGATGTGAAGTCATTCAAATCTTTTCACGTTCACCACAAACTTTCGCAGCAAAGCCGATTTCAGAAGAGGATGCGGAAAAATTTCGCGTCTCAATGAAGGCAAACCATATACAGGATGTGTACATCCACGCGCCCTACATCATCAATCTCGCCGCAGGCAAGAACACGACGCGCTTCGGATCGGCCAAGATTCTTCGCGAAGAACTTGAGCGGGGAACACTCCTTGGTGCAAAAGCCATCATGTTTCATCCAGGATCAGCGAAAGAACTTGGCCAACAAGAGGGTGTCGAGGCCGTTATCAAAGGACTGAATCGCATCATGAACGGCTATGAAGGCTCATGTCAGCTGTTGATTGAAATTAGCGCCGGGGCTGGCGCGGTCATGGGCGACCAATTTGAGGAAATCGCGAAGTTTATCGATCGCGCCGAGCGAGGAAAGGAAATTGGCGTTTGTTTCGATACGCAGCATGCGTTTGCTTCAGGTTACGATTTACGAACACAAGAGACGGTCAATACGACCTTTAAGGCATTTGATGCGACAATCGGCCTCAACAAATTGATGGTGAGCCATTGTAACGACTCTATGGTTGAACTTGGCGCACATAAAGACCGTCACCAACATCTTGGTTACGGCTACATTGGCAAGGATGCTTTTAAATTCATCGTTCAACACCCCAAACTTCAACACATCGACCTTATTCTAGAAACTCCGTTCGATGGAGAAGAATCAGAGGGAAGCCGAACCGAAGATCTTCAGCTCCTCAAGAGATATCGCGGAAATTAGCTATGGACCACGTCGCCATCATGAAGCCATCATGGAGACTTATTCCAAAAATCCTTTCTGGCGAAAAAACCATTGAATCTCGTTGGTATCAAACGCGACGAGCGCCATGGAACAATATCAGGGCGGGTGATCGCGTTTATTTTAAAGATTCCGGGAAATACATCACCGCAGTCGCGACGGTAAGTGAAGTTCTTCAATTCACACTCAACGGGCTTGCCGATGCCGAACAAGTCGTTGAACGTTATGGAAAACACCTTAGTCTCGTGAACCGCGATCCATCCACCTGGAGCTCAATACCAAAATACTGCATTCTCATTCGACTTATCGACGCGAAGCCAATATCCCAGCCGTTTGCAATCAATAAACAAGGTTTTGGATCAGCCGCCGCCTGGATAACCGTGCCATCCATCTCAAATATTCGTTTATGATTCTCGTCGTTCATGTAAAACCTGGCGCGTCTTCTACTCGAGTCATTTCATGGCTGGATAGAGGAACGGTCGTTATTGCACTTGCGGCACCTCCGGTGGACGGCAAAGCCAATCAAGAACTTATCAAATTTCTTGCAGGTAAACTTCAAATTCCAAAAACATTCATAACGCTAAAACGCGGCCAAGCAAGCCGCGTCAAACATATCGAACTTCCTCCCGGCACTAATCTAAACCTATTGTTCTAAGGGAGATCAACTCCGCCTTTTGACCACGGATTACAGCGTAATATTCGCCAAACGCCCTTTCCAAGACCCCGCACTACGCCGTATTTCAAAATTGTCTGCCTACAATATTCAGAGCAACTCGGGTGAAACGGACAATACCCGTAAGGATAGAGTCCGCGCATCGGACCATGATCAAACGAAAGAGTTTTTTGATAAATAACGATCGGCCAAGTCATGACCCGTCGAAAATATCCGATCTTCATAGACTATAGCAGACCAGCTCGGAAAAAAGCTGAGCGTAACTTTGCCTCTTTTTCGCCATAAGACAATCCAAGCGCCGGCTTAGAGACTAAAAGGATTACATCGTATCCCGGTGTAATTTGCGCCAACCAACGATATAAAATATCGCGATATTGACGTCGAATGGTATTACGCTTTACCGAACTCTTGGTGACTTTATTCGCTACAACAACGGCAAATCTAGAAACTGGTAACTGATTTTTTTCGATTTTTACGCCGCAAACTGGATCAAAGACTCCGGCCTTTGATCGCAAAACCCTTTTAATGTCGTTATCTAATCTAAGTCTATAAGTAAGAGGTAGCATATAATTTGATCATAACGCGAAACCTCGGCTTTTGCAGCCGAGGTTTCATCACGTTAGCGCGGTCGAGCGGTTACCGTTAGGCGCTTTCGGCCTTTTGCACGGCGACGCTTGAGTGTAGCCCGTCCATCTTTCGTCTTCATGTGAGCGCGAAATCCATGGACCTTTGCGCGCTGCCGCTTCTTTGGCTGATACGTACGCTTGGGCATAGTGGCGAAAACTATACGCGTACCATCATAGCATGTCAAACACAGCCCCCTAATAACAATCAGTATTTGGGACAATTCCTCAACTAAATGCAGCTATTCCATAATTCAAGCCAAAACTGTGCACAACAATTGACTTTATCCCCATAATTCCGCAACTTATCCACAGATTCATCCACTTTCCATCAACCTATTGAGCATTGAGGGGTGTGGATAGCTAGGCTATGATAGCATCGTCGTCAGTGGTCAGGCCGTCACCTTTGGGGTCGGCCATAATGGTTGGGATAGCCCGGTATGAATACCCATGAATTGTGGCAGGCTGTACTTGGTGAGATGGAGCTTAAAGTGAGCAAGGCTCATTTTACAACCTGGTTCAAGAATACCTTTGTAAGCGAGTACCGAAACGGCGAAATAATAATCGGCGTTCCAAATACTTTTGCTCAATCCTGGCTTGGAAAAAAACATCATCGAGATATTTTACACACCATTCAAAATATCACCAATCAAGCCGTCAGAAGCCTAACCTACCGCGTTGAGACAAAAAATAATGGCCCTCAACCATTAATTTTAGAAGAAAAAAAGCCACAGATACCAGATACTTTTGGTCACGAAGACTACGGTTTTACACCAAGCGCGAATTATTCGGAGAGCGCATCAAATGGAACGATTACCATCAATCCTCTCTATACTTTTAATACTTTTGTCGTAGGTAAACAAAACGAGCTAGCACACGCAGCGGCTCAAGCAGTAGCCAATCAACCCGGCGGAACATATAATCCTCTTTTCATCTATGGAGGCGTTGGGCTTGGAAAAACCCATTTACTTCATGCCATTGCCAACGAGATTCGCCGTCGAAGTAACAATGTAAGGATTCTATACGTTACCTGTGAACGGTTCACGAATGATTTTATTAACGCCATTCGCTCTGGAAAAGGCAAAGAGTTCAAAGATCGCTATCGTAATGTAGATCTTCTATTGATCGACGACATTCAGTTCATAACTGGAAAAGAAGGTACGCAGGAAGAATTTTTTCACACCTTCAACGCACTTCATCAGGAAAACAAACAAATCGTCGTGTGCTCAGACCGTCCACCACGTTCAATTGCTGGTCTTGAAAAGCGCCTGCAATCCAGACTTGAATGGGGCATGCTTGTGGATGTAGGTACTCCGGATCTAGAAACTCGAATAGCCATTCTGCAACGAAAATGCATGGAGAAGAATTTTGCCCTTGATCGTGAAATTCTGCACTATATTGCTTCAACCATTTTCTCAAACGTTCGAGAACTTGAAGGGGCGCTCAATAAAATCATTGCCGTTCATCAATTTCGTGGGATGCAGCCTAATTTAGAGGGCATCAAACCGATAGTGGCTAGCTTTGAATCAGAAAATGTTAGAAAAACCGTCACGCCAAGACAACTCATAACAGTCGTATCTGAATATTTCGATATAACCATTGAAGATATTCTCGGGAAAAGTCGAGAGAAAAAGTTAGCATTCCCGCGACAGATCATTATGTATTTATTGCGCGAAGAGATGAAAAGCTCTTATCCAGCGATTGGTAGCGAACTTGGCGGTCGAGACCACACCACCGCCATGCATGCCTATACAAAAATTTCGGATCTATTAACGGCTGATGAAAAATTACAAAAAGATCTTGAATTAATACAGAAACTCTATACGGCATAGTTGGATAAGTTTTAAACCCGGAAAATGATCACTGTACATAAACTGTGGACGAGTCTAGGGACAACTGGGTGGAAAAACCTGTGGAAGGAGATAGGATGAGTTGGGGACAGTCCTCTCTACTTAATCAATACATCATCCACTCACAGTCATCTCACCACTAATATCAAATGTTATCCCCCTGGGCGACTCAACATTAGCGCGACAAATAAAGGGGATTTACAGTTATTCACTTCATCCACAGACATACAGTAGCCATTGTATTTTTACCAAAAAATATTTATAAACTGTGAAACTCTCCTGTACACGTGAAAACCTATTTCAAGGCTTATCAATAACTAGCCATATAAGTGGGAAGAATACTAATCTTCCAATTTTAAATAATGTTCTGTTACGAGCTGATATTAGTGGATTAAAACTTACATCTACTAATCTTGAAATAACTATTACATGTACTGTTCGTGGAAAAATTGAACAACAAGGAGAATATACTGTTCCTTCCAAGCTATTCGCAGATTTTGTGTCTTTACTGCCAAATGAGAGAGTTGATTTAGATCTATTGGATAACGCGCTGTCTGTTGTTTGCGAAAAAACCAAAACAAAGGTTAATGGTCTTCCGGCAAATGAGTTTCCTCTTGTTCCTCCGGTTACAGGTGGAGTTGTGTTTTCTGTGCCGGTCGTCGAACTCGATCGAGCTTTGTCGCAAATATTATTCGCTGTTGCCACGAATGAGGCCCGACAGGCGCTTACTGGTGTCTCAATGCATTTTGATGGTGTAAATAAGCAGCTTGTTCTTGCGGCAACTGACAGCTATCGTCTTGGTGAACGTACAATCTCATTAGCAGTGCAGGCAGAAGGCGAGAGGAAAGTTATTGTGCCAGCAAGGACTTTGGCTGAATTACGACGAATTTTTGGTGTACTAAGAGAAAGTGTAGAGGTTCCTGAAAATCTCGAAGTCGAGTTAACGGATAGTCAGATATTGTTCCGTTATGGGTCGGTTGAGATTTCTTCTCGTACAATAGACGGCGTGTATCCTGATTATCGGCAGATTATTCCAAAGACAGCAGTCACGGAAGTTGTTGTTAACAGGAATTCATTTGCCCAGGCGGTAAAAAGAACAAGCCTTTTTTCTAAAATTGGTCTATTTGACGTTCGAATGGAACTCAATCCAAAAGAACAAACTTTAACATTATCCGCGAACGATGTTGCACGAGGCGAGAATGTGGTGGCGATTGATGGGGAAGTAAGCGGCGCAGAAAACGCTGTTGTATTAAATTTTCGATATTTATTAGATGGGATC
>CAYSXU010000059.1:0-5686 GCA_964435095.1 uncultured Gammaproteobacteria bacterium | reverse complement strand
CCATCCGCCATCCAAATCCTCAGCCTCTGAAGGAATAATGCGTCGCTCGTCTAAATAATACACGTGGATCTGAGTGAAGTCGCTGCCAATAAAGCTATCCTCGGCAACCTCACTATCCGGAGAGACTCCGCCACTCACAATCGCTTTAGATGTGCTTTGTACGATAACATCCGATAAATCTCGAGTAACCTCCAAAGACGGGGTTACTATTTCAGATCGCGGAGAATCATAATCCTCAACCATGACCCAATCTTGAGGTAGGTCAAAGGCTAGACGCCACTTTCCTTCAACCGTGTCCACTCCGCCTATAAGCGGGATATTATCGGCACAGCCGCCGCCAACAAGGACGAGGGCCGTGGCAACGCCAGCTAAAAGCTTTTTCATATGGTTTTACGGTAACATAAGGAATTAAATACGCAAAGAGAACGGACCATAAAGGTCCGTTCTCTTATATTTCTTAATTATATACTTCGATCGTGATAGTCCGCACTCCGAACTGGCGAGCATCTTGAAGATCCTCCATCCAGATATCGACTCGCTTGTCATAACGAGGATTCATACGATCCTCTACTACGAATATCTGATCTCCATATATATCAGGGATTCGAATTCGAGTACCTATAGGAAGAAAGTTAGCGGCCAACACGCCGAAACGGACATGTGATCCAGAAGCCGTAATGAATGGCGTGCTATCTGTTTGTCCAGGCTCGCTATTATAGGCTGTAGCCGTTACCTTCATGGCATACGAAGGACCACGCAAAGCGGCTTCAGGCAAGCGACCAAAAGGCGCCGTAGCGTTCTGCATAGCCTCAATCTCAAGCTTGGTTAGCTCATTCGGCTCAATTATATTTGCGGTCGCGCGAGCTGCTGCTGGAAGTCCTAGATAACTCAATACTACAACCATACAGATTACGGTTGCGACCTCCATTGGCGAACGCTTAAGGAGTTTTTTGAGTGATTTCATAGGCGTTGGCAGTGCTCAAGGAAATTAAAAAACTCGGTATTCCCGAGATCACTGACATGCATAAGCATAGCATATTTAACACAAAAAGTCAACCGTAATTGTATATTTCTTGGTTAATTTTAGCCATTATTTCTTAGCATAAAATTGCTGTTTTTTAATGATTTCCGTATGATACGTTCAAACCATATATACCTATGCAACGTTACGCTAAATACCGTCACTATTTACATCGAAGTCGTTTAGTACAGGCCGTTGCGCGAAAATGGAAAATGGTTCCAAAGGGTGCATTAATTAAAAACGCAATCCTTCTAGGTCTTGGCCTGTTTTTTGGCGGTTTTATAATTTGTCTCCTGGCATACATCTGGTATTCGAAAGATCTTCCGTCTCCAGGCGAACTTCTCAACCGCGACGTTGAACAGTCAACTAAAATTTACGACCGCACGGGAGAACATTTGCTATACGAAATAGCTGGAAATAAAAAACGTACGCTTATTACTCTAGACGAAATTCCGGATGATCTTGAACATGCAGTCATTGCGGCTGAAGATGAATATTTTTACTCACACCACGGCATCAGCATAAAGGGCACGCTGCGCGCCATTATTTATATGGGGCGACGAGGTGGTGGGTCGACTATAACCCAACAGCTAGTAAAAAATGCCATCTTGAGTAATGAGAAAACTTTTGATCGTAAGTTTAAGGAAATTATTCTCTCGCTCGCACTAGAGCAGCGATTTACAAAGGACGAAATTCTTCAAATGTATTTTAATGAAATCGGCTATGGTGGACGTAACTATGGCATAGAATCTGCTGCCCAAGCATATTACCAAAAACCAGCTAGCCAACTAACGCTAGCTGAGTCTGCAACACTGGCTGGTTTTCCCCAGCGGCCGACGACCTTTCTCAACAACGATGAGCTTTTAAGAGCACGCCGTGACTGGATACTCAGCCGCATGGTAGAACTTGAATACATATCACAAGAACAGGCCGATTCAGCGACTACGGAAGATCTTGGAATCGCAGTCTCAGTCGACAACAACATTTCTGCCCCACACTTTGTCATGTGGGTAAAAGAACAATTAGTAGAGCTTTACACGGAGCGTGAAGTTGAAGAAGGCGGACTAAAAATTATAACAACATTAGACTACGACAAACAACTTATCGCCGAAACGGCTGTACTTGATGGTGTCACCGCCAGGGGTGAGACCTATAATTTCAACAATGCTGCTCAAATGTCAGTTGATCCAAAGACCGGACAAATACTCACTATGGTTGGTTCGGTCGACTATTTCAACGATGAAATAGATGGTCAGGTTAACGTGACTCAACGTCTACGCCAGCCCGGCTCAAGCATCAAACCCATCGTCTACTCAGCCGCCTTTGCAAAGGGATATACGCCAAATACTATACTTTGGGACGTAGATACGATCTTCGCCACAGCTACTGGACCGTATAACCCGCACAACTATGATGGAAGTGAGCATGGCTATCTCACCATGCGCAAGGCACTTCAAGGGTCGCTAAATATCCCTGCGGTCAAGACTCTCTATCTCGTTGGTCTGGAACCAGCACTACAATTCGCAGAAAAGCTTGGTTATACTTCTTTTTCCGATCGGTCGCGTATTGGTCTGTCCTTTGCGTTAGGTGGAAACGAAGTAACTATGGCCGAACACATTAACGCCTTTGCGACTTTTGCGAATGGCGGCAAAAAAAATGAACTGTTTGGCATTCTTAAGGTTGAAAATTCTGACAGCGAAATTCTTGAAGAGTGGAAGACGGAAGAACATCCTGGTGAACAAGTAATGGATAGCAATCTAGCAGCAACGATCACCAATGTTTTATCAGACAATAACGCGCGTTCGTACGTTTTTGGTCCAAATAATTACCTTCAGCTTGGGTCACGTCCGGTAGCAGCTAAAACCGGTACCACAAATAATTATAACGACGCGTGGACGCTCGGCTATACACCATCGATTGTTACGGCCGTATGGGTGGGAAATACAGACGGGACCGAAATGAATCGAGGTGCAGACAGCTCTAAAACTGCCGCTCCTATTTGGAATGCCTTCATGAGCAAGGCGCTCGAAGGAACGGCGATTGAAAACTTTAGCACATCATCAATACCAAGTACCGGCAAGAACATGCTTGACGGGATCATCCCAACAACGACCTACACGATTGATACCGTGTCAGGGAAATTGGCCACAGAATTAACACCTGAAAAATATCGTGAAGAAATTTCTTGCGGTGAATATCATACAATCCTTAAATACGTGGACAAAAACTATCCAAAAGGAGCGGAACCTACATCTCCTGAAGATGATCCGTACTATAGTGTCTGGGAAGCCGACGTGCAGGACTACATATCAAGACATAACGCAGAACTGAAAGATGGCGAATCGCCTATTGAAACTTGCGGGGATATCCCAACCGATGAGGACGATGTACACACTAAAAATAATGAACCATCAATATCAATCAATAACCCAGACAACAAAGACGACGTTGGGCGAGTTTTCGATATTGATATTAAAGTAAATACAGAGCGCGATTTTTCACGTGTTGAATATGCAATCGACGGTCTGATTATTGCTACTTCAGAAAGTCGACATGGATCCAGTATTTCACTGCCTTCTTGGGTCGACGATGGTGATCACGAGCTGTCTGCGACCGTATACGACGACGTAGATAACAGCTCAAGCGATCAAGTTACCATCACTATTACGGAAAAAGGTGACGAAACGACTTTCCGTATAACCAATCCTTTCAACAATCAAATTATCGAAAAAACCGCCCCCAGTTACGACGTTATTATCGAAGTCCCCGACGTTGAGTCCATTTCATATATAGAAATCGTATCCCATAATCTATGGACCGGGGAGATTGCGGTTATTGGGAGTACAAGTTCCCCGAGCTCAATTACTAATATCCCATGGAATCTTCCAGACGAGGCCGAATATACGCTTACTGCTCGAGCCTCCGCAGATGATTCAACACTCGAGTCAATTCCTATCACTGTTCGTGTTAAAGAGTCTGAGATGATGGCGCCAATAACAATCATCAACAGCGAAATAGCCCTGTAAACACAATAACCGGCTCACAAGGCCGGTTATTGTGTATTTCCGAGTATCCATGGGGTCCTTACACCTAGATTTGAGTATTCATACAAAATGGGGATTCCACCGATGATCTCAAGTAAACTAGGATCGGATTAACACAGAATTCAGAAGATGGCATTCGTGCGGGGAGAACGCCGAACTAGGTAGTATTACACTTTTTATTCTTTTTGTCAATCACTGAGACACATAATGCTATTCAATATATAATTATGCTTATCATTAAGAGCAAACTATTTAACCAATAGTGTCATATATTCTTGACAAAGATAAGACCGGCCAGGTGGCCGGTCCACTACATCTCTTGATTTTCCACAGGTGAAAACCACGCCGGTGGTATCCCACCACGCCTAGCATATTCCTGAAAGAACACCAGCTCACCGCCAGAGCGTACGCGCTCAACCGACACCGCCGCGATAACGACCATGTTGCGCAGTTCCTGCATATTCACTCCCCGATCAACAGGAAATGCCCGTTGGCAGTAGCCAATCATCAGGTCAATACACCTTCGCCTGTCAGATTCATCTAACTCAGAAGGTTCGAATTGCGACCAGAACGACTGTGCGAAGCGCAACCACTCTGGTACGTTGGGTGTTTTGAAGATTTCCACTACTTCGCGGCTCGACAAGCGAGCCAACATTTCGTGAAGCCGCCCGCTCATTTCACCTCCAAAAATAAGGAACCTGGCACTTTACTGTACATGCCAGGTTCCGTCAAATTATTAGTGCCATCGGTCGCGTGGTTGAATTGTACTTAGAACTACCTTTCTCTTATGATCCCCAGCCCTGATTCTCCCCTCTTCGTCGAGTAAAAATTTTTGAAGATCAATATCTGGTGTTTCTTGTAACACTATCTTACCAGCCACCCTTAATGCATGAATCATTTCAGGCCTGGTGCCCCGTCCTTCCATCCATTCTAGCCAGCCCTCTAAATCTTCATTCATTTCATATTCTTGGTTTATATCTTCTTGAGCGGCCAAATCTTCCAGCGTTGGATTAACACCAAGCAATCTCAAACATTCTAGTGCTTCATCTATACGTTCACGCACAGCATCTCCCACTAATACTTTCTTTAATTCAATAATAAAGTTTTTCCTATCCTTTTCCGCGATTTCCACTAATTCTCTAGCAGTCGCCACATCTAGATCCAAATCATCAACTAAGGGTCTTTCTGGCTCCCAAGCCTCAATGGCCGTAACTACTTCTCTTGCCCGTCTTAGAGCCTCTTCCCTATTTAAAGATCCAATTGCAACTCTGATGTCTCTAGCGTTAGTATCTACGACGTTTTTCAAATCACGCGCCGAAGCTAACTCTCCGCGAGCCGCCAACTCAAGCAATTTAGCGCGAGCACGTCGCTCGGCTGCCTGGTACTCGGCTCTCATGCTAGCTAGCGCCTCTTCGTGCAATTCAGCTGTGAATTTTACTCGTTCTAGCATTTTTCTGTTTTCCATACGCAAGTTTGATATTAGTATACCCCAAATCAAAATGACGGGCTCATCCAAGACCCGTCATTCTCAAATACTCCAAATTTTTACTGCCTGATTGGCATGACAATATACAAATACGTCTCACCCGAATTCCCTTGCGGCACCAAAACACACGGATTC
>CAYSXU010000058.1:0-5686 GCA_964435095.1 uncultured Gammaproteobacteria bacterium | reverse complement strand
GTCATTACCTCACTTTGTTTTGGAAATAGGTGCGAGTTTGGTACAATAAACACACAGACTCGCATAATATCCGGACCAACCACACCCCGCCCTATCTGTGGGGTGTTTGGTTTGCAAGAATCATTAAGCTCGGATAACCTCCCGTTGCCACCTGTGGAGGCACCCGTGAGCAGCGCGTACGAAAATACCCATCGAGCCAAGCGAAATTTCCGTCCGAGCGCAAGGACATACAGCGACAAGCCCAAGCGGCACACGTCTTACATCCATGCTCCGGAAAATAGTTCGAAGTTCAGGATCAAGCCAAATGGCGACACCACATCGACCGCTGCCCGTCGGCGTATCCGGCGGCGCAAGCACGGATGGCGCTGAACGCGCTACCAGCCAAACACTTTGCAACGCTCTGGCCCCTGCCGGAGCGTATTTTTTTGTGTTAAACTTAAACTAATCTATGACCAGCAAAAGTTTAGCTTACACGCTCGGCTCACTAGCAGTCTTAGCCCTCGCCGCAACAGCCGCCGTCACTTTTGCCTTAGACGGCGAAAATTTGCCAATACCTGAAATTCCGACCGGCAACATGATCGCTGATGATGCCATATACGCCCCAGACCAACCGCCTGGCACAAGTATCAACGTGCCAGTTGTTTCGCTAAAAAATAGCTACGGCTGGGCTGTCATACGTGCCGTCGGTGAAGACGGTAGCGCTAGCGAGATCATCGGTCATAGCGAGCTGATCGCACCAGGAAACGTAATCTGGACCTCGGCTCCGCTTGATCGTCCGTCAATCGATGGAGAGTACTTATACGTCATGCTCTACGCCGATAATGGCGACCAAATCTTTGATAGCAACGATACGCCGCTACGCGATAGCAGCGGCAACGTATCAACGGTCATGTTTAAAATCGACTCACTCGTCGGTTCAGTTGAATGACGGTCAATCTACAAGGCCGGCCTCTTCACTTTTTTCGTACACACGATCGGTCCATTTAGTAATACGCTTCTCAAGCGCGGCGATGACGTCGTCTGACAAACCCTCAGACTCATTAAAAATGAGTAAATCTGGAATATACGTCTCTTTCCAGCCATGGGACAGGTACATACCAAGCGCAGCCTGATCCTCTTCTATTGCGTCAACCAATATGCCCATCTTACCTTTTTCCTTGAGAAAAGCATTAACTTGTTCAATCAATTCACTTCCAAAACCCTGACCTCGACGCTCCTTAGTCACTCGCATGTATTCGAGATAATAAGCCGAAATCGGTTTACTGAAATAAACTAATTCAGCAAAACCTACAAGCTTACCCTCGTTATCCAAAAGTTTTAGACGATGCTTCCGTTCAAAGTCTTTAAGTTCAGCAATAGCATCTGGCGCAAGATATTGTACTGACGATTCTTGACGCAACGAATACTCTCGAACCATATGTAGCCATGATAACAAACGAAAGCACGAACGCAACTTTCCACTCCTTCCTCCAACCCTGTTGAGCAAGCATGGAGCCCAAAGGTAAGTCCAGGAAGAGTCGAATGTCACGATCGTGCTAACGCATCTTTGCACTCGAGTAGAACGTGGTCAATGCGATGAATGTGGATAAGGATCAGAAGACGAGCAATCGTGGATAAACTGATGGTCGTGGAGCGCGAAAGCGCGTACGATGCCGCTGCCTATGCAAGTCTCTTTCAAACGTCTGTCACCCGACGTTCCACTGCCTGAATATAAAACTCCGGGTGCTTGCGCTTTTGACCTGGCAGTTATCGAAGACGGCGTTATCTTGCCGGGCGAGCGTAAATTTTTCCGCACTGGATTGGTCGTTTGTGTGCCTTCTGGCCATGTGCTGCTCTTAGTTCCACGTTCTAGCAATGCAAAAAAAGGCATCCGTTTAGCCAACGGTATTGGCGTGATTGATCAAGATTACTGCGGCCCAAACGATGAACTCAAACTATCGCTGCACAACATAAGCGATACCCCCTATACGGTTGAACGCGGCGAACGCATTGCTCAGGGCATGTTCGTGCCAATACTTCAAGCAGAATTTTCCGAAGCATCTGAACTAGCCTCACCTGATCGCGGTGGGTTCGGGACAACCGGGTAATGTATAATCAAAGCAAACTAAACGCGCTATGAGTATCATTTCCATCGGTCAAATCATCGATCGGACACTTGAACGTTACCGTGAACACTTTAAAGAACTTTTCGGCTTGGCACTGTGGGTTCTAGTAGCCTTCATTCCGCTGGCCGTCAGTAGCTTCTTAAGCCCGACTGAAGGCGTTGACTTGCCAACGTCACGAGTAATCTTTCTCTGGGTGTTAAACGTGGGCAGCGCAATCGCTATCACCGTTGTCAGCCTATGGGTCGGGGTCTCGCTCATCCTAGCCGTCGACCAAGCCGAACACGGAAAAAAAATTGACGCTCGAGTAATTGGTCGGCAAGCCTGGAAATTCTTAGTACCGTTTGCCATCTTGTCAGCCGTTGTTGGTCTAATCGTAACCTGTCTGTCGCTATTAGCGGCACCTGGACTACTTCTAATGGTTCTCGGCACACTGAACGATCAGGACACGCTCGGTAGCGTCGGCCTTTTCCTGTTTGTCATCGGCGCGATTATCTCGGTTATTTTAATGGTGAAATACAGTATTGAATTAGCCTTTGCCCAGTATTCACTTATCCTCGACACCAAAGGCAAGATGCTCTCATGGGCAGCCATGAAAACCGCCATGCGCAATTCCCGCGCCCTGGTGCGTGGACGTTGGGCAGCTACCATGTTCCGTTTGCTTATACCGAGCGTAATCTTTTCACTGGTAGTCTTTGGACTCAACTATTTCCTGTCGCTCGGTGCGGGCGTGCTACTAGCCACTAGCGCAGGCTCACTATCTGAAATACTAATCAAGATAGGCGCAATCATTATTTCATTGGTAGTCATCGCCGTTAACGTAGTTGCGCTACCTCTTTACTCGATCGCGACCTATACCCTGTATGACAGTCTCACCGGAACCCGCAGCCGAGAATAAGTCGACGCTCCCTTCGCTGACTTCAATCCTAATAGAAGCCATTAAGCTCGTTGGTCAACATGCCAGCGAGTATTATGGTTATGCTGGTTGGCTACTCGTACCACTGTTGTTAAGCGTAGCTGCGTATGCCACTGGCGGAGCAGTGGGAAATTTTCTCCTAAATCTCGCCAACGCTGGAAACATCCTCTTGCTCATGTGGTGTTTGGCAGCCAGTATTCTCTTAACTACAGCACTCCTAGTGCACGTCGAACGCACTGTTGATCCAAGACACCTCAGCTTACTCGCTTGGGAACGCCTGTTCGGACTCGTCATCACTCTATTTGCTGCCGCCGTGCTTGAATTCGCCGGTCTATTACTTCTCATCATTCCAGGCCTTATAATTGGCGCCTACCTAACGTTCGCAAGCCAAGAAGCCGTCCTCCACAACCACACGTTTTTACGCGGCCTGGCTGCTAGCCGTGACTTGGTCAA
Organism: uncultured Gammaproteobacteria bacterium; assembly: GCA_964435095.1. GTDB lineage: Bacteria > Patescibacteriota > Patescibacteriia > UBA9934 > UBA9934 > CAIKHN01. The sequence continues at coordinate 2,215 of CAYSXU010000058.1, read as the reverse complement.
AGGACGCGTCGCCGCCGTCTTTTTGCGCACCTTCGGCCTAGCCGCCGTTGCCATCGTCTTCTATTTAGCCGTCGCAACGCTTGTCGTCGCCCTAGCGTCAGCTTTCGCTATCCTTGATCCAAAAGAGCTAATAACCAGTTTGCCACCGCTGTGGCTACAGACTTTCTTAAGCCTAGTCGAAATCGCCATGTTTCCCTTTCTAGTCGCCGCACATACCCTGCTTTACCTGGCAGCCAAGACACGGTAAGTTGAGGTCGTCGTATGTCTTATAAGCCAGTCATCGGACTTGAAACTCACGTCCAGTTAAAAACTAAAACTAAGATGTTCTGCAGCTGCTCGGCGCATACTGAGCACGAGGCCGCAAACACTAACATCTGCCCAATCTGCCTTGGTCATCCTGGCACACTACCAGTGCCAAACGCCCAAGCGGTACGTTTTGCTATTTTGCTTGGCTTGGCTTTGGGTGGAAAAATCACGCCACACTCAAAATTCGACCGCAAAAATTATTTCTACCCTGACCTTCCGAAAGCTTACCAAGTTTCACAGTTCGATTTGCCAATCATGACCGAGGGTGAACTACAGCTCGAAGTTCCGGGTGAAAAAAATACGGTTCGTATTGGCCTTGAGCGCGCCCATCTTGAAGAAGACGCGGCCAAAAATATTCACGGTGAAGATGGAAAAACCTACATCGACTTTAACCGCGCCGGAGTTCCACTTGTAGAAATCGTAACCAAGCCCGACTTCCAGAGCGCAGCCGAAGCCAAAGCTTACGTACAAGAACTGCGTCTCATTGTTCGCACGCTTGGCATTTCTGACGGCGACCTGGAACGCGGTCATTTACGTTGCGACGTTAACGTGTCGTTACGTGAAGTCGACGAGGACGGCAACCTTGGTCCGCTCAATCCTAAGACGGAAATCAAAAACATCAACTCGTTTCGAGCCATTGAGCGAGCTATCCAGTACGAGATACAGCGCCAGACAAAACTTTGGGAAGCTGGCGTTCCGCCAATGGCTACGACGACTCGAGGCTGGAACGACGTAGCTCAACGAACCGACGAACAGCGCACCAAAGAAGACGCTGCAGATTATCGTTTCTTCCCAGAGCCGGATATCCCGCCGCTCGCACTAGCCGAATTAGCAACAGACATCGCCGGCAGCCTGCCAGAACTGCCAGCCGCTAAACGACGCCGCTTCGTCGACGAATACGGATTCAAACTGGAAGATGCTCGTCAAATGGTTGACGATCCTGCAGTAGCCGACTTCGTAGAAGCAGCCTATTCAGAGCTTGGAGCATGGCTTGAAGCGCAGTCTGAAATTACTTCGGAGACGATGCCAAACGAGCGTAAAAAGCTCACCAAGCTGTTCGCTGGCTGGCTTATCACTAAACTGGCCGGACTACTTGAAGAACGCGGAGCCAATATCCGTACCATGAAAGTGACACCAGAAAATTTTGCACAGTTCATTACACTGCTCGCTGACGGTAGGATTACCAATACCAACGGTCTCAAGGTATTAGAGCGCATGCTTGAAGACGGCTGCGGTCCAGAAGACGCCGTACGCGAACTTGGCGCCACGCGTATGGACGACGTGGTCGCGCTGCGCAGCGTTGTAGAAAATGTTGTTGCTGAAAATCCAACCGAGGCCGAACGCTATCGCAGTGGTGAAACGAAACTTCTGGCGTTCTTCTTAGGCCAAGTCATGAAAGCCACCCAAGGCAGCGCCGACGCCGAGCTTGCAACCAACACGATTAAAGAAGTGCTGAGCTAATTTAACTCGCTACTATGGCTCTTGATACAATGTCTGGTCCTTCGTGTCCGAGGTGCGGAACGCCACTGCATCTCGGCTGTGAACACTCTTCCGAGACAGGCGAGCGTCAGCCTGAGCTTACCCGCGAAGTATTAGCTGATCTACTAAATCTTGGCATCGAAGTGACGGCAGACTTCACGCCAACGCTTGAGACAGTTTGCGCTGCAACCGGTGCTCATCTCCAGCCACGTGAAGATGGATTTCATATCACCGTCATTGGCCCCATGGAATACAAAGCGCTGGCCTTACTAAACGATGACGATATCGCAGAGCTTCAGCGTATCAATGCTGCTATCCAGCGAGGCGAGGGAGTGTCCGTAAAGGGAATTGGTTTTATTGACGGGTCTGCATCACCCTATCAATTACGTGAGGTCGATAAGATAAAAAAGACTGCGTTTGTCGCGCTTGA
>CAYSXU010000057.1:0-5759 GCA_964435095.1 uncultured Gammaproteobacteria bacterium | reverse complement strand
ATTTCCCGCCGATGCAGCAAGCAGACCAAGTACCTCGTCATGCGTCGCCCCTCGCTCGTCTCGCAAGCGGTTGGCTAAAACGATCAGCTCGCCAATACCTGGACCAGCCAAAAAACCCAGCTCAAGTAATTCTTGACCACGCAATAAATCATGCGGACGCTGATTGGCTGCATCAACCGCTAACGCTCGCCCAAGCAACCAAGTCGCATATGGATCAAAAGTGCGAAAGGCTTTCTTGGTGGGATCATTCGAATCAGTAAATGGTCCCATGCCGCAATAATCACACTCACTGACGTAGCACAATTGCTGAATAGTTGCCGGATATAAACGACGCGCTAAAGCTCGAATCGCACCGTCGCTCACATGCTGCCCGACCTTAGTTTCAAGGTTATAAAACATCGACGGCGTCAGATGATGAACCACAAGATTTACTACTTGTTGACGGGTCTTTCGGTCAACGGCGAGTTTATCCAAAAAATGCTCGGTAAGCGTCCGGCCAGCCTCTTCGTGACCGCGAGAACGAATTCGCCCATCAACCATTTCAGTAGTAAGCGGCTTACCAAGGTCGTGACACAATGCACTAAGCATCACAACGTAAGCCTCGTCTTCTTCAAGTCTTTCCCGACGAATAAGACGAGCGCCCACGTCGACGCACATGAGCGTATGAATCCAAACGTTTCCTTCAGGGTGCCATTCAGGCTCTTGTTCTGTGGCCGCGAGCGGTGGCAGTTCAGGGTGAAGTTGTTCGTAAACGCCTAGTTCAAGACCAAGTTCAAGCCCGATCGATGGACGCTCTGCGAGTAATAAAAGTTTGCGCCATTCGGCGTCAATACGTTCCTTAGGGAGCTCTACCAGCGATGGAACTGCTTTACGCATCACCTCTCTGCTCTCATCGTTCACTTGCAAGTTAAAACGCGCGACAAACTGAAGGCCTCGTAAAACACGTAACGGATCATGGCCGAACGAAACAGGGTCAACCACGCGCAACGTTTTCGTCTGCAAATCTTCTGCACCGTGATGCGGATCAACAATCTCGCCCGTCAGTGGATCAAGCAAAATGGCATTTATCGTAAAATCACGCCGACGAGCAGCCTCCACATATGTCATCGACGGATCGGCGTGCACCGCAAAGCCCGTATGGCCGGGCGCAGTCTTTGAATCCGTTCGCGGCAAAGCAACGTCAATATCTGTCCCATCAATATGTAATTTCAGGACTGCAAACGCCTTACCAATCTCCGAGGCAGCACCCAGGGATTTAACTATTTCTTCAAGATGCTGCGGCGCAATTCCATATACCTCAATATCAAAATCCTTCGGTTCGACCATGAGAAGCATGTCGCGTACGCAACCGCCAACTAACAATGCCCGCCCACCCTTGTCTTTTACACGGTCAGCAAGCACAAGCACGGCGCGACGCGCTGAATCCGTTGGTTGAAGTGGAGCGAGAGCCATAGAAAAAGTCAGAGCTGCCATAGGAACTCAGATCACCATGACGATAATCTAAGGTCAAGTTAAACAATCATGCGCGTGGCGCCGGTAAAAGCGATAGCGAGCGCATCGGCCGCGTCATCCGGTTTTGGAACTGCTTTAAGGCCAAACAGTATCTTGACCATCTCCTGCATCTGTTTCTTGTCAGCCCGTCCGTATCCCGTGGTCGCCATCTTCACCTCATTTGGCTTTACTTGGACGACAGGAATATTCGCTTCGGCAGCAAGCAGGATGACGACCCCGCGAACTTCAGCGACCTTGAGCGCCGTCGTTGTGCTTTTGGCGAAAAAAAGTTCTTCGATCACCAAAATATCGGGTGTGAATCGCTTGAGGAGCCCGCGAATATCGACTGCAATCTCTGCAAGCCGCTTGCCCGTTTCACCATTTGCCTCGGTCGTAATAACGCCATGTGTGAGTGACGTCGGCTTTCCACCTATCAACTCAATCACCGCAAATCCAAGCCTCCCGTAACCCGGGTCAATGCCGATAACTACGCGCGCTGGACGTTTCATGCTCGTATGGTAGCAAATAACGAAAGACCGCCCCAACTCATGGTCAGGACGGACGACTTTATGGAACATTGATCAACTCCACGAGTTGTTGGCGCTCCATGTCGAGCCACCACGATCTAGCTGCACCACGGCGCGTTCCCACGAGCACGAGCCAAGGCACGTCTCCTCCGGTGGGATTCGTCATCTCTTCGACCATACACTCGCCATCGGCCAGACGAACGCCGACATAGTTTCTGTCAGCATCACGGATCACAAGGCTTTCGTACACGGTAACGAGATAGCGGGCCATCAAGCCTCCAGAAAACACGGATGCCCAATTGGGCCTGAAATTAACTCGAACGAGACATGTACCTCTTGCCGGAGACGAAGCCGCGCCTTTTGACGAGCATGACAGGGAGACCCCGCCAGGTATCCGGAAGCTCGATTAAAGAACTACCTGCTGGTTCGGTCTTGAGAAGCTTGGCGAAGACGATGATCCCGAGCCTATCTTCTCCTAGCAAACGGCCGTAGACCAGGCCGAACGTGGAATACGCTTGAAACGTGCCCTGACGTGCGTGGCGAATATTCACCCTGGGACCAATACCGGTCTCATCAGAGAACAACTTCGCCATGTCCAACTGCGCTTTATCCATCAAGCCTCCCATAGGTACATTACATGAGATTGTCATAATCACAAAAAACGAGCCCGGGGGCTCGTTTTTTGTGCAGAATGTGAACGGGTAGCATCGAATCGGGGTGGATTCGGTGATAGGACCCGCGCTACTCTTCCGACTTCCCTTCTTCGACAACTTCTGTGCCGATCGAAGGAGCCGTGGCCTTTATTTCCGCATCGAGCGCCGTCATCGGCTGCTCGGGCGTAGCCATAGCTTCAGCCTCGAACGACGTCGCTTCTGCTGTTCCTTCCGTCACGACACCGAAACCGGTACCTGCCGGAATAAGACGACCGATAATGACGTTTTCCTTAAGACCCGCAAGTTCGTCGATCTTTCCAGTACAGGCTGCGTTGATAAGTACACGAGCCGTTTCCTGGAAGGAAGCACTCGACAACCAGCTTTCAGTCGAGAGCGAAACCTTGGTAACACCAAGGAGCAAGTCCTCGTATTCAGCCAGCTTTCCACCCTTGGCAATCGCACCGTCTTGCTCGTCAAGCAGCGTTGCGCGCTCGATAACTTCGCCTGGAAGGAGATCAGTGTCACCCGGATCCATTACGCGGACACGGCTGAACATCTGACGAACCATGACCTCAATGTGCTTGTTGTTAAGTTTCTGACCCTGTGATGAATAGATGAACTGGATTTCCTTTGAGAGGTAGCGCTGAACGGCGTCGCGACCCTTGGCCTTGAAGAGCGCCTGGAGGTCGAGGTGGCCGTCGGTCAGTGCATCGCCCGGTTCAACTTGGTCACCGTCCTTCACGTAGAGCGTGTAGCCCTGCGGAATAATGTACTCGCGAACCTTATCGCCCTCGTGGACGACGGTGATCGAAAGTTTCAAGACTTTGGAGACGGTACCGTCAACATCTGATTCGATCGGTGTTCCGTCAACCTTCTTGGCGATGATGTCGCCTTGGCGGATCTTGTCGCCTTCGGCAACGCTGATCTTGCCGCCACGACCGACCGCGAAGGTCTTTTCATCAATGGCACGGAAGCTGACTTTGACGATCTTCTGGCCTGGCGAGGTGTCGACAATCTGTTTGCCTGTACCTGCCTGCACCACCGTACGCTGCGCCTTTTCGATCTCCACGGCACCACCGACTTCCGTCATGATGGCCTTGCGCTTTGGCAAGCGTGCTTCGAAAAGTTCTTCGACACGTGGGAGACCTTGCGTGATGTCCTTACCTGCGACACCACCCGTGTGGAAGGTACGCATCGTAAGCTGGGTGCCCGGTTCACCGATCGACTGTGCAGCCATAATACCGACCGCTACGCCCATCTTGACCTGCTTGTTATGAGCGAGGTCGTAGCCATAACACTTCCGACAAACACCGCGACGTACCCTACAGGTCATAACCGAACGGACGTGCGCTTCCATAAGCTCCTTGCCCGTCGCCTTAATGGCACGAATGTGATCTTCGGTGATTAACTCGTCCGCCTTAACCATTGGCTTGCGCTCGCCGTCGACCTTGATGTCTGACATGGCTACGCGACCAAGAATACGAATGAGGAGCGGCTCACCGATTTCATCCGATTCTTCTTTCGTAAGCAGTACGCCCTTATCGTCACCACAATCTTCTTCGCGAACTACGACATCTTGAGCGACGTCAACAAGACGACGCGTAAGATAACCGGCGTTGGCGGTACGCAGGGCGGTGTCGGTAAGACCTTTACGTGTACCGTGGCTTGAAATGAAGAACTCAAGCACGGACACGCCTTCCTTAAACGAGGACTTCACCGGAAGCTCGATAATGTCACCCGACGGCGAGCTCTTGAGACCGATCATACCGATCATCTGCGTGAGCTGACCCCAGGCACCACGAGCACCAGATTCGATCATGGTGTAAGCCGAACTATCATGCGGCAATGCGTCCTTACTAATGTCGGCGATACGATCCTTAATTTCCGTCCAAACTTTAACGATCTGAGTATGGCGCTCACTCTGCGTCAGAAGACCTTGAGTGAAATAATCGTCTACTTCGCGCACACGACGATCACCTTCGGCGATCAACTCTTTCTTTTCCTTAAGGGTCGGCAGTCCAGCCATGGCCCATGAGTAACCAGCCAATGTAGCGTACTTAAAACCGAGGTCCTTCAAATTGTCGAGAATTTGAGCTGTGAACTCCTGACCGTGGAACTCGAGTGTGTCACGAATGATGTTGGCTAGTTGTTTCTTGCCAAGAATTTCATTTTGGAATGCGATGCCTTCCGGGAATTGCTGGTTAACGATCAGACGGCCAGCCGTTGTGATCAATCGCTCCCCCTTCACGCGAACACGAATCCAATCGTGGAACGTGATCTTCTTCATGTGTAGAGCGTAGAGCGCCTCGTTCTCGTCAGCGAATGACCTGAGCGCTTTCTCGTCCGGTTTTCCCTCAACTGACGTCAAGTAGAAGCAGGCCCAAGCAATGTCCTTACCTGGCGTCGCCACCGGTCCACCGAATGACGGTTTCAGAAGGTTACGAATCGAGAGCATGAGCTCTTCAGCTTCCTTACGCGCCTCGGCCGTAAGCGGAACGTGTACAGCCATCTGGTCACCGTCGAAGTCAGCGTTATACGCGTCACACACGAGCGGATGGATTTGGATAGCCTTGCCTTCAATAAGCGTCGGACGGAAGGCCTGAATACCCAAACGGTGAAGGGTCGGGGCACGGTTCAAGAGCACGTAACTGTCGCCCACGACTTCTTCCAAAATATCCCACACTTCCGGACGCTCGCTTTCAATAAAGCGGTTAGCGCTACGGATGTTGTGAACGTATTCGCGTCCAATCAATTTGCTAATGACGAACGGACGGAACAGTTCGAGCGCCATTTTCTTCGGAATGCCACACTGGTGAAGTTTAAGGTGAGGACCGACAACGATGACTGAACGGCCAGAGTAGTCGATACGCTTACCAAGTAAGTTCTGACGGAAACGACCTTGCTTGCCCTTCAAGATGTCGGCGAGCGACTTGAGCTGACGCTTCTTGCCGGTTGCGGCAATGACCGTCTTGCTCTGGCGGGCGCTGTTGTCGATCAAAGCGTCGACCGCTTCCTGAAGCATGCGCTTTTCATTACGCGTAATGACTTCAGGAGCATTCAACGCGTAGAGACGGCGTAAGCGATTGTT
>CAYSXU010000056.1:0-5803 GCA_964435095.1 uncultured Gammaproteobacteria bacterium | reverse complement strand
ACGGGCTCGGACGCGGCCGGGGCCTGGGAGACGGGTGCGAGGGCGGACAGGATGCCGGCGGCGGGGTGCTGGGCGGTCACGGGGACCTCCTTGTTTCCTTGTTGGGGTTGGGAAAAGGTCTGAAGTGGTTTCTCTCTCCTCTTCAGCCTCCGCAATCCGCGACCCCACTTCGCTCGTAAACGAGCTTCGTTTGGGGTTGCGAACTCTGGAGGCTCGTGGAGCTCGGCGCTGTCAAAATTTGGCGCGCGAGCTCCACGAACGTTTGGCTGCTGTCTCCTGTGCTGGAGTTGAGGCACAGGTTCAGCGCGGCGAACTCGATCCCATCGGATCTGGCTCCAGCCGCTGTCTTTGGAAAACTGTCCCTAGGGTCAAGTGGCACTTCAAATGCGTGCCGTTCTGCTGCAATAGGGTCGTAGTTTCCAATGCCCAGCCAAGGACAAGGTGAGGAACATTGTGGCGATCGGGGCAAGTCGGTAGTTCGTAAGCTCTCGATCGTAACGGAATAACATACCATAAAATTGACGTTTCGTCAAGGACAAGGCCGTAATATTTGGCTAATATAAAAGTAATTTGTCACTTGCCGATTTTTGGACTTTAGGCGCTATCACCTCTTCTGTCGTACAATATGGCCGTATGGCGAAAGTGCTTGAAAAGTACATCAAGGAGTTTTTGGAATACCTCGAAATTGAGCGAGGCAGGTCGGACAAAACGGTCCGAAACTATCATTTTTACCTTTCGCGCTTTGCTGATTGGGCGAAATCGCCCTCGCCTCAGGATATTTCGCTCGATCTTATCCGCCGGTACCGCCTCCATTTAAATCGGGATATCGCCGGCCGTGACGAGCTTTCGCTGAAAAAGACGACGCAGAACTATCATTTGATCGCGCTTCGCTCATTCCTGAAATATCTCGCCAAGCGAGACATTGAGACGTTGGCGCCTGAAAAGATTGAGCTTGCAAAGCAGGGGTCGCGCCAAGTGAGCTTTCTTGAGCCCGACGAGCTGCAGCGCATGCTCGAGGCACCTGAAAACGATCCGACTATTGTTGGAACGCGTGATAAGGCGATCCTTGAACTATTGTTTTCAACCGGGTTACGCGTTTCTGAGCTTGCGAGTTTGCGAATCGATCAGGTGAATTTAAAACGTGACGAGTTTACGGTAAAGGGGAAGGGTAGCAAGCATCGCGTTGTATTTTTGTCGGAAGCCGCGAAACGCGCTGTAAAGACATATCTTGAACGCCGCAAGGATGTGTCGGAGCACGTATTCGTTCGTCATGATCGCGCAAAAAAGAATCAGGCTTCAACGGGCGCGCTTACTCCCCGCTCGGTTCAACGCATCGTGGACCGTTATGCCCGTGAGGCTGGAGTAACGAAAGAAGTTACGCCCCACACGCTTCGTCACACCTTTGCGACAGATCTCTTAAGAAACGGGGCGGATATTCGATCAGTACAATCTTTACTTGGTCATGAATCTATAACAACAACGCAGGTCTATACGCACGTTACCGATAAAGAACTCAGTCGTGTTTACAAAAAATTTCACGGCAAGCCTGAGAAAGAGTCGTAATAAAGAAAAAGCCTCCCGCGAAGGGAGGTTTTTTCATGGGGCGACTAACGAGGATCGAACTCGTGTAGCCGGGACCACAACCCGGTGCTCTACCATTGAGCTATAGCCGCCATATTTGCCGCACTATGATAGCATTGCTTCCTTGAAATATCAAGGGTAACCACGTTGCGCTGGTGCCCCGAGAAGGAATCGAACCTTCGACCTTGGGCTTAGAAGTCCCCTGCTCTATCCAACTGAGCTATCGGGGCACGAGTATAACGTGGTTGTCGCAATACTCTAGCGCATTTTCCCGAAGATTTCAACTCATTGCCGCGCTTCGCAATTTAGGCGTTGATTGTTATTATGCGACCAACTATGACCGCTCATATTCCTACCTTCCTCGTGCTTGATGGTAACGCGCTTCTTCATCGTGCTTGGCACGCCATTCCGCCACTTACCACTAAAGACGGCCGTGTCGTGAACGCGGTCTATGGGTTTGCGATGGTTGTTGAGAAGATGCTTGCCGAGTTCAAACCTGATTTCATGGCGGTTGCTTGGGATTTGCCAGTCGGCACGTTTCGTCATGAGGAATATGCGCAGTATAAGGCGACGCGAGAAAAAAAGGCGCAAGAACTTTATGATCAGATTCCGGTTATCCAAGAGCTCCTGAGTGTCTACGGCATCCCTTCCCTTTCGGTTCCAGGTTTCGAAGGCGATGACATTCTTGGCACGATCGCCAAGCTAAATAAAAATTTCGGATATCAAACACTCATAGTTACCGGAGACCTTGATTCGCTCCAATTGGTCGACGAAACGACGAACGTCATCTTTTTCGTGAAGGGTTTGTCGCAAACAAAACGGTACGACGCGGCCGCGGTTTACGAGCGTTACGGACTGCGTCCCGATCAGCTGATTGATCTCAAGACATTGCTTGGTGATACATCAGACAATCTGCCGGGTATTCCGGGCATTGGAGAGAAGACAGCGCTTGAATTGCTTCGCGAGCATGGATCGGTTGACGGCATCTTCCGCGATTTGAAGGCGGGCAAGGTGTTGCCGAAATATGCTAAGAAACTCGACGGCCAGGAAGAAGTTGCTGCACAAATGCGCCGCCTGGTTACCATTGTGTGCGACGTCGATCTTGATAGATTTGATGTGTCCTCCGCAAAGGTGTTATCGCCTGATCTCACGCGTCTTATTCCCATACTTCAGACTCTTGAGTTTAAGACGTTACTGAAGAAGTACGACAAGGCGACTTCGACGAGTGCATCGGTTTCAACTCCGCGTAAAACAGCTAAGGTGATCGCGTTGCCTGCTGCGTCGCTCGACGATCTTGATCGTAATGTCATTGGCGTTGTGCTTGATGCGAAGGCGACGGATTTGTTTGGTGGAAGTCTTGAGGCTTTATTGCTTACCGATGGACACAAAACGGTTGTTTATGATCGGCCTGACGTTGCCGCAGTTCGTCGTATTGTTAATGTGTTGGCCGGTGCAAATGAAATTGTTGGTCACGATCTCAAGGCGATGCTTCATGCATTGCATCGATCTGGTGTCGATGTCGGCGCGCTCAATGATCGCCCAATGTTCGACACTATGGTCGCGGCGTATTTGTTGGCGCCAGGGGGACGTGAATTTGATTTTTCTGACATCGTACGGGAGGAACTTGGAGCAACAATTTCGCCGGATGCATCACCGCTTGAGCGACTTGGCGCCGTCTTGCCGCTCATGATGCGCTTGAAGGCGCGGCTTGCCACTGAGAACATGACGAAGTTGTCGCAAGAAATTGAAATGCCTCTCATTCCTGTGCTTTTCGCGATGGAGCGAGACGGTATCGCTGTCGACGTCGCAAAGTTAAAGACGCTGTCTGTGGCGTTTGACGAGCGACTTCAGGCGCTCACGAAAGAGATTTATCAGGTATCGGGTCGAGAATTTAATATCAATGCGCCTGCGCAACTTGCTGATGTGTTATTTGTGTCGCTTGGCATCCCAACCAAAGGTATTAAAAAAACGAAAAGCGGTTTTTCGACTGCGGCCCCAGAGCTTGATAAGATCACGGAACTTCATCCTATCGTTCGTCTTATTTCCGAATATCGCGAGCTTGCGAAGTTGAAAAGCACGTATGCGGATTCGTTGCCGATGCTTGTTGGTGTAGACGGACGCATTCATGCGAAGTTCAATCAGTGTGTTGCTGCGACAGGTCGATTGTCATCGTCAGATCCAAACTTACAGAATATTCCAATTCGATCAGAACTTGGACGTGAAATCCGTAAGGCGTTTGTTGCTGCGAAAGACCATGTTTTGCTCTCGGCTGACTATTCGCAGATCGAACTTCGTCTTGCTGCCCACATAGCAAAAGATAAGGCGCTTGTTGACGCGTTCCGCGATGGGGCAGATATTCATCGGCGTACTGCAGCGCAGATGTGGGATATTTCTGAGGATGAAGTCACAAAAGATCAGCGTTTCGCGGCAAAGGCAATTAACTTCGGAATTTTGTACGGCATAGGCCCGCGCTCGCTTTCACGCAGCGCAAATGTTTCTTTTGAAGAAGCGCGTGAATTCGTTGATCGATATTTTCAGGCACATCCAGGTATCCGATCATTTATCGATGAAATGAAGATTCGGGCGCACGCCGATGGCTTTGTTGAGACGTTGTTTGGTCGTCGACGATATCTTCCTGATATTCAGAGCGGCGTCCCCCAACTTGTCGCTGCTGCTGAGCGCATGGCGATTAATATGCCTGCTCAAGGAACCCAGGCGGATATTATTAAGCTCGCCATGACTCGAGTTGATACGTGGATTCGTAAAAGTGGATTGCGCATTCGTATGCTGCTTCAGGTACACGACGAGTTGGTATTTGAGGTGCATGCGGATGATAAAACGATCGCGGCTCGTGAGATTTCAAAAATTATGGAATCGGTTGCCGTTTTCGATGTTCCTCTGCTTGTGGATGTCGATGCGGCTAAAACTTGGGGTGACATGGAATAGTAACTCGGCGTCTGCTACCATCGATGCATGCTAATCATGATTTACGGCGCAGATGGACTTAGAGTAAGGGAGCGCGTAGTCGAAATGCGTCAAAAATTTGTTGATAAATTTGATCCGTCAGGCATTAACCTGGCTGAGATTGCGATTCGTGCGGCATGTGATGTGGCGTTTGGCGAGATCGCTCAGCAGATCGCCTCGTCGCCTTTTTTGTCTCCTAAACGCATGGTAATTATTGACGGCCTTCTGTCTCAGCTTAAGAAATCCGAAGTGAGCTCTTGGCGGGATTTGTTCATGCGTACGCCCGAGTCAACAATTGTTATCCTGTCTGAGACATTGGCGAGCGAGAAGGTTCATAAACTTCTCGCGTTTGCAGCTTTTAATGAATGTGGCGCCCACGTGTACTCTATTGATTTGCTGACAGGCAGTAACCTGCGCTCCTGGGTTTTGGAACGCGCCAAATTATTTAATGCCTCATTTTCTTTGAATGTCGCCGAAGCGATAATCGCTCGCGTCGGATCAGATACTCGCTTGCTTAATAATGAATTAAATAAGCTAGCGGCCTACGCACGCGGAGAAGTTATTTCGCTCGAGATGGTGGAGTTGCTGTGCGGATCTAATTTTCAGGAAGACGTGTTTGGCTTACTTGATGCGCTTTCTGGTGATCCTAATAAGGCGCTCGAGCGACTGGCTAAGGAGCGCAGCGCCGGAGCTGAGGACTTCCCTCTTTTTGGGATGATCATTCGTCAAATTCGTCTTCTATTGGCGTATAAGCTGTTTATCGAACGGACAGGGTCTCCGAATGGTGTTGCTTCGGCTCTTGGTTTACATCCTTATGTTGTGCAAAAGCTCAGTAAACAATCGAGTCAATACTCTCTGGATCATCTACGCGTTTGGCATCGTCATGCAGTCGAACTTGATCGGGCTATGAAACGAGGTCTCTCGCCTTCCCTGGCTGTCGATCGACTGGTTATAGATGCTGTTATGTCTGAAGCTTGACGGTTTGCTGTCATTTGGCTAATATTCGTCTATTCTCTATGCCTAACCTTAAGAACGCCAAGAAAGCGCTCAAGCAAAGCCTCGTGCGAGCCGACCGAAATAGGGTCGTCGAAGCAAACATTGACTCGATGCGCCGACAGTTCCGTAAAATGCTAGAAGCCGGTAAACATGACGACGCCAAAAAACTCGTTCATGATTTGGGGAAGGCGCTTGATAAGGCTGTTACGAAGAATGTCGTTAAGCTCAATACTGCAGCTAGAATTAAGAGCCGAACCGCTAT
>CAYSXU010000055.1:0-5951 GCA_964435095.1 uncultured Gammaproteobacteria bacterium | reverse complement strand
ATGGCTTGAGCAAGCACCGTAGCCGTAGTCGTACCGTCACCGGCTACGTCGTTCGTCTTACTTGCAACCTCTTTGACAAGAGTAGCTCCAAGGTTCTCAAGTTTATCGGCTAGCTCAATTTCCTTAGCCACGGTAACGCCGTCTTTGGTAACCGTTGGCGAGCCAAAACCACGATCGATAATAACATTTCGACCCTTAGGACCAAGCGTCACCTTAACTGCATTGGCGAGTTTATCAACGCCGTCTTTAATTTTCTTTCGAGCGTCCTCGCTAAAGGTAATAACTTTTGCCATACATTTATTCAACTATTGCCATCACGTCGTCAGCCGACAAAATAAGATACGTCTGATCTCCTAACTTTACCTCGTCCGGACTATATTTTTTGAACACTATACTGTCGCCAACTTTGAGATCAATGGCCTGCCGAGTGCCTGACTCGAGCAGCTTGCCAGGACCAATCGCCACAACAGTTCCCTGTTCGGGACGCTCCTTCTCCGCCGTATCAGGGATGATAATGCCGGAAGCTGTGATAGCCTCCTTTTTTATGGACTGAACCACAATGTGATTACCAAGCGGTTTGAGTATCATAAGTTGAAATATATTACGGCTCCAAGATTGCCATTCTAGCAGTCTCACGTCAAGACTGCCAATAAATAAAAACCGATCGCCTAGCGCGTCTCCTCCCCCAACTTAATACTCATTCCCAAAACAAATGCAGAAAGCACTAAGCCCGGCCATAATGACCAAAGATAATGATCAAAGACAGCTATAACACACAACACAATCACCAAACTGGCTATAAAACAATGAGCCACAAACTGTCGCGCAAACATCAGGGCGAATAAAACGCCTAACACGCCCGTCTCAATAAACATCAGGCCAGCGACATTATGGATTGGCTGATATTCCCACCAACTACGTCCTGGTTTAGCTGAGGATAAAGCCAAGACATAAGAACTGACTCCACTACCAACTACAAAATTCATTTGAGCAACTAGCTCGGGATAATCTTGATATTGAGCTACGCGTTCGGTAATCGCACGATCTTCCGTGGCTCCCCCGCCCCTCAAAGAGGCTGCAAGACTCGGGAACAAAAATGTTAAGGTAAGCGACAGCATGAGCAGAACACCGCCAACGCTCGGCGCAACCCACCGCCTGTTGGTCATTCGATCAACCAAGCTGACAATTGCGGCTATGAGTAGGCCGAGTGCTGCGCTACGTGAGGCGGTGAGCAATAAGGCGAAAATGAAAGCTGCGGCTATCGATAGACGTAACCAAATAGAGTATGCGCGTGAAATAACAATCCAGGCCACTAAACCAACGGCAACATACCCGGCAAAAATGTTCGGGTGCGGAAAAGTTCCATAGGCGCGCAATACCCGCTCTCCGCCAAACATAATAACTGCGTCTCCAAGCCGCTGTGCATCTCGACTCGCTAAACCAAGCCACGAAGCGCTCGGCGAGCCTCCAAAGACCACCTGAAAAACACCTAGCATGAATGACGGCAGCAACCCGACGACGAATGCCCAAACAATCGGCCGCACTCGCACGTCGTCGTCGAACAAGGCAATAAGTATCAACCCCGCACTTACAACGTGGAATAAGCTTGAAAAGGCCAGTAGGCGCCATGCAGAAAATAGTGCCGAGAGCGCTACCACGAGACACCCAAGAACTATCGATAAAACTAATTTACGATGTTTTTGCCATGACCAGGCGCGGCGATCAACAACAGGAGCAAACACAAGCAGAGCCAAAATAACCAGCTCAATAATGTATATGCTCATCGTGCTAAATTCAGAAGCAGTGCCCGCAACATCAACTCCACCAAATATATAGCGCGTTTGCCATGGCAAAAGTAACGCTACGCATGCTAAGGCTAAGGTTTTACTGTTGCCAAAATAAGTGAATAGCCTGGTCATACCTCAATGTCCTTCATCCTGTCTTGCCATGCGTTTCTAATAACGGCTCGTCGATCGTTATCATGAAATTTCAAAACCGAGTTCGTAACTACGACACGTGTATCGACATTCATGAGCTCGCGAATATGTCTCGGAAAGCGTTCACGCTGCATTCTTTCTGTCCATGCCTCAAGCCAAGGCAAGCGCCAGGCCTTTCTCCTAGCCCTTAGACGAAAAGCCGAAGCGCGATAAACGGGCTCAGCATTTGGTAAACGTTGTCGTAGCCAACCATTCGCACCCCATAAATTTGCCAGTACTTCATCACGTACAACTAAAGGCGCTAGAGTTGCAAACCAAACTGAGAAATATGGATCATCAGCATCAAGTTTTAAGTTAGACAGATCAAGCGCCTCAGTCGAAATAAAAAAACTTAAACACAGTGGATTTATTTTACACTCACCGGGTCGCTGACGGAACACAATCGCTGGAAGCGTCGAAAAAAATCTAGCCGTCCAAGTTTGACGCGGCGAAGTGATTACAAAAAGATCTATGTCGCTGTGCGTGGTCGTGAAATGAAAAGCTAAAGAGTTACAGATTGCAACTGTTTCAACTCCTGGAAGGAAACGCAAGAGGCGTGCAAATATTTGTGCTTTACGATATTTGCGTACCGCATCGACATAGCGTCGGCTGCGCTCTTTTACCTCAAGTTCAACCTCTCCGAGCCCGAAAAAAGGACCGCTTGAACTCAATTTTTCACGCAACCAGTCCGATGTCTTGAGACAACTACGCACCTCTACAAAACTGCACCCATCTTCCGTCATCAACCACTTCCAAATCTCATGACTTGTTAGTACATATCCAAAACATGCATGGTATGCGACGGTGGCAAAAATCGCACGCTCAAGCGCGCTTGGAGCGATCGACGACATAACGACCGGTGCGACGGACCAAATGAGCCACGCCAAAACCTATGAACAACGCATCTCTTATTCGAATAATAAGAGCAAACGCTACCGGGTTTAACCCAACAGCGAGCGCTGAGAAAACCGCGGCAAATCCCCCTTCAAATACGCCTAAACCGCCCGGTATTGGAAGAAGTAAAGTTATGCCAGGCAAAGTACTGATAAGAAAGGCTTGGGCAAAATTGAGTGACGTACCGAAAAAATATGCCAGATAAACAACCTCCACTACCTTGAATGCGACCATGACTATGGAAAGTAGAGTGATACCAACCACTAATGCGCTTCGACCGCTAAAAAAATCCGTCATTAAAGCTTCCATCTCACTCACCCATTCCACCACATGTCTTGTCCGCTTGCCTCCCAAACCAATAAAACGAAGGCTTGCGGACAGAACCCGTCTTCCAGAAGCAGCTGAGACAAGAAATCCAAGTAGCACAGCCAGAAGCAACAAGAGACCGATAATCGTAAGGATAAGCGCCAAAGAACTACCCGTGCCCTGCGCCAAAGCGAAAGCAACACCGGCCGTTATAAAGACGACGTAGACGCACAATTCAAAGCCTATATCAAGCGTTACCGAACTAGTTGCCGCTTTAGCTGGGACCCCGTCCGACATAAGCAACCCAATACGAGCAGGCTCGCCGGCAATCTGAGCTGCCGGCGTCAAATATCCAACAGCGTATCCACTCATACGGTGGAGATACATTGAACCAAGACTGAGACGCCTTTCAGGTGGAAGGTGGCTATTGGTTATGAGCTGCCAACGCCAACTGTAAAGCGCAAAATTAATTAACGACAGACCAATAAAACCAAGTAATGGCCAGACGCCAAATTGAACGACCTCATTCATGACTCTACCGCCATCGCGACCGATTACGAGAACCAAAATACCGATACCACAAACAAGGCTTGTAACGGAAAGAATGGTTTTAATCCACAGCTCGCGCTTCATACCTCCCGTATCTTACACCAAAAGCCGAGCTGAGCTCGGCTTTTGTGTATTTATACGCTAGATTTTGGACGGAGAAACACGCTGTAGAGGACGTAAGTGAATAACGTGCTAACAAAGATATAAAGCGTAAGGCCGCCCGTGAGTGTAGTAGAACCAATGACTAGCATCATTAGCGGCAGAAAGATGATCATCATCTTATTCATAGTAGCCGTCATATCTTCATCAAGCGCGACAGAACTTTCTCGAACGGCTTTTGGCGGCCGTTTGGTGATCATCTGTTTGGCCTGCAGATATTGCATGAGAGCTGCCAAGATAGCCAACGGAATAGACACCTGACCCAGATCGATACCTAGGAATATATGTCCCATCGTACCGGGATTGCTAACCACATCGTAAAGAAAATCCGCGTTAATTGTTCCAATGCCCGTAGCTAGTGCACGATAGAGTGCTAGGAAGACGAATAGCTGCACAATCGTTGGCAAACACGAAGCAAATGGATTGACGTTGTGGTTTTTGTATACCGCCATCAACTCCTTAGCCATGGTTTCTTTATCGTCCTTGTACGTCTCCTTGAGCTCGGCAATCTTTGGCTGGATTTCCTGAAGTTCTTTTTGAGCCTTGAGTGATCGGAACGTGATAGGAAGAAGCAGAGCTTTAACAAGAATCGTGAGCGCGATGATTGCCAGCCCGGCGCCACCCCAGGGCATTAAGTTATACAAAACAACGAGCAAGTTATAGAGCGGCTGGTACAGCAAGGTGAAGAAGAGTTCTCCCATATTTTATTCAACTGACTCTTGAGGCGCCGTCTGCTCAGCTTCGTCCACATCAACAGCCGCTTCGTCTGACGACTTTTCAGCCTCATCCACAACCGGGGTTTCGACGCCTTCCGGCTTAACCTCCTGAATATTTACTTTCCAGCCAGTCAAACGCGCTGCCAAGCGAACATTCTGTCCACCTCGGCCAATAGCGAGTGACAACTGATCTGACGGCACAAGCACCGTAGCCGCGCGCTCTTCATCGTTCAATTGAACATCGACAACTTTAGCCGGCGAAAGAGCGTGGGTGATGAACTGCTTTACGTCATCGTTCCATTCGATGATGTCGATCTTTTCTCCGGAAAGTTCGCTAGTAATGGTTTGAATACGAGTGCCACGTTGCCCGATACATGCACCGATCGGATCAACGCCGGCCGCAGTGGCAGCCACGGCCACCTTGGTGCGAGCGCCTGGCTCTCGGGCAATGGCCTTTATTTCAACCGAGCCTTCGGCCACCTCAGGAATTTCAAAGGTAAACAACTTACGCACAAGGCCTTCGTGCGTACGTGACAGCAGGATCTGCGGCCCGCGCGTTCCAAGAGACACCTCGCGAACAAACATTTTAAGACGATCGCCTGAACGATAGCGCTCTGTAGACATTTGATCTTCTGGCTTCATGATACCGGTCGTCCGTCCAATGTCGACCAAAATGATACGCCCCTCTTTACGCTGAACCGTACCGGTGATCACGTCACCTTCTATATTCTTGAACTCGTTAAAGATGATTTCACGCTCAGCTTCACGCAGTTTTTGGGTGATAACCTGCTTGGCCGTCATGGCAGCCATACGACCAAATTCAACAGCTTGCGGAAGTTCAGTGCGAATTACGTCGCCAACTTGCGCATTTTGACGTAAAATTTTTGCTTCTGAAACCATGATATCGGTCTTTGGATTAAATTTCGGTCCAACGGCCTCTGTCGGCTCTTCGACGGCCGGAGAAAATTCACCGAAAGCCTTCATGGCCTCACGTTTAGCAGCTTCGTCAGCCTCGCGAGCTTTCACAACCTCCAATTCTTCCGCTGAAATATTTTCAACCACGGTTTTAACGTCAAAAATGCGAGCCAACCCAGTTTCTGTATCAAATTCCGCCTCGAGATTGTGATATTTATCACCAAAATCCTTACGATAAGCCGCAGCGATTGCTGACTCTATCGTTTCAATTACACTCTCATACGAAAGTCCCTTCTCGTCGCAAATCTGTCGGATAGCAAGTTCAATAGCACTGGCCATATTCGATTGTTCTTAGGTTTTAACACGAGAACCCAGCCAATCCGGCCGGGTCCTTATGAGGAAAATATAGCACAAACCCCAATCAATACGCAAGCCC
>CAYSXU010000054.1:0-5962 GCA_964435095.1 uncultured Gammaproteobacteria bacterium | reverse complement strand
CCTCGGCCCTTGCCGCGGTCACCACCACGTCCGCCACGATCGCCTCCACCACCTCGCATGCCACCACGTCCTGGACGTGCACCTCCACGGCTAGCTCCTGCTTGTGCTGGAGCGGTATTTTGTACAGCTTCGGTCATAGGTTAGAACTCAAGTCCAGATTCACGGGCGGCGTCGGCAAGTGCCTTCACGCGACCGTGGTAACGGAATGAACCGCGATCAAACACGACTTTAGTAACGCCCGCATCCTTGGCCGCCTTGGCGAGCATCGAACCAACTGCAGCTGCACGTTCGAGCGGCTTGCCGCCAGTCGATTTCAAATCCGAAGCAGCAACAATTGTACGCCCAAGTTCATCGTTGATGAGTTGAGCCGAAATGTGCTTATCCGAACGGAAAACCGAGAGGCGTGGGCAAGTTGCCGTACCGCTGATTTTTGATCGAGTGCGAATGGCGCGGCGCGCTTGGCGCGAACGCTTCGCAAGAATAGCTTTACGCTGCATATGGCTTAATCGCTCTTTGAGGCTTTACCCGCTTTGCGACGGATGATTTCGTCTGTGTAGCGGAAGCCCTTGCCCTTATACGGTTCCGGCTTCTTGAGTGCACGGATTTCCGCCGTTACTTTACCGAGAAGTTCGGCATCGGCAGAAGTGAGCGTCAGGACATTGTTATCAATCTTAGCAGCCACACCTTCTGGCAATGGAAACTTTACGTCATGCGAAAAGCCGAGCGCAAAGTTAAGCGTTGTCCCTTGAAGGCTCATCTTGAAACCAACGCCATTTAATTCAAGCGCCTTGCTAAAGCCCTGGGCAACACCCATGGCCTGCTTAGCGATGATGGCGCGCATGGTTCCCCAAATCGCACGGTCACGACGATCCGGATCGTCGACGGTAACGTCCAAGCGGACAATACCATTATCGTCCGTCGTTGAAGCGACATGGGCGTGTGGGTGCAACTTCAAGGAGAGCTCCCCCTTGGGGCCCTTGAGCGTCACCGATTCGTTGGTGATTGTAGCCGTAACGTCCTTTGGCAGGAAGACGGCCTTAAGTCCGATGCGTGACATATTAGTAAACTTCGCAGATAAGCTCACCGCCCAAACGACGCTTGCGAGCTTCGTTGTTCGTCATCAGACCGTTTGGGGTCGAGATGATAGCACAACCGTGTCCCGAACGAACGCGGGCGACGTCGTTTGCACGAACGTAGACGCGACGGCTCGGCTTGCTTGCGCGCTGAATCGATGAGATGGCGCTCGTGCCGTCTTCACGGTAAGCGAGACGCACTTTGAGCATCGGACGTGAACCGTCGTTAAACGATTCAACACCTCCGAGGTAACCCTCAGACTCAAGAATCTTTGCGATTGCGAACTTGATCTTGGACATTGGCATGACGGTGTCCTTAGCGCGCACAATGCTCGCGTTACGGATACGGGTCAGCATGTCTGAAATTGGATCGGTCATCATATTACCAGCTTGCTTTTCGAACTCCCGGAATCTCACCAACATTGGCAAGCTCACGGAAGCAGATACGGCACAAACCGAACGTACGCATGAAGAAGCGCTTACGGCCACAACGCCAGCAGCGATGTACCTTACGCGTCATGAACTTTGGCTTTTTGAGCGACTTGGCGATTTGATTCGTCGTTGCCATACGGTTTAGTGCTTCTGCTCTTTAGAAACGAACGGGAAACCGAGCGACTTGAGAAGTGCCAAGCCCTCTTCGTGGTTCTGCGCCGTCGTGGTGATTGTCACCTGCAGACCATGAATCGATTCGACCTCGTCAGGATGAATTTCCGGAAAGGCCACGTGTTCAGTGAATCCGTAGTTGAAATTGCCCTGGGAGTCGACTGCGCTCTCAGGAATACCGCGAAAATCGCGGATACGTGCAAAAGCCACGTTTGCGAGTTTCGTAAGGAAATCCCACATACGTTTTCCACGCAGAGTCGCCATGATGCCGACCACTTGTCCTTCACGAACTTTGAAGCCAGCGATTGACTTAGTAGCCTTCGTCTTAACCGGCTGTTGACCGGTAATTCGACGGAATGTATCGACGACGACGTCAGCAAACTTAGCGTCCTTGCCTTTACCAAGACCGGCGTTGATCGTCACCTTGACGATCGAAGGCGTTTCATGAACGTTGACACGTCCAAATTGCTCACGGAGCGCCGGAGCAACAACCTTCGTAAATTTTTCTTGAAGTTTCTGCATATTTAGCCGATCTCAGTCACGTTCTTCTTTGAGCGGAGAACGCGTACCTTCTGTTGTTTGCCGTCTTTGGTGATAAAGCTTGAGCCCACGCGACCGACTTTGCCATCTGAGAGAAGCGCAACGCGCGACGCTGGGATAGGAGCAAAGTAAGTTACACGCTGGCCTGGCTTATTAGCTGTCTTCTTAACATGCTTGACTGTCTTTGCGATGCCTTCGACCACCACCTTGTTCAACTTTGGGAAGGCCTGAATGATCTTACCCTCTTTCCCCTTTTCCTTGCCCGCCAGTACGCGGACCATGTCTCCGGTTTTGATTTTCATACTTGGGAGATTTAGAGGACTTCAGGAGCGAGTGAAATGATCTTTGAGAACCCGAGGCTACGCAATTCGCGAGCGATCGGTCCAAAGATACGCGTGCCCTTTGGTTCTTTTGTTTGACGATTGATTATGACACCAGCATTTTCGTCAAAACGGATGTAAGAACCATCCTTACGACGCACTTCCTTACGAGTTCGGACGATGACAGCATGGACAACGTCACTCTTTTTCACGGCCATGTGTGGGGAGGCTTCTTTGACAACCGCCGTCACGACATCACCGATGCGCGCGTAGCGCTTTTTATAACCACCATGGACACGGATGACCTGCAGCTTCTTAGCCCCAGAGTTGTCCGCCACGGCCATCATTGATCGATGTTGCAGCATATACTTGGGTTAAGCTTTGCTGACCACGCGCCAGCGCTTACGAGACGACAGCGGACGGGTCTCCTCAATGGTGACCTGTTCGCCTGGTTTCGAGGCGTTCTGTTCGTCGTGAGCCATAAATTTTCGGCTGACGACGTAACGCTTGCCGTATTTGGCGTGCTCGACCGTGCGATCGACTCGAACAACGATGGTCTTATCCATCTTGTTTGAGACGACGATGCCCGTGAGACGACGGCGCATTAGTTTGGTTGCGTTGGTAGCCATAATTATTCAGTGAGAGTGCTCATGGTGGTGAGCATGCGGGCAATACGCTGACGGATCTCGCGGACTTCGCGGACGTCACGCATCTGACCGACGGAAAG
Source organism: uncultured Gammaproteobacteria bacterium (assembly GCA_964435095.1). Lineage (GTDB taxonomy): Bacteria > Patescibacteriota > Patescibacteriia > UBA9934 > UBA9934 > CAIKHN01. The sequence continues at coordinate 2,699 of CAYSXU010000054.1, read as the reverse complement.
TTTGATTCGGTACCCATGAAGCTTGGCACGGTCTTCTGCGACCATCGACTCAAGCTCTTTGCGGCCTTTGCCGGCAAATTCATTCTTTTGCATAGAGCTTATTCGCGAGTAATGACCTTAGTTTTGACCGGAAGCTTATAGGCAGCTAGACGGAAGGCCTCTTGAGCGACTTCAGCCGACACACCGTCCATCTCAAACATCACAGTTCCTGCGCGTACCGGAGTCATGTAGTAATCAACACCACCCTTACCTTTACCCATTGGAGCTTCAGCGCCATGGTTAGTGACAGGATGATCTGGGAAAATACGGATCCAGATCTTTCCACCGCGCTTGATGGCGCGCGTCATAGCGCGACGGGCAGCTTCGATCTGACGAGCAGTCACCCAGGCCTCAGTCGTAGCCTTTAGTCCAAATGAACCAAATGCGACGTTCGTTTTTTGAGTCGCTAAGCGGTCGCCGGCGGTCCGACGCTTGTGCCACTTGCGATATTTCATCTTTTTCGGAAGCAACATAGAAATCTATGCGTGAGTCCTAGCGTGAACGACGCGGACCGCGTGCCGGGCGTGTGGCCTCAGCTTCAGCCGAAACGTTCGTTTGGGTTTCGCCTTCAAAGACGTCACCACGATAAATCCAGACCTTAACACCGATCACACCCATGAGCGTATTTGCGCGCACACGAGCGAAGTCGATATCGGCACGTAGGTTATGGAGCGGAATTGATCCGTTCGCAATAGTTTCCGTACGCGCGATTTCCGCACCGTTAAGACGACCAGAAAGCGTCAATTTCACACCCTTACCACCGCCTTTCATAACACGTTCGACCGCCATCTTCATGGAGCGGCGGAATGGTAGGCGCTGTTCGATCTCTCGCGCAATCTGTTGTCCAACAACCTCTGCTGAAAGCGCTGGGCGTGCGATTTCCTGTACGTTGATATTGAGCGTAACGCGACGGCCGCGGTAGAAACGCTTCAGAATTTTCTTCTTGAGTTCCTCGATGCCGGCTCCAGCACGTCCGATGACCACACCCGGCTTAGCAGCACGGATCGTCAACGTCAGGTGTTTAGGCGTTCGCTCGATACCAATGAAATCAACACCAGCGTCCTTGAGAGCAACGCGAAGGAATACACGGAGCTCCACGTCCTCACGGAGCGAGGAGACGTAGCCCTTTCCGCGCGCGAACCACTTGGAGTCCCAAGTGTAAATGGTCGCGAGGCGGAATACTTTGGGATGTACTTTGTGGCCCATAGGATTACGCGTCAGTCTTCTTAGCGGCCTTTGCCGGTTTCTTGGCGGCCAGTTTCTTTGTCTTCACACCAGCCTCCACCGGAGTTGCGGCCTGTAAATTTGGACCAACAACTATAGTGATATGAGACATGCGATGACGAATCGGCGTTGCTCGACCCTGCGCACGGGGCGTGAAACGCTTGATCTTCGGTCCCTCGTCTACCCAAGCTTTGGCCACGACGAGTGAAGTCGGATCAAGCTTGTAATTATGTGCCGCATTGGCAACGGCCGAATCAAGTACTTTAATGACGGCCTTCGCACCGAGTTTAGCCGATACAAGCAACTGCTTGCGGGCTTCAACCACGGTGCGGCCTCGAACCAACCCAACCAAAAGGCGGGTCTTACGAGGAGCGATACGGATGTATTTCGCTTGCGCTTTAACTTCCATACGAGACTAGCGAGTGAGTTTCTTCGGCGCAGCAGGTGCTGAAGCCGGAGCGGCTGCGGCGAGCGCCGCTTTGCCTGAGTGTCTTACGAACTTGCGTGTCGGCGAAAATTCACCGAGCTTGTGACCAACCATGTTTTCGACAATACGCACCTGAATGAACTCACGACCATTGTGGACACCAAAGGTGAAGCCAACCATTTCTGGTGTGATGGTGGAAGCACGGGCCCAGGTTTTTACAACCGTTTTGTCGCCCGAACGAAGCTTTCCAACCTTCTTCATGAGTTTTTCATCGACGTAAGGTCCTTTCTTGAGGCTGCGTGGCATATTAGGCGTTACGCTTACCGTGCTGACGGCGGCGCAGAATCATTGAGTTCGACGGCTTCTTGCTCTTGCGTGTCTTCACACCGAGTGCCTTCTTACCCGTCGGAGTCTTCGGAGCTTTGAGACCAATTGAGTTACGAGCTTCACCACCACCATGCGGGTGATCGACTGGGTTCATGGCTTTACCACGCACAGTCGGGCGAACGCTCTTGTGGCGCATACGGCCAGCCTTGCCCCAACGAACTAGGTGCCAATCAGGATTTGAAACAGTGCCGATCGTGGCCATGCAGACTTTTGGAACCATGCGCATCTCACCTGATGGGAGACGCAGTGTGGCATAGTCACCTTCGATGGCAAGGAGCTCAGCCGCGAGGCCGGCGCCATGAACCATCTGCCCACCGCGACCCGCTTGGAGTTCGATGCTATGAATCTGCATACCGACCGGAATTTTTTCGATCGGAAAACGGTTGCCTACGCTTGGTTCGCCGCGTTCACGCGATGAAATGAGCGTCATGCCCACCGCGACACCTTGCGGCGCAAGAATGTAGCGCTTTTCTCCGTCCGCATACGCGACAAGCGCGATGCGAGCGCCGCGATTAGGATCATATTCGATCGTCTGTACCTTAGCTGGAATATCGAATTTATCGCGTGCCCAATCGATGATACGAATATGGCGACGATTTCCACCGCCACGATGACGGACAGT
>CAYSXU010000053.1:0-6015 GCA_964435095.1 uncultured Gammaproteobacteria bacterium | reverse complement strand
CGCAACACCGAGAGAGGCCACGGCCCTTCATGCTCGGGTTTCTCGGCGGTGAAGAGCTCGGGGAAGCCGCGCTGCAGCCCCTCGAGCACCTTCTCGTCCGTCGCGAGCGCGACACACATCTTGAGGCGAGGATCCGTGACAGCGCTGATGGCGCGCCAGTCGCGATAGAGCATTCTTATCTCCTTTACTGCGGCGACAGACCGCTTTTCGTCGTCCAAAACGACCAAGAAAAGTAGCATCGATTAGCCGTTTTGTCAACCCAACGCGGCCTATCACGATTCTCACAAACAGAATCGGCTTTAACAAAAAGCGCGTCCCGTCGGCGGAGAGCCGAGGGACGGCTAGGCTCGCCTGAGGAACGCGTCAGATGGGATCGCGGCTAATCACGCATTCTCGAGATGCCACGAATGGTGCCGTGGCCGATCTCGACGTAGTAATAGTATTGCCTGCCCTTGAGGATCTCGGAGACTCCGGGCGGGTTGTTCGCCGCGGACTTCACCATTGCCGCAACGATCCGCGTGAAGTCATTGAGCGGACAACCGGGGACGGTCATACCGCCGTTGCCGCCGACCTGACGGTACTCGACCGTTCGCAGCACGCCGTTGTGCCACTCCTCGAGAAACTGCGCCATGGGGATGACGAGGCTGGCCATACCGCGCCGCGCGAATTCTTCCGCGGCAGAAACATACGCCTGATCGGCCGGAAGCGACCGTGGCATGTGCATCTCTGCCAGCACGTTGACCACGAAGTCACCCAACGTCCGCGAATCGTCGAGCACGAAGAGATCTTCAGGATCGGTCGCCTCGCGCTCGGGCTGTTCCGCCCGGGCGTCCGGGACGACGAGCTTGATGACCTCGGCAGAAGCATCTTCATCGACCCCAACCTCGCGAACCGGCAACGCCTTGGCGGCACCACCAAACAACGAATGGAAGAAGGACACGATCGTGGACCACAGAACGCGCATGTGCACCTCGGAAGTATATTGAGAGGATGATCCTCGCAACCGCTTATCCTAGCACTAAAATCATGTTTCGTCAATAACAAAAGGACGGCGACTTACCCGTCCAGCAACTCCTTCGTTGCGTATACTGTGAAAATCACTATCATTGAAACCACGTTTCAAGAGATAGCCTTCCCTACCCAACAAGCTGCAGCAATGTAATGCCAATAACGATAATGACGGTCCCGACGATCTTTTGCGCGAGCTCTTTTTGCGAAATGTTTTCTTTGACGATGTGCGGGAAAAACACCGTGGAGCTGGCGCCGAGTATCAGTACGTAAAACGGCTGAATACCGCCAAGCACTGCTACAAGACTTACGCTCGGCGCCAATACCAATGCCGCCTTGTAAATAAGATGTGCGCCAATGTCGAGCGCGTCGTTGAAAAAGAAAAGAAAAAACTTTCGCGGAGTTGCGCTTTTCAAGCCGAGCATGATTTCACGTCGCCATAGCGGAACCAACATGAACGAACATCCGGCTAACGTAAAACCAATGAGATCTAAAATGAACGTGTCGGTGAACGGTAGCACCTCAAGCGATTGATCAATAACCAAAGCGTAGAGACTGACGAGTAAAATAGCCGGCAGCATGAGAAGCGCGCCGCGTCGATATGAAATGAGCTTGAATGAGATCTCCTTGCGCGAAAGAATGAGGCCGCCAAGAAATACAATGGCAAACGAGAGAAGCTGTGATGCAGTTACCGTTTCGCCAAACAACGGTCCGAGAACGAGGACGACGACGGAATACGTTATGTAAAGCGGCACTACGTAGGAAGCGTCTTCGTAACGTAACGCGTGGGAATAAAACGAGTACGAGTATTGCAGGAGGAATCCACCCAAGACTGGGACAAGCGCAAACCATCCAAGCGGTCCAAGGCCGAACAAGAGCCAAGCGACGACAGCGACCACGGCACTACCAATCGAGCCGAAAAAGAGAAAGTCGTAATTGCCACGTGAAATTTTCTCTAGGGCGTATTTATCAACAATACTCGACATCGCCCACAATAACGGCCCAAGAAGGGCGAGAATAATCCAGCTCATAGACGCAGGAAGTGTAACGCACCGCCACCGAACCCACCAGACAACGGCATCAATGAAAAGTAAAAGCGGAACCAACTGGCTCCGCTTACAAACGCATGTCGCTGAAGAGTCGCTTCCCTACCGATGCGCGAACCAGGTCGCCTCGCCGTTCCAACCGATGCGGTACTCAACAGGCAGCGTCTGCCCGTGCACCAGCCGCGGGTCACAGAGAAACTCGATGAAGCCGCGGTGACCGTCCACCTCGACAATCGCCACCCAACGCTCACGAACCTGCGAGGGCGGGCTGTCCGAGTAGCTCGGGATCTCCTGTGCCTCGTAGTGGTCGACGCGCACCACCGTCCCTTGGCCGCTGATAGTGGGTCGGAAGAAGCCGTTCGCGAAGGCGAGGAAGTGACCAATGAGCCAGATGAGCACCGGCACCGCCACGAAGATCACCACGATCCAGACGATCAGCATCAAGAACGTGTCCATGCACACCTCCCGTGTGACCGAGCACAGTAGAGCTGATAAGAGCCGATGTCAATTGAAACCTTGTTTCAGTTCCTTTGTTGAAACCTGGTTTCAAGATTCACATTCTGTTTTGACCGAGAAGATATTTCATTGACACAGCATCCACCAAAGACTAGGGTGCTTTTGATCGGAATTCAAAAGGAGAACAGAGATGGGACAAGAACAATCTCCGACCGAACTGGCACATGAGATTCTCGGTAGGAAGGATGCCAAAATTGCCGGAGTGGGCAATGAAGTGGCGATTCAAGCATGTCTACAGCTCGGTCTGAAAGGTGATATGGGAGTAAAGGAGGGAGCAGCTTTCCTTGCACGGGCAGTCCTTGGCCTAGACGACGCCGACAAGGAAACAGCCATCAACCACCGATCGCTGTCGATAGAGTGGCCGATCAGGGCACTATTTCTCCACCTTCTGATGGACGACGAGCTGAAGAAACTGCTTGACGCCCTGCTGCCAGAATTCGTGCAGAAGTGGAAGTTGGCGCTCGACAATCGGGACGTGCTGGAATCTCGCTCGTTCTCAAGAGCGGCGTCGCTTCTGTGCCACTCGGAAACGCCTGAGCAGACTCCGTTCCCCGAACTCTTTGCGCGAACACTGATAGTGCAGTCAGACAAGAGCGACCATACCGAATACCGGTTCAGCTCCATCAATATGGAACAGTATCAAACCGGAAGCTACTTTGTTGCAGCAGGGATCAACACCGGAGGGAACCGGCGCGCCTATAAGGATTGGGTAAAAAAATGCTCATTCCCGCCTAAACACCCTATCGGCAGCCACTTCGCGCGATATCTTCTTTGATCAGGATAACAACTGGGAACCTCGCGCGACGCAGACTGCGTCGCGCTATTGTTTTTACAGATCAATAAACAATGAAAATATTTACTCGCCTACCACCCAGTGCATTTCTACACCTCAAGATGTCGGCGATCGTTCAAATAATGGATATGCCATTTGTTCTTTTCTTTGTTGTACTCAAACTTTGAGACGGCAGCATGATCAAGAATGAACACTTCCGTCATGCGCTGTAGCAATTCCTCGGTTAACAACTCGCCAAAGAGAATCCGTCCCATTAATGCGCGCAGAAAGAGCGCATGACTTACAATAACGATTCTCTCCTCAACAACATTTTCTAAAAAGTTCTTCGCCTCAACAAGGCGAAGCGACAAGTCTTCAAAAGCCTCCTCATGCGAATATGTTCGCTTGTCCGCATACACCACTTTACGCTCCTTAAGACATTCAACGATGACATGGTCCACTTCGGCCGCCGCCGCTATCTCGCGAGCCGTCAATTGCGCGCGAAGTATCTTACTTGTGAAAACAGCCTGAATCGACGTCGAACGAAAACGTTCAGCAACCATTTGTGCCTCTTTCCGACCCTTCTCCGTAAGCGCGTCCGAAGACGAACTCGTCAGTGGATCGACATTTACCTGAGCTTGCGCATGTCGAACAAAATAGAACGTGGTTTTCATAGCAGAGGTTCACCTCAGCTTACTTCGACGGCAATAAAAAGACCACTTCTGGAGTCACACCTAACGCGAGCACTCGGTCGGGCAACAACGCAAACACCCGACCACGGAGCCCCGGCGCTGCGTGTCGGGTGTCTCTGTTTTTAGTCAAACATGGGAGAAATGTTCGTGCTCAATTTACAAAAATCGTTTGGATGAAAAGGCGTGTCCAGATCCACTTTTTAAATAGCGTTCGAATTGAAGCGCCTTATCCTGCGAGCAAAAAGCTGCATACCAAACAAGAGCCCAAGGCCGCATCGTTTTCGTAGAAGAAACCGTTCCTTTATTGTGATAAGCGAGCCTCTCTTCAGGAGTTAACGCCGTATAGCCTCGATACAATTCTCCGGAGGTTTCACTTCGCAGAATATAGACGTAATACATATATATTTCATCATAACAAAAGAACTCCCCATCAAGGAGTTCTTTTGAGCATTAGCCCTCCTACGCTCCGGGCAGAGCCCGAAGCTTCGGAGGGCATCCTTCGCTTCACTTCAGATAAGCAGGCATGGCCTGCCATCCGAAGCTTCACGAAGTGAAGCGAAGGATGGTGAACCAACCAGTAGAGTTTTGGAACCAGCTCGTTGGAGAGCTGAAACAGCTATATGTCATCGGAATGGAGGCGAGAAAACCCCAATATGCGTGCGCATAGGATTACCAGTAGAGGGTAGAACACGAGAAAGTGATATTGGAGGAGTAGTTATCTTTATGGCTAATACAAGCAGTAAAATGACATAACAGCATTGACAAAAGGGCTATTTTCTGCTATAGTATTACGTTACAGTCGAGCTGCGCCCATTGGTGAACATGACGAAAGTCGTGGCCGCCGACGGGCACACGCTCGAAAATCCCTGTTCGTATGAGCAGGTGGCGCATCGGAAACGGTGCGTAACGGTGTCTGCTCCCGCATCATCCATGGGAGTGTCTGCAAGTCAAAGGAGGTGCCGTATGGCACACCGCAACATCCTCGCTGGCCCCAGCAAGTTCGACCTCATGCTCGCGCTGTTCGACAACAGCAATGACCGCAAGCGCTACGTGCAGTTCACCTTGCAGGTGGACGGCGGCGCGAGTGTGGTCAAGACGCAGAGCGTCGTTCCGCAGGGTGCCAAGGCGCTCATCGCCGCCATGGACAGGCTCCCCACCGTGGTGGAGGCCGACATCACCAACGTGGAGCGTGAGGACGGCTCGTCCGAGAGCTGGAACATCGAGGGCCGTCTCTCGATGGCCAACGGCTACCCCCGCTTCAAGGCATACTTCGACACGCGTTCTCGCAAGGGCACGCTCACGTTCGTCGAGTAGGCCACGCCTCGCACCCGTGCGAGCCAAAGGAACACACCCGTTGTGTCCCTGCGGCTCGGCGGGTGTGTTTCTATTTTTGCCGTTGTGCATAAAGCGAACTTGTCCGTTCGATTCATCGTGCTACACTACAGAGCAATATGCTCTACTTTTCCGACGCGGCAGAACTCAACTTGATACGGATGGACGCCAAAATGAATATCTTGGAGTTCATCAACAAACCAAACTTTCGGGTTTCCGATACATCGCTCACCTATCGGCAGATCCACCTTTTGAGCAAGGACGGCATCCTCGACGCGCAGGAGCACGAAGGCAAGTGGCGCAAGTTTTCTTTCAATGAGCTTATTTTCCTTGCAGTAACACAGGAGCTCAAACGAAATGGGTTTACCAACAAACAGCTTCTCCCGCTTTACAAAGCATTTTTCAAAGGAGAAAAGGACGAAGGTATCCCGCGAATGGGTGGCGTTATTTCCGAACCAAGGGGATTGTCGGCAAAGGCAATCGGTTACGCGTTTCTCGGCATACCCGTCATCCTGAAATACTCCCCAGACCTCGGCGCGGATTTTTACGATCCTGTATCTATCAACCTCTACGGCGGCATGGGCGGAAAATCATTCACCTGCATCAACCTGCACGAGTTCGTGAACGAACTTCTCGGCAAGCTTGGAAC
>CAYSXU010000052.1:0-6096 GCA_964435095.1 uncultured Gammaproteobacteria bacterium | reverse complement strand
CTCAATGGCCGGGTTCACCAAATCCATCAAACCATTCCCCACTTCTTGATTTTCAATCCTACCCGTCACAAACCGCAAAAAATCTTTGTCATCAATTACGCGTAAGGCTTGCGCACGACGACGGACGTCAAACATTAAACGCCACGTCTGCGGACGGGTCCATTCGCGCAGCGCCCAAAGCTTAGCTTTAATCCAACCACCGCGCAGCGCCATGAACCACGTTCCAACCTCTATCGCCAACAAAAGAGGCGCTAGCAATAACAAAGTCGAAACACGATAATACGCGAGCATTACAATCCAACGATAGCATTCGATCCAAGCGAACATCTTGGGGTTGCGGCTAAAATGATAATCATGAAAACCAAAGGCTTTAGCTGCCAACACATTATGGTAACCCGCAAAGCGCAAGCGCATACCCAGCTCAAGATCCTCGTGATACATAAAAAATCCTTCTTCAAGCAAACCGACCCGCTTAAGCGCCGACATTTTCAACAACAAAGCTGCGCCAGAACCGTAAGCCAGTTCATCGCCATCTGGTCGAATGTCGGGTTGATATGGCGTCTTGTTGTCGCGCGCATAACCGTAACCAGCAACATGCACAACGCCACCACTCACGTTGACGATTTCTGGTTCGTGCCAATAGCGCACCAAAGCCTGCACGCTACCGATCGTCTCGGACGTCTCAGCCATGTTCACAAGTTCCTCGATAGCTCGCGCTTCAAGTTTGAGATCACCGTTGTGCAAAAATACGTAATCAAACTCGCGCTCCAACGCCCAGCGAAGGCCGACATTATTATTTGCGGCAAAACCCTGATTTGGTTCTTCAATAAGCCAAGTTTCCGGTAAATCCTTTCCCGAACGGGGCAAGACATCCGTGCGTATGACGTCGGCAATGCCGTCAGGCGATCCAGCCGGAAGCATAAGCACCGTCATCCGGTCCTTTGGATAAGTCTGACTAGCTAAACCCAAAACGACTTCAGGCAGGTGCCGAAGGTTGCCGTAGCACAGATATAAAATGGCGACGCGAGGTTTCATGGCTTTTTGACGCGGTCAATAGCAATCGTACGAACCAGTTCAGTTACTTCTTCATTCAACTTTTGCTGACGTACCATTAAACGATGGACGGCGTACAGGAGCGCGACGACGCCGGTATATACCAACAAGTCAGCCCCACGACCGACACCAACCAAACGAGCCAGCTCATCAATCGCTTGTGGCATGAGCGCGACTAAGACGACCACTGCCCACATCGATGTCCAGGCAATGAACCAATATTTTGAAACTTGACGCTTAGTGTACTGACCGTACGTCCGCGTTATAGCGAACAGAGCGAACGCGATTAAAAATACTTTGAACAACATATTCATTCTGTCATTTTGAGCGCAGCGAAAAATCTCACGTTGAAACATTAGCCAATAATCTTCTTACGCAAAATATCCTTGGCTGTCAGCACCGCCTTGAGCGTTGACTGACCTTTTTTGAGCGTATCTGCCGAATAACGAATGGTCACTGGACGTTCAACATAACGTTGACGTCGCGCTTTGATGAGGTCGAGAATCTCAGACGCGTGCGCCATGCGATCGAGCGAGATGCGCATGTCAGTTGCGGCAGAACGCGACAATGCGCGGAAACCATTGTGCGGATCGCTAACTCGAATACCCGACAACGCCACCGTAAAAGCACTAGCCAGCGGCATCAACATACGGCGGAACCTTGGCATGTTGAGCGCCTGAGCGCCGAGAAAGCGCGAACCAAGTACGACGTCAGCCTCACCTGCCACGATTGGCTCTACCATCATGGGAATTTCACTGCCCGTCATCTGTCCGTCAGCGTCAAAATGCACGACTACGTCAGCTTGTAACTCGTGCAAAGCGTAATCAGTGCCAGTCTGCAGCGCCGCGCCCTGCCCACGATTAATGACGTGCCGCACCACGTGCGCGCCACCCTCGATGGCCCGCTGCGCCGTTTCGTCACGCGAACAATCGTCAACAACAACCATAGCGTCAACGTGCGGACGAGCATCCTCAAGCGTCGCCACGATACGGGCGGCCTCGTTGTAAGCAGCGATGATTGCGACGATTTTCATAATTCGATGTGACTTAGTCGCATCGGACGAGACAACGAGCTTTCCACGCTAGGCGCCGTTCGTCAATAAGGCTTTATTCGCACGAATGTAGTCGATAGTTTTTTGAAGTCCCTCGTCTAGCCGCACCAAAGCGATCCACGATAGCTGTTCGCGCGCTTTGGATAGACTTGGCAAACCAAGCAGGGTCATACCCTCCGCCTGAGCTTCAAAAACCACCTGAGACGACGACTCAGACAAACCCACGACCTGACGGGCAACTTCGGATATTTTAATTTCAACGTCGCTGCCGATGTTCACCAAACTCATCTCGCGCGGCGCTTGTATAAGCCGAATAAGCGCATCAACCGCATCGCTCACGTAGAGCAGCGCTGTAGTGCTATTCTCGTCGCCGGCAATAGTCAGCGGCGTCCCTTCAAGCGCGTTTAAAATGAAATCTGGAATTTGATGCCCATGGAAGAGTGGCATGCGCGGACCGTACGTACGGAAGAGTCGCGCCACTTTAACTTCAAGACCATGCACGTCAGCGTAGGTCGTTACCATAGTCTCTGCAAAACGTTTGCCCTCGTTATACGGTGCACGCGGCGCTAAGTGATTGACAGTTCCAATATCGCTTTCATCAAAGTATTTTCTGTCAGCCGAACGGTTGCCGTAAACAACGCCGCTGGAAGTGAAAACTACCTTAGAACCGTATTTCACAGCAATATCCATTACGTGCTGCGTACCGACTGAATTCGTCAACAAAGTTTGGATGCGATACTGCTCAAAACCCTTAGACAACGTCGGCATGGCTAGATGATAAATTTCCTGCACGCCTAAAAACTTAACCTTGAAATGTTCAAGTTCAGGAAATTTCTCAAGATCAAACGGCTCGTTGATATCCAGCCGTAAGAATTGAAAATCAGGATTGCGTAGTAACGAATCGATATTGCGGACGTGTCCGGTTGAAAAATTATCAATGCAAATAACGCGATTGCCCGCTTTAAGTAACGCTTCGCACAAGAACGATCCAATGAACCCAGCACCTCCTGTCACAAGCACGGTTTTCTGTTCAGGCATAAGAAAAATATTACCAAGCAGCAATAAAAGGTCCCAGTGTCGATCCAAACGATGGAGCAGTCCAACTAACGAGCTCAGTATCCGTAGCTAAAGAACGTATCACAAATTTTCCAACGGCTTGATTCTGCATTAGAACGAGTTCATCCGCTCCATCAAGTTCAACATCGAATCCGGCCACACGCAAACCGTCCACCTCCCCCGTTTGCGTCATGACTTTGCGCAAAGCACCGATCTTGGTAAACACGCGGACATCGTGCGAAGCACCAAGCGACGTAACCGCAATGTCGTCAAAGAAATCACCATCAACATCGGCGGCTGCGACGCTGATCCCGGTTGTATCGGTAAATGGCGAGAAGCTTACAAGATAAGTGCCGTCGTCATCATATACAGCAACCATCGACGCGTAACCGGGTCCGGTTGAAACCGCGAACTCGGATTGCCAGTCATCGTCAACGTCAACTAGATCGACGGCTAGCGGCACGCCAACCGGGAATTCCTTAGCCGTAAAACGCGACTCGACAGCGCCATCCGCTGACCACACAATCACATCTTGGCTCACACCAGCGCCCACTGCAGTCACAATCTCAAGGTAACCGTCTGCGTCGACGTCACCCGCGGCCACGTCAACACCGTGCGACGAAGCCATGTCGTAAGCAAAGAATTCATCGACGACAGCGCCGTAAGCTTTGAAAATGCGCACGTGCGGCCCGCCAGATTCGCCCGTTCCGGAGATTACTTCAGGCACCCCGTCACTATTCATGTCAGCCAAAGCCAGGTTAACGCCGCCTTGAAAGTTCGAAGTGTAGGCTTGGAATGAAGCGTAAGCCGTACCGTCAGCCCGATGAACCGAAATCATTGGCGACACGCCAGAGGGTGCACCAAAAGCAACGAATGAACTCGCTAGCAAGTCCGACGATTTACTGTCCGGCACTGGCTCAGCTTCAGCTTCGATATTCTCAACAACGTCAGTCGCCACTGGCGCTTCAACTTCTTCCTCTTCAACCACGCTTGGATATTGAGCTGAATAACCGGCGGCGATATTTAGCGCCTGGGCGATATTTAGACGGCCCGCACCGAGCTGTCCGGTCTTGGCGCCAGACCAAACAAGCGGATCAACGGACAATTTAATAGCCGTACGCACGTCGGTCGGCGGCAAATTGGGATAGGCCGACAAAATGAGCGCTGCTGCGCCAGCCACGAGCGGCGAAGCGACCGAAGTTCCGTTCCATCCACCACCGTAATAATCAACAAAATTTGAACCGTCATCTTGGTACAGAGCGCCAAAGATATCTTCGCCTGGTGCACTAACGTCGGAACAACCTTTGCCGTAGTTAGTAAAACTCGAACCTTTATCATCGCGATCGCTTGACGTGACGCCAATCACCCAATCATCCGTCGTTGAACGCAGACAGGCCGGATAAACCGGAGAGTCGTCGGTATCACTGTCGTCATTTCCGAGCGCCGCCACCACTACCACGCCAGCCTCGAAAGCACGCGCAACAGCGCTCTTAAGAACATTGTGTGATTGGCTGCCGGCGAAACTTAAATTTATAACATCAGCGCCATTCTTAACCGCATAATCAATCGCATCAGCCGCATCTTGTTCGCCGCCTGAACCGTAAGCGTCAAGCATGCGCACTGGCATGATTTTAACGTTCCAACCAAGTCCGGTAATTCCTCGCTGATTGTCGCCAATGCCGGCGATCATGCTTGAAATGACGGTACCGTGCGATAAAGCATCGAGACTCGATGAGTCATCCAAAGGCGGCGTCACGTCGTTACTGTCATCAACAAAATCCCAACCGTACACGTCGTCGATAAAACCATTGCGATCGTCATCTTTTCTGTTATTGGCGATTTCGTTTTTGTTCTTCCAAATATTCGCCGCAAGATCAGGATGGTCGATGTCAACGCCAGTATCCAAAACCGCCACCACAACCGATGAACTGCCAGTGGTCACGTCCCAAGCCGCCGGAGCGCTAATACGCTCAAGATACCACTGCTCGTTATACTCAGGATCATCTGGAGTAAGCGCCAATACAGCCTGCGGAAATAGACTCGATGCGAACACAAATACCGCCAACGTACGTAAAAAGAAATCAGTCATAGCTTGGCAAAGTATACGCGGACGAAGGTAAACCGAAAACCGAGCCGTCCCCATGGGGCGGCCCGGCTGGTTTATTCTTGGCATTCTGAACGCATTCGAGCGTATTCCTGCGCCATGGATTCACTTTCTGGATCGAGCGTAGTGGCCACTTTCATGTGCGCTTTAGCGCGTTCGCAGTCGCCGTGCCCTTCATACCACTGCGCTAGTTTCACCATAAGCCAGGGCGTCTGACCAATGTCGTCGACCGCAGTTAGCAAAATATCTTCAAGCTGATCGACGTCTTCCGGATAATATTTTTCAATGAGACTAATCAAGTCGCGATAATATTCTTCTTTTCCTTCGGTCGCGATGGCCGTAGTGTAGGCCTCTTTAGCCTTAGCGTAATCACCCATGCGCTCGAGGATCGAACCGTAGTTGTCCCACGACGTTGGGTTGATACTGTTGCCTTCGAGTGCCAGCTCTGAATACTCGCGTGCTGACACTAGATCGCCCAGGAACAAGTAATCGCTAGCCAGCGAAACGTATAAGTCTAAATCTATCTTCTCGCCAGTGGCTTCGGCGGCTGCGATAGAGGCCTGAGTGAGCGCTATGCGCTGGTTGATGGTAGCACGGATGTCATCGGTCATCTGTACTTCGATGGTTTTTTGTAGACCGTAATATGGATCGGTCAGACGTGGCCAATAAGTGTAAACGCCGTAAGCGGCCAAGCCGAGGATAACTAAGCCGACTATTCCGCTGACGAGATGTGTGCGCGCCAATTTCATATGGAGAAATTGTAGCGGAAAATTGGATTTGACTCAAGCCCGCGGTACGTGAACGTGGCGACTTCAGCATTTGGATGCAGTTT
>CAYSXU010000051.1:0-6215 GCA_964435095.1 uncultured Gammaproteobacteria bacterium | reverse complement strand
GGGTAGCTCAGTTGGTTAGAGCGTGGGACTCATAAGCCCGAGGTCGTGGGTTCGATCCCCACCCCAGCTACCAAAATACCGTTGGTCTTTGGACCAGCGGTATTTTGTTGGGGTGGGGAGCGAACCCACGACTTTGTAGGTTCGATGACGCAAACGAGCGAGAGAAGTCATACACTGGTTCAATGACTTCCGAGCGAGTGCAGCGGCATCTGGCCGGAGGCCAGATCCACACCCCAGCTACCAAAATACCGTCGATCTTCGGATCGGCGGTATTTTGATTGATTTTTTTATAGATGAGTGCTAACTTTGACAGCCGCCCTTTCCCATGGAGGCATCATGTTCCTGCTCTTTCTAGCGTGTTCGTCGCCCCAGTCGAATGCTTCCTCTGTGCAACAGCCGTCCGATGACGAGCTCCGTGCGTGGCTCATGCCCGAGATCGGTTTCGAGATTCCGGTCGGCCACATGCCCGAGGTTCCGGAGCCGCCCTCCGTCGCGATGAATTTCGACGGCTCGGTCGATGCCGTCGATCGTCTGATGTACCTCGTCGTTGCCAATCCGATTCCCGAGGTCAACACGGCGTTCCTCGACCGCATCAACAAACACGAGATCTATCTGGTGCCCGAGACGCGCCGCGGCAACTACGCAGCCTTCGCGCTCGAAAAGGGCGAGGCGCTCAACTTGCCGGCCGAGCTGCCCAAGGACGCGCTCTATCCCATCTTCTCGTTCAACTCGAACAGGATCGCGGCGATCGAAGCTCCGCGCCAGGCGCTCGAGGGCATGCTCGTCGTCTACCACGAGTCTCGTCACGTCGAGCAGTGGTTCTCGGCGACGGACGCGAACGAGAAGGCGTCGTTCGGTGGCGTGGAGTTCGAGCGCGTGCCGCCCGAGGTCTGCAGCTCCATCTACGCCAACGAGCTCGAGGCCTACGGCGACATGTGCGGGTACGCGGTGGCCTGGGACATGCCGGATTTCTCGCAGTGCGTGCCGTCGGTGGATCCGGTGCTCTTCAAGCAGGCGGTGTTTCTCATCATGAAGAACGGCCAGGGGAAAAACGTGCCCGAGTGCGTCTCGACGTGGGCCACGCAGGCGGGTCATCCCAAGCCAAGCGTGTACGACGTCCCGTAAATCGAAGTCCGGCAGCCTCACTGAGGCCGCCGGACGTTCTGTTTTCTATTGCGTTGTTTCGACGATGCCTTTCTTGAGACTGTCGAGGATGATGGTTGCGGTTTTTGCCGCGGCGCCGTTCAGGACTTTTTGTTCGTCGGCGGAAAGGCGGCTGAGCACGAAGTCTTCGAGCGGAACAAGTTCGGGTTGCGGACCGACGCCGACGCGGAAGCGCGGGAAGACTTCGGTGCCAAGTGCGGTGATGATGGACTTCATGCCGTTGTGTCCGCCGGCTGATCCTGATTTACGGATACGTAGTGCTCCGAGTTCAAGCGCGGCGTCGTCGTACGTTATCCAGACATTGGTTGGGGAGATGTTGTAATTAGCTACCAGGGAAGCAACGGCTTGACCGGAGAGATTCATGAACGTTTGAGGCTTCACGAGGATAACTTTGTGGCCGTCGATGTTGCCTTCAGCGACGAGCGCATTAACCTGGCGATCGACAGAGAATGACCAGCCGAGCTGTCGCGTGATTTCGTCAACAATGAGAAAGCCGACGTTATGTCGAGTACGTTCGTAATCTTTTCCTGGATTTCCAAGGCCGACAATCAGCGGCATAGCGAGTTAGTAGGTAGTATGGCTCTTGCGGGACGCAGAGACGCGAAGGCGAATCGGAGTACCGATGTAATTATAATGCTCGCGCAATAAATTTTCGAGGAAGCGCAGGTACGAATCGTTTAGCGAGTCTTTGCGCGAGAGGTTAACAGTTAGCACGAATGACGGTGGGTTAACGCGCGCTTGGAAGAATTTTGTAATGTGAGGATGTTTGACGCCTTTGCCGCGTGATGGTTTATGGCGGGCAATTGCGCGTGAAATGAAGCTCTTTGCTTCCTCGTCGGACAATTGAGTAAAGCGGCTCTGGAAAGTCGTGTCGACTAAGTCGAACAAATCTTGTGTTCGTTTTCCGGTAAGCGCTGAGGTAAAGATGACCGGCGCGTATTTAAGCGGCGGCAGGTAGGCTCGGATAAGCTTCTCGTAATCGTTTACCGAGGTTGAGGTCTTATCTGGAATAAGATCCCATTTGTTGACGACGATGATGACGGACACGCCTTCTTCAGCCAAAATGCCGGCTAGATGTTTATCCTGGCCTTGAATGCCCTTGGTGACGTCAATCACGAACAGAGCCACGTCGGCGCGTTTTAATATATCCAGCGTTCGGAATACGCCTTTACGTTCAAGTTCCGTTCCCGAACGTTTCACGCTAGCCATTTTGCGCAAACCAGCCGTGTCAATGAATAAATATTGACGGCCTTCATGTTCGATTAACGCGTCGTTCGGTTCGCGTGTGGTGTGCGGGACGTTGGCTGTGATGAAACGTTTTTCTCCGAGGAGCGAGTTGAGGAGAGTGGATTTTCCGACGTTCGGTTCGCCGATGACTGCGATACGCATTGGTAGTACGTCGGCTACATTGGCTGGCGGCGTGCCGATTTCGATCAGTTTAGCTTGCGCGAGGTCGAGTAGATCGCCAAGACCGCTACCTTGTTTGGCGCTGACCGCGATCGGACGCTCGAGCGGCCAATTATTCCAGTCCGGGCCATCGGCGCGCGCGCGTGTGTCTTGATTGTCGGCTTTATTACCAACCACGATAACCGGTTTACCGGCTTCCATGAGTAGCTTGGCAATAACGCTGTCGTCTGGCGTCATGCCGACGGTTAGATCGACCACGAACATGACTAGATCGGCTTGTTTGATGGCGATATTGGCTTGCTCGACGACGTTGCGTTCGATTTCATTGCTTCGGTCGACGTTTAAACCACCGGTATCGACCATACGCGTCACATGTCCGCGCCAGATACAGTCTGCCTCAAAACGATCCCGCGTTGTGCCGGGGACTTCGGAAACCAAAGATTTCTGCTCTTCTATGAGCTTGTTGAAAATTGAGGACTTGCCGACGTTGGTACGTCCGATGAGGGCGACTTTTGGAGCGTTCATACTTTTGGACGCTAAGGATAACCAAAAACCCGGAGATTGTCCATCTTCCGGGCTTATGTTTAGCGCAACACTAGTTCTTTACTGTTTTCGCCAACGACTATGAGAAAATCGATGTCGTTTGAACTGCTGGTGGGCAGGCTCGCGATGCCGTCTGGCAGAAGATCGCTTGAGGCCAGATAGCCGCCAGGGCTCATGATGACTTCGGCGTTAAGATAGGTTTGAAGTTCAGTCAGCTCACTTGTTTTCTCGCCATTGGTGAAGTCGTAGATGACTGTACGGGAATATGAGCGTTCCTCAGCATTTCCAATGGCTGCGATAGTAAAGCCTGAGCTTTGCAGAAGTTCTGCCGTGCGAGCTGCCAGGCCGATAGTAGGGGTTCCGTTTTGGACTTCTATAACGACGGCATTAATGGCTTCTGGTTTGGCCGGTTGCTCGCTGACAACGTTGGTGGATAGGTTGCTGGTTGAAAAGATGTTGTCTGCCATGTTTTGAAGGTCGCTCCAGTCATCTTTCTTTGGTAGCAGAACGTAAGCGCCGTTGACTGTGGTTGAATAGAGCGGACTCTGTGGAGATGAATCAAGAACATGCGACGTGACATTATCCATGTCGATTGACGGAACGTAGCGAGCAAGTTTCATCATTTCCCAGATCGAAAGGTCAGTTTCAACATTGCTAGTAATAGTGCTTAGCAATCGGTTGAGTTTGGCTGGATTTAAGAGAACGTTGAGTGACAGCGCTTTGTCTTTGACTGCCATGAGAAGTTGTTGCTGACGCGCCGCGCGAGCGAAGTCTGAGCCTTCGCCGTTAGTTCCATGGCGTGAACGTGAATAGATGAGAGCTGTTTCGCCGTTCATGTGCGTCCAGCCCTGTTCGAAGCTGACCGTTTGGACTGAGCCGAGTTCATCATCGAGCGGATACGTCGGATCGGCAAAAGCTGTTTCGACGTAAATATCGACACCACCCAGGCTATCGATAATGTCTTCGAAGCCGCCAAAGTCGACTTTGACCACGTAGTTAATATCTTCGCCCATGATGTCGCCGACTAGTTCCTTGGTCGCTTCAGGGCCGCTGCCGTCGTCTTCCATTTCAGCAAAGGCATTTACACTATTTATTTTGCGGTAACCGTAGCCTGGAATGTTGACCGTCAGATCGCGCGGAATAGAAATAATACCAACTTGGCTGGTGGATGGTTTGTAGCTGGCGAACATGATGGTGTCGGTTAGCTCCGGTCCGTCATGTCCAGCTCCTCCGATGCCGAGTAATAGGACGTTGATACGATCGGCGTCTTCGCCTTCAAGTGCTTTGTCGTCAGCTGAGACGAGGCGACGGAAAGACGATAGAAGCGAGAAGTTAGGAAGTTCGCCGCTGCTGTCAGCGTTTGTTTTGGCGATGTGAGCTGAAATAAAAACTCCACCGATCGCCCCGATAACAATGAGAGATGCAAATAGCCGCGTTAAAGCCGCGAAACGTTGACGAGCCATGCGTTCAGGCTCGAGTGGGTGGTTTTTTTCGAGAAAATCAACGGGTTCGTGTTCTGGCATAGGAGGCAGCACGAAAAGTGCAAGCTCTTACGTGCTATCAATACGGTGATTATACTCGAGGTCGTCTCATGTTGCCAGAGGTCGGTCAAGCTCGACGAATAGCTAATGACTAGACGCGAAAATACGAAAACGCCAGCCCAAAGGCTGACGTGTTCGTGGTGGACGCAGCAGGATTCGAACCTGCGACCTCTACAGTGTGAATGTAGCGCTCTAACCAGCTGAGCTATGCGTCCAGAGTGACGAAAGTATAGGAGAAGACAAATAAATTGGCAAGCTTTTTCTTGCTGCCCCTTTTAACTCAGTGTATGCTTTGAACACTATGTTTTTTCGAAGACGTTCAGCCGATGATCCGGGCGCAGCTACTCGAGTTTTAGGGCCAATGCTTGGCGCCGTCGTCATGTTTGTGGTCGAAATTGCACAGATTGCTATTTTCGCGCTCGCGATTATTTTGCCGGTGCGTTATTTTCTCATTCAGCCGTTCATTGTCAAAGGCGCCTCCATGGAGCCAAATTTTTACGACAGCGAATATTTAATAGTCGACGAATTGACGTATCGTTTTCGAGATCCTGAACGCGGTGAGATTGTGGTTTTTAGACCGCCAAACCATGAGGATCAGTATTACATCAAGCGCGTGATTGGACTTCCGGGGGAGAAGGTCGAAGTGCGTAATGGCAAGGTGACCATTTTTAATGACGATTATCCGAACGGCGTCACACTTGACGAGACGTATATTGACGAAATCACGCAGGGCAAAGAACAGATGACGCTCGGTCAGGATGAATATTTTTTGCTGGGTGATAATCGCGACGCGAGCCTTGACTCGCGCTACTTCGGCGCAGTCGATCGTGACAACCTTGTGGGCCGGGTCTGGGTGCGTGGACTGCCAATTGAGCGGGCCTCGACTTTTGATACTCCAAGTTACGACTTTTAGTCAGAAGTTTGTACGCCGCTTGATTTTTTCGAAAAATCCTGTATCTTAGCGTAATCTTCATCCTTGCGCGACTATTTTATTATGCCAACTGAAAAAGCTCCTGTTGTCGAAGTGAAAAAGAAAGGGAAGTTTGAAACACTGCGAGGTTTTCGTGATGTTCTTGCAGACGAGCA
The DNA here is from genome assembly GCA_964435095.1 of uncultured Gammaproteobacteria bacterium. GTDB lineage: Bacteria > Patescibacteriota > Patescibacteriia > UBA9934 > UBA9934 > CAIKHN01. The sequence goes on along the minus strand of CAYSXU010000051.1, from coordinate 474 downwards.
GCCGGTTTGGGACAAAATTGAGGATTTAACGCGATCCATGTCCAAGGCCTATGGTTTTGGCCGTATCCGTTTACCGCTCCTTGAGTCAACTGGTTTATTTGAACGTTCTGTTGGCAAGGAGACCGATATCGTCGAAAAAGAAATGTTTACTTTTGTTGATCAAGGCGGCGTTAAGATGACGCTTCGTCCGGAAGCTACGGCTTCGGTAGCCCGGGCCTACATTGAGCACGGCATGCTAAACCAATCGCAGCCGGTTAAGCTCTGGTATTTGGAGCCGATGTTCCGTCACGAACGTCCACAGGCCGGTCGTTATCGTCAGTTCTGGCAGTATGGCGTTGAAGCTATCGGTTCAGATGACGCCGTGCTTGATGCACAGGTTATTATCATGTGCCATCGTTTTTGTAAGGATCTTGGACTTGACGTAACGATCCAGATTAATTCGCTTGGCACGCCAGCTTCACGCAAGGATTACGT
>CAYSXU010000050.1:0-6566 GCA_964435095.1 uncultured Gammaproteobacteria bacterium | reverse complement strand
AACCGGCGACCTTCTCCTTGGCAAGGAGACGTTCTACCACTGAACTACTACCGCGAGTTCGCTACCGGCTAGACTATCGTTCGTGCTTGCAGTAGCCGCCCTCACTATCGTCTATCCGTCGCTCACCTTCGTCCAGATTACTGGACGATAGGCTCACTGCATGGTCCGCTCAATTGCGCAAATACTCTAACATGCGCTCTCTACGTCGTCAATCCGACTGTGCTACGCTATCCATAAGCATTTTATGCGATTGCAAACGTTTCTTCTTTTATTTACATCAGCCTTTGGAATAGCGCTCCTCGTGGTGCTTCTTGTGCTGTGGCCCAAATTTCCAAGCTCCAACACGCTTACTTCATCGGTCCATCTGCCGGAAAGTACGCAGCGCAGTGAACCACTACCCGAACCCCAGCTGACGCTTCTATTCGTCGGCGACATCATGCTGGCGCGTGGCGTTGAATGGCGAATTGGCATTGAGGGACTGGATTATCCTCTCAGCGAGATGACGAGCACGATTGAGTCCGCCGATCTTGCCATTGGAAACTTTGAAGGCACCATTCGCGAAGTGCAAACCATCGAGCCCGGCGGATCATTTGCGTTCGATACCACGCCGGAAATTGCCGGCATGCTTGCAGACGTCGGCTTTGACGTTCTCTCACTTGCCAACAATCACGGCGACGACCACGGAGCTAGCACAACCACGTTCACGCGCGACACGCTCATCAGTCTTGGCATGTTGCCGTTTGGCGATCCGCTCGACAGCGCGTCGCATGTCATCCAGGTAGATCGTGACAGCTTTGCGTTGTCGTTCATCGGTTACCACGCCTTTCTCGAAGACATCGAACCCATTACGGCGGCAATCGCAACCGAAAAGGCTGCAGGACGTTTTGTTATCGTGGTTCCACACTGGGGACCAGAATACCAGGCAACTCCACATGCGGACGCCGAAGTCGAACCAGCACACGCTTTTGTCGACGCCGGAGCCGACCTCGTAATCGGCGCGCATCCGCACGTCATTCAAACGATCGAAACGTACAACGGCGTTCCGATCATCTATTCGCTCGGCAATTTTCTCTTCGATCAAGACTGGTCGGTGCCAACCCAGCAAGGCATGACTGCGTTCGTGACGTTAACAGAGGACGACATCACGCTCGATTTTTCTACCGTTCAAGTCACCAAACAAAAAACCACACCAATGTCTGCCGAGGAATCAGAAGTGCTTCTTGCTACGTACGACATTCCAGTCACCCTAACACTCCCACGAAACACGCAATAGAAAAACTCGCGACGATTCGCGAGTTTTTCTGGTGCCGAGGGCGGGAGTCGAACCCGCACGAGGTTTCCCTCTGGGGATTTTAAGTCCCCTATGTCTACCATTTCATCACCCCGGCGTGACCCTATTCTGAACGAAAATTGAAAATTACTCAAGACGAGAAGCGCCCCGCACTGCCAGGCAGCACGAGGCGCACGGTTTAGAAGCGTTCGTTCGGATCTTCCTCGTAGACGGACTCTTCGTCCATGAGGGTACCCAGTCGGGTTCCCTGCACGTCGGCCACGAAGACGCCTTCCTTGAGCATCAGCTCGCGGTACTTGGACGATTCGCCAAAGGCGAGGCTGACGAGGCTCTGGATGACGGGCGCCACGATCTTCGATGCTCCGATCGCGACCTTGCGAGCCGCAGTCGTCATGGAGCCCTTCGCTTCGAGCACCTTCACTCCACGCGTCGTCGAGATGACAACATCACCGCCACGAACCACACGCGCACCCATGTAGTAAGCGTTGAGCCGGCCGCGATCGAACAGGCTCCACCACGCGATCTTGAGGACTCGCACGAGCGGGTTCTGGCTCGAGGTCTCGGTGTAGAGCGTGGAGAGCTTGCGACGATGTGCGACGATGAAGTCGCTCGTCCATTCACCGATCACCGCCGCCCGATCTCCTTCCGTCCACACGTGATAGCCCTCACGCATGGCCTCGTCCTTCGTCATGCCGGGCACTCCCGCGAAACGCAGCACGAGACCCGGCGTCAGCTGCACACGCGCGAGCGCGTACACGAGCGTCTGCTTGAGCTGCACGTAGCGCTCCCGCCGCTTGGCGCGGAGCTTGTGATCCCACGTGGGACCGAGATCCGGCGAGAAGCGCACCCGCACGAAGACCGTGACCTTGTTGGGCGTCTCTTCTTCGTAGCTCCGAATCATCGCGGCCGCGTACCCAGCGGCGCGCATGGCCGAACCATCCGGAAGATGGAAGACCTTGGCGCGAGTCCCGAGGACACGAGCACGCATCCACAACAGCTCACTCTTAGTGGGCGGCTTGATGCGCTCGATCTCCACCTTGACGGCACGAACCGGAGGAACGTCATCGACGTGATTCGAAGGAACGACGACTTGGACACGCGGCGGCTCCGGCATCTGCGGCTCGGTCACCTCAGGAACCATGGTGGGCGCCGCACGTTCGGTGATCCTCACGCCGGCCGCGAGAGCCGGATGCGGAGCCCTGGGTTCTGACTCCTTTTGAGGGGAATCGGCCGGTCTGAGATTCCTCGGAACGATATCCGCGTCGAGATCACTGCGCGTTCCCGGGGCGGTCGGAAACTTGGGCTTCTTCTGATCAGCCATGCCTCACACTCCTTTGAACAGTTACACTTTGAGAAAGATTACCGCACAAGGCGGCTCTTCAGTAGAACATTTTCCTATGGCTCCGTCAATCTATGGTGTAAAGTACCGTTAGCTATGCTCGAGGAAGATCGCCAATCCATTCCCGAACGCGTTGTTGAGCGCGAAGTGAAAGAGGACGAACAAAGGCTCGAAAACACACTTCGTCCGTCCCGTCTTTCGGATTTTATCGGACAACACGAGCTCAAAACGAGCCTTGGCATTTTTATAGATGCAGCCAAAGGACGCAATGAGCCAATAGAACACATATTACTCTACGGAAATCCTGGCCTAGGAAAAACTACGCTCGCCCACATCATCGGGGCAGAAATGGGTGCCAACGTTCGGATAACCAGCGGCCCGGCGCTTGAGCGTGTGGGCGACCTGGCTGCGATCTTATCAAACCTCGAACGAGGCGATGTACTCTTCATCGACGAGATTCATCGCATGAATAAAACTATCGAAGAGGTGCTTTATCCAGCCATGGAAGACTTCGCGCTCGATCTCGTAGTCGGCAAAGGCCCGTCAGCTAGGACGCTGCGACTAACGCTTGAGCCATTTACGGTCATCGGCGCAACTACTCGTCTTTCCCTCCTTTCAGCGCCGCTACGCGACCGCTTTGGTTCAACTTTTCATCTCAACTATTATGGCGATGAAGACATGGCGCGCATCATTTCTCGTAGCGCCAATATTCTAAGCGTCAACATTGATCCAGAATCCTCAATGGCTATCGCAACGCGGGCGCGCAAAACGCCACGCATCGCCAATCGCCTATTAAAGCGCGTGCGCGATTACGCTCAAATCAAACACAACGGAGCGATCACGCCGGCAACGGCCGCGGCGGCTCTTGATATGCTCGCTATCGATCCGCTTGGTCTTGATAGTGTCGATCGTCACCTGCTACTTACGATTATCGAAAAATTTAACGGCGGACCGGTGGGCCTTAGTACGCTGGCGGCTGCTACACAAGAAGAAATGGAGACGATTGAGGAGATTTACGAACCTTTTCTGCTTCAACTCGGTTTTCTGGAACGTACGCCGCGCGGGCGCATGGCAACCGCTCGAGCCTATGAACACCTAGGCCGTAAGCGCCCTGAGACTTCCGGACGCCTTCTCTAGTGCTACAATTGCCGCATATGAGCCTATCACTTTGGTATCTGCTCGTGCCTTACGTTATATTCTTGATATTCGCAGGAGTATTTTTATTCTTTAATGTCTTTCACATTTGGCGATACGGCGTTGATGACTTAGCCACGCGCAGCGTAGCCCTCGCCTATGTACTTGGGTACCTAATCGTATTGTTTGGCAGCCTTTGGATACTCAGTTCGTACGATTGGTCGTACGCGCCAACGCTTGACGATCTCATGCCCTTTTCCCTTGATCGAAAAAATCTCGGCCTATGATGCGCCTCGACGACATACCAAATAAACTTCCGGGCGAAACTGTGAAAATTTTCTTAAGGCGCCATTGGATTGATCTTCTTCGGATCGTCTTATTTACTATGTTCCTCTTAGCTATACCCATTAGTATCTACGTCTTCCTATCAAGTACGCAGAATTCGATGCTATCGAATCCTATCTGGGGGCCGATCGTAGCACTAGCTGCGTCAGTCTATCTGCTCGTGGTCTTCATTCTTACCATCACCGAATTTACCGACTATTGGCTGGACGTCTGGGTAGTTACCAGCGAACGCATCATAAACAGCGAACAACAAGGGCTATTCAATCGTGCCGTCTCTGAACTCCATCTTGATCAAATTCAAGACATAACCTCAGAAACAAAAGGCTTTCTTGCCACGTTTCTGACTTACGGCGACGTATACGTCCAAACGGCGGCAGAAAAAATTCGTTTTCACTTTAAAAATATTGACAACCCCGACCAAGTAAAACAAATCATTGGCGCATTAATCAAAGAATGCGAAACTCAACACGTTCACAGTCGCACCAAGCCCCAAGTTAACAACGAATAGGCTATTAAAATAACTCCCGCTGAACTCGGGAGATATTTTATTTAAGGCCAATTTCGACCGAATATTTTGGACGTAATTTCAACCATTCAGCACGCGAAAGCTTGGGAAGTACTTTTCGCTTTATAAGATATTTCTCAATACTTGCTACAAAATGCTCAAGCTTTGAGAGCGTTGGACTCGCCTCATTAATCACGTCTCTAGCTTCACGAACCAAGCCAGCAGGGACTCCCGGCAGATCACGAACTTCGGCGAACAGGTGCTTATCAAATGCCGGGAACTGCTTGTTCGCCAACAAAACAGCGTTCAACAACAGTCTAATAACGTGAAGCGACACAACTCTGGGAAAGAATGGGTCTTTGCGCTTAAGCGCTACGGGCAAACGATCCTCGAGTGCAAAAATCGACTCGGCAAATAACCAATGCATCTTTTCGCGATAAATGTCATGCGGATACCACGCATAGGCTCGCTGAAGCTTAACAAACACTCCGCCCGGATCGTGCACAATTAACGCCCGTGCCACTTCGCGATGCGTAGCGTCTTTATTCCAACCTTCAAGCTCATTGCGCAATAGGGCCAACGTTTTTGGCGCATGAATTTGCATGCGCGGATGACCGCGTTCGCGTTTCCAGACGACTACGCAGTCTTTCAATTTGCCGATATCGCGCTCATCGTGAGCCACGATTTCGACATCAACATCGCTCATGCCGTCATAACGATCTCCGGCTACTGAGCCTGAAATATAGATGCTAATACGTTTTCTAAACAACGGATGGTGCGCCAAAAATTGCGACTCGACGAGCGCGCGGACTTTAGATGCAACTATGGCTTTACGGTGGCGATGAAAATCGTCGAGCATACTTTCTACCAGGCATGATTGTTCCAAGCCCAGCGCGCCAAAGCGGCGGCATCATCAAAGCTCTCACGTCGTCCTGCGGCGCCCAAAGCAACAACAGTCAACGAACGCGCCATGCCCTCCCCCATGGGATGCAATTGCACGACAAGATTCCAACCTGACTCATACAAGAAACCAGTTTTTCCAGCCGTAACATACAGATCATCGTAAGACGTGTCGTAAAGCAACCAATTGGTGTTCTTGATGGTGCGTACGTAAGACTCGTCGTTGAGAGCCGAAACCGTCGTTTTTGAAGAACCGCAGAAAGTCTTAACAGCCTCGTGATTAAACGCGTCATCCGCCAGAGCTGCGACTTCCCGCGCGTTTGATACATTGCCTACTTCAATTCCAGTTGGATCAATAAAAGTGGTGTGCGAAAGGCCGAGATTCTCAGCTCGCTCATTCATAGCGGCTACAAAATCCGAGTCAGACAAACCACTCAAGCGCGCCACCGCTTTTGCGGCATTGTTGGCCGAACCGACCAATGTTGCGGCTAATAAGTCACGCGTGGTGAAACGCGTCCCATCGTTCACGTAAAGTTTGGCTCCGCCCACGTCGTCCGTAGCACGGATTGAACCGACTCCACCTACGTCAAAACCAGACTCAAGAGCAACCGACGTAGTCATCAACTTGGTAATCGAGGCAATCGGCCAGGACTGTTCAGCTTGCATGGCGGCTAATATAGCTCCCGAAGCGTCGTCGATCACGATATATCGACCAGAAGTTACCACCGGCGTAGTGCGGGCGCCCGAAATTGCAACCGGTGGCATGATTTTAGGAGCGAACGCAACCAGCTCATCGTATTCGCGCCAGCCGTATTGCCGCGCCCAGTCCTCAAGATTCATGAGAAAGCCAGCCGAGGAGCCACTCGGCAAACCTTTAGCATCAAAAGCGGCCTGCAGGTCGGCTCGTTCGTCGTACACCTGAGCCAGCGGTTCGAGAGCAAAAACCTGGATCGGCATAAAACCGATCGCAATGAGCGCTAAAGTAACCATCCTCCTTGGCATACTTATTCCCACTTCTTAGTCAGATCAATTCCCGTATAGAAATGCTTGAG
>CAYSXU010000049.1:0-6582 GCA_964435095.1 uncultured Gammaproteobacteria bacterium | reverse complement strand
TAACCATGCCTGCGATCCGAACGTCGAAATAGTATCTTTGGACGAAGGATTGGCGCTGCGATCGAAAAGGTTACAGCTCACCGGCACAAAAGTGATATATTAAGGTATATATTTCATGAATTCTAACAGCACCAATATGCAACCTCTTGATGAAAAACAAATTGAATCCGCATTAGACGGCCTCGCTAAAGAAAACATTACCCATGATAAGGGTCTGTTCGTTTTAGCGCCTTCTGGTTCAGGAAAGACATATTTTGTTAAACATCAAATTAAAAAGGATTGGGTCGACGGGGATTTAATATGGAGCGCTGCGGGAGCTCATCCGGAGGGCGAGTGGTGGACGCAGGGATTGGAAATGATTCGTACCGTCGATCGACGCAGCGATGCAGTCACAAAGATTGCAAAAGAAAAAGGTTTTTGGATTTTAGGTGCCTCAAATTTTGACCTTGTACCTGATGCAATTGTGATTCCTCCTGAAGAAACACTACGTGAATATATTCGTGCTCGTGAAACGACCAACTATGACGGTGGCGCCACATCGGATCGTTTTGATCAAGTGCGGGCTCACATTCAATGGATGAAAGATGAATACGAAAAACAAGGCGTGCCTATTTTCCCATCAGTTAGCGAGGCAGTTAATAGCTTGGTTGGCTAGCCTGTCGTGACATTTACTTTGTATTCTTTTCCCTGAAATTGGCTGGTCGCCATTCCTGCGTGATCTATCTCAACGCTGACGCCTGCTCCGTAATCGACAGCGAGATATTGGTTTGGATCTGTTTTTGTAATATGCCTTTTAATATACGGGCTGACTGTGTCGTAGTGTGACACGCCCCAAATTACCAGCCGTTTACCTGGATTATCCTTGTGAAAACTTTCGGCATATTTTGATAACGTCGCAACATATTTGGTGAATCTGGCATCCATATCATCGGGTCCTTCCGCATTCATCTGTTCCCTGATGTCTTTATGGGTGTCTTCCTCATACGCTTTCCAAAATGCTTGATTTTCGCCACCATAGGTTTCTTCCAGAAAAGCCAAATAATCCGCCGAGTCATCAATAAACCTCGGTGCCTGCATTTTTTTAATTGGAGCAACGCCCTTTGACTGGGAGCGATTATTCAAGACTTGTTCCGGATTGAGGCCATCCGCTGCTATCTTATCATTTAGCGCCGAAAGAACTCTTCCAGCAGTTTCCATGCTCCGCTGTCCTTGTTGACGAAATTTTGTATCGCTGCCAACCACTAAAAAATATACGTCCTTTTTTTCCTCTTCCGTTAAAGACCCCAGCATGTCATCCAAAATAGCCTTCGACTGGTCATAGGCTTTTTGCGCTGATTCCGGAGTTAAGCTGCCCAAGCCTTCTCCATGCTCATCCGGTTTTCTTCGATAACTTTCATGACGTTGAAGAATAACTTTACTACCCCCGATTTCTGGGGCGCATCTGTTGATGTCCAACGCTGAAACTTCTGGATTTTCTAGTTCTTTGGTTGAATTCTCGACGATGTTTGATTCTGCGGATGAAATATCTAGTTTTTTGGGTGCAGTCCAGGTTGCCATCTTCTCACCCCCAAACTTTAGTCCTTCGCCCATATATTTTGGAATGGTAATTTATGCAAGTAGTATAGCAAAATCACGTCAACAGACAACGATTCAGAGTAATAAGTACGTTAATTATTGTAGGGACCAGTTAAAGAATTATTTAGTTTTCTCTTTTCAAAAAAAGAAAGCGCACCCGTGGGCGATGCGCTTTGTGAACGTCATCTTTTCGGAAGACATTCATGGCGTCGCCGCGTGGGTGCGCGAGCTAGGAGGACTTGGCCTCCTTGGGGTAGCAACCCTTGAACTCCTCCGGGAGGGTCGGGTGCTGGGGTGGCGGGGTGATTGCCCAGTCCGGCAAGGTGCTGTCGAGCGGGGCGCGTGGCCTGCGGATGTACTGGACGCCGCCGTCGGGGTCGCGGGTCGGTTGGGCGGTAGCCTCCATTTCGCGCCTTTCCTCGGCCTCGATGCGGGCGAGCTCGGCGTTGATCGCCTTGACCTTGGCTTCTGCGGTGGCGAGCTCTGTGCCCGCCGTCTTCGCATCGTTCTTGGCCTTGGTGATCTTCGCTTCCTCCTTAAAAGATCACTAAGTGGTGCTATAAATCTTTGAACTCATGAAATGTAAAATCGAAAAAACCTATTATGCTCGCCAAATTGTTTAGTCCCTTTATTTCGAAACAATCACGCCAAAGACCGGTTCTTCGTCTTTCTGAGAAATTTCTCGACGAGGTTTGAAGATCACCGCAATGGCGTAGTTCTGTCCCGACGGCGACTGAACTTCAATGTTTCGAACGGCAACCGTGTTTGTGGTGAGTAAAGCGTTGCCGGCTTGGAGTTCTTGAAGGTAGTTGTCGAAGCTATGTTGAGTTGAGGCCTCGCGCAGTTTTGTTTCGACGTCCTTAACGATAGCTTTTTCTTGACCCCTCATCCGCTCAAAGATTTTTTTCTGTCCCGCAAACCACCGAGTCGCATCTTCGGCCTTGAGGGGCATTTCGGGATATGGAGTTCCTGGATTATCGCCGTAGGGATCTTGTTCATGATGTTCCGAAGACTCCGGATGTATGTTTGATTCTGACATAGAAAATTCGGCTATCGTTTCAACCCATAAGGTATCACGATCTGTTTATCGAGTAGAGCTTTGAGGCACGAACTTCAAACGAAGAGCCACCCCGTTCCGTATTGGAAGGGGTGGCAAAAGACGTGATCAACTGTTCTTGAGCTTGCCGCAGCCGCCGCAGTGCTTGTGGTCGGCCTTGAGGAGGGTACCGCAGTCGCAGATCTTGCTGTTGACGGTCGCGAGCTCGAGCTTCTTGCGGCAGCCGGGGCAGAAGACGAACTCGGGGCGAAGCAGGGTGTTGCAGCCGCCGCAGAACTCCGGCGTGTTGGTGTCCACGCGGCGAATGGGTTTTACCGCCTCGCCACACATTGGGCATCCCTTGTGGCTCTTGTCGAGTGCGTGGCCGCAGCCGACGCAGTGCGAAGCGGGTTCTTCGGGCCCGGGCGGCCGCAGGCGGTGAGTTGTGACTGGCATGGGCGTGGAGCCGTAGCCTGGTGAATCGTCGCAGTATAGACTTCCCATTACTTGCCTCCATGAATGTCTCGCGGATCACATCCGCACTGGTGACAGAATTTGAATCCCGGCTCCATTGTTCGTTCTGCGCACGCCGGGCAGTGGGGAGAACCCGGAGCGAACCGATCGTAAAGCGCGTTTGCCCAATCGCCAACTGCCACGAGACCATGGTGTTGGCGCCAAGATTGGCGATCCGGCGTCTCGCACATGGTCCAGCCAAGCAGGACGAGTTCGTCCTCCGAACGAGTTCCGTGGAGTGCGGCCAGTGCCGCAACTTGAGCAACGCGCAGTACTGACGTGGCTACGCCGATCACTGCCGGCTCGACACGTGACCAGTCTACGCCGAAGATCGTACTCGAACCGGACGGATGCGTGAAACGGTTCACGCGAACAAATCCACCGAACCCGACGGCGGCGTCGCGATCGTAGCAACGCGGACAGGCGTCGACCCCAGAAAAGCGCTGAATGAGGTGTCCGTGCTGTTGACTTACCCCTGTTCCTTCATCCGCCCACGCCACGATTTTGCGTTCGGGGTGGATGACACCTTTGGTAATTGTCCACCCGATCCAACGGCATGTAGCGACCTCTTCCGGCCGCATTCGCATGCTATCCATGCACACTTGCGGCGACATGTGGCTCCCAGGAGTGCCATGAGGTTAACAAGGCTTTCTTCGTTTGGTCAAATTGAATTACCGTCTTATTATTCGCCCTTAGAGCGAAAATGGCGGTAGAGTTGTTCTCCCGGCGCGTATTCAAGATCGGCAATGTTCATGGCAAGTTCCCGCCAAGCCATGGCGCAGTCGGCTATTTGCTTTCCTAGCTCAAGATCGGAGCGCATGGTAGCGATTGCTAAGGCTGTTTGTTTGTCCATCAGCTCGTCTATCGCGTCTAGCGCGTTTTCGCGTTTTATGGATTCCATATGCGTATAGCTTAGTTGGCTCTTATTTTGTCGACAAGTATACTGTTTGCATTATGGCGATTAGACTTACTTCGGATCGGTATTTTTTGTTGACATACTTTTTTTGGATGTTGGCCGGCTGCGTTCCTTTGGTGCCCGCGATTTTCTTTATGCTCGTCGTTTCTCAGATGTTTTCTGGGCCGGTTGATGCGAGAGATTATTATTACTTTGCCGTTTGGTTAAGCTGGCTAGCCATAGCATCAGCCGTGGCTTACGCGGCGTTTCGTCTGGGGTTGCGTAATCGAGAAGTCGTTATTGAAGGTAAGACTTTACTCATTCAATGGGGAAGCAGAATGCCGCTAACGCTTAAAAGAATTGATTTATCAGCGTTAGCAGATTTTAAAGTGACGAAAGAAAAGCGTTTCGCGATGAATGCACGCTCGAGTGGACATTACGGTTATCGTAATATGCCGGATAGGTGGCGGTTGACGGCGACAGTTAAGGGGCGAACGGTAGATTTGGGAAGCTATTCGACCGAAGGCGAGGCTCACAGGGCTGTAACAAACATTCAACAAGAGAATTAAAAAGATAAAGCCCCGAGATACTCGGGGCTTTATCGTTACCAGCGGCCTGGGCCGTTTGGATTGTAGCCATTGGCGATTTCCAGTCCATCATTGTATCCGTCGCCGTCAGAGTCAGCATCAAAGCGATCTGTCCAATGGATGGTCATTTCGTTGTAATCGGTAAGTCCATCGCGATCTGAATCCAGTTTACCGATGCCGTTCGGGTTATAGCCATTCACGACTTCGGTGTAGTCGGGATAGCCGTCGCCGTCCGAATCAGTACTGTAGGGATTGCTTTTCCAAGTCTCTAGTTCCTCTTCATTGGTCAGTCCATCGCCGTCCGCGTCAATCACGTCAACTGAGTTACTGATGGAATTGGCTGCGGCGTTGAACTCGTCAGAATCAAGGTCGCGGATGTCGGTTGCATTTGACGGGATGTCAATATCAACCTCATCATTAAAACTCTCGAAGAAGATCGAAACTTGTATATTCGTATATGAAGTTTCATTCGGAATTACCTTCATATCGAGCGTGAATTTTGTCGGAAGTAGCTTAACCGGATCTACCCAAAACTTTCCGCCAACAGTGACGTCGTTAAGCGTTTCGCGAACTTTTTCAACTTGATCTTCGGAGATTAGATCTTTTTCGACGAGATAATCTACGAGTCGTTCGTTGTTGATATTGTAGGCGTAACGTACCATCATTTTTCGGTTAAGCATGCGCACGCCTTCGGATTCATAGTCGATGACTCCGTGCTCGAACATATCCCGGAGAACGTCTTTTACAGCATTAATATCTTCGTCGGTAGCTTCGCTGTTCAGCTCGACGCCGCTTTGTTCAATAAAATACCAAACATCTCCATCTTCGCTGATGTAGAGTTTATCAGGCGTCACGATAGCTGATCCGCCGCTTTGAACTTGCTTTCCATATTGATCCGTAGACGAAAAGCTTAAGTCAAATTTGGCCTGACCATTTAGCATGTCAGAAGCGCCATCGATATCTAGGTGTATGCTAACGGGGCTATCTAGCTGGTCGTTAGTGGTTTCAAAATCAAGATCGGCACTGAATTCGACTGATTCAGTCCGTGCAAGATTATCGATGAGATCATAATCTAATTCGGCCGCGAATACGGTTTGAGCGGGCAAGATCGAGAGACTGAAGACAAGCGTAGCGACGATCTTTTTGACCATAATTTGTAACAAGATTAACCAGTTATCATAGCAGAATTTTGGCAAAAAGTCAAGGAAAAATTCGACAAAAATGGCTAAAATTAAACAAACAACGACCTACGCTAAGAAAGTCGCGGCTTCGATGACGGCGCGATTTAGAGGCTTGATGGCGGGTTATTTTTCCCGTCTTGTGCTGTTCACTAACATCAAAGGTTCCTGTATAATTTTTCTAGTCGAGTTCTTATTATGTTGACGATAATATTATTATGAATCGATTCCGTCTGGCTTTAGCTATTGTTTCGGTGATAGTTTTGTCGGCGACGATCATCATAATAATTTCGCAGGGGAAGGAAGCGAAAGATAGTTTGAGTTTTACAGTGGATTCAGGTGTGCGAATAGAGCAAGCCTCAAATCCAAGAATCATGAATCATAGCGACGGCGTATTAACTCTTGGATACGAGTCGCAAGTAACAGAATTACAAAATTTTCCTTCGGCACGCGGCTATGTAGCTACTTCTACAGACGGATTAACTTTTATCGGTAATCGTCAATTCAAGCCCGGCGAAAATCAAGGGAAAGGCGTTTATTTAGAGTCAGAGAAAGTGTGGCGTCGGTATGACACGAACCCGGAACTGACTGCCATCATCAGTTCAACCTCCACGGACGGGGGAAAGACCTATACTTTAGATGAGGGTACTCGTTTTGTATTGTCTGCGAGTAAAGATGAAGCTTGGATCGGTGTTTGGAGTGAATGGGTTGACGAGGACGGCGGTGTGGTAATTTTGTTTAACAATAATGTAATGGATGATGGGAAGAAATTTGTGTACGTGAGCCGTTTATATGCCG
>CAYSXU010000048.1:1618-6711 GCA_964435095.1 uncultured Gammaproteobacteria bacterium | reverse complement strand
GTCAAAACAAAATTGAAAAGCTGACCGTCGACGAAATGGCAGACATTGTCATCAACGACGTTGAAGGTACGGCGAAGATGAAGCGCGACGCTGAAGTTATTGTCCTCGCGCCGATTATTCGTGGACGAAAGGGGGAGTACTACCAATTGCTTTACGATCTCTACAATAGTGGTTTCGCTCGTGTTCGTGTTGACGGGAAGATTCATCGACTGAGCGACAAGATTGAGCTTTCGCGTTACAAGCAGCACACCATCGAAGTCGTCATCGACGTTATTCCGGCTGGCATGCTCATGAGCCCGTCAAAAGACGCTCGTCAGCGCTTAAGCGAAGCGCTCGAGACTGCCATTGCGCAAGGAAGCTCGCTTGCTGTTGCCACGATGCCCGACGGCAACGAGCGATTGTTGTCCTCAAAGTTTAGTTGTCCGAAAGACGGATTCTCGTTCCCAGAAATTGAGCCGCGCTTGTTTTCGTTCAACAGTCCGTACGGCGCGTGTTCTTCATGTTCGGGTTTGGGAACGGTGGATGTGTTTAGCGACGAAGTTTGTCCGACGTGTAACGGCGCACGTTTGCGTCCTGAGGCGCTTCACGTCTGGATTGGCGGAAAGTCTATTTACGATGTTACGAGTTTCTCGGTCGATCGTGCCGTGGAGTTTTTCCTTGAGTTAAAGTTGAGCGAACGTGATCGCGAGATTGCTGCTGGCGCGCTCAAGGAGATTGAGGCTCGCTTGTCGTTCATGCTCGACGTCGGCCTCCATTACCTCACGCTCAATCGCACTGCGGGCACGCTTTCGGGCGGGGAAGCGCAGCGCATTCGTCTTGCCTCGCAGATCGGTTCGCGACTTGTTGGCGCGCTTTACGTGCTTGACGAGCCAACGATCGGTTTGCACCAGCGAGATAACGAGCGCCTTATTGAGACGCTCGAATCGCTTCGTGATCTTGGCAACACGGTGCTTGTTGTTGAACACGACGAAGACACCATCCGTCGTTCAGACTACATGATCGAGATCGGTCCTGGCGCAGGTAAGCACGGCGGACATGTGGTGGCGTCGGGTAGCACGCCCGATGTGTTTAAGGACAAGAAATCGCGCACGGCTGCGTATCTTCGCGGCGATGAAGCTATTGAGGTTCCCACCAAACGTCGCAGCAAGGAAGCTGGCGCCATCAAGGTACGCGGTGCGGTTGAAAACAACCTCAAAGATGTTGACGTCGACTTTCCGCTTCGGAAATTTGTGTGCGTCACCGGCGTTTCGGGAAGCGGCAAATCAACGCTTGCGTACGACGTCATGTACAAATCAATCGCGAAAAAGTTGTACGGCGGTAAAGACATGCCGGGTAAGGCGAAATCGGTGTTGGGCGTTGAGTACATCGACAAAGCTATTCTCATCGACCAGTCGCCAATCGGACGAACATCGCGTTCAAACCCCGCCACGTATACCGGTGCGTGGGGACCGATTCGTGAACTCTTTTCGTCAACGGAAGAAGCGCGTTTCCGCGGCTACAAGCCAGGCCGCTTCAGCTTTAACGTTCCTGGCGGACGATGCGAACACTGCGAAGGCCACGGCCAAATCGAAATCGAAATGCATTTCTTGCCGACGGTGTACGTGACGTGTGAAGTCTGCCAAGGCAAGCGCTTCAATCGTGAAACGCTTGAGGTGACGTTTAAAGAGAAGAACATTTCACAGGTGCTCGACATGACGATCGAGGAAGCTGCGGTGTTCTTTAAAGACGTTCCTGATGTTTCGGACAAGCTTAAAGCTCTTAACGAAGTCGGACTTTCTTACGTCATACTTGGCCAAAGCGCAACCACGCTTTCGGGCGGTGAAGCACAGCGCGTGAAACTCGCGGCAGAACTTGCGAAGCGTCAAACAGGGAAGACGTTGTACTTGCTCGACGAGCCAACAACCGGTTTGCACTTCGACGACGTAAAACAGTTACTCGAAGTCCTCCACCGTCTTGTCGACAAAGGCAATACCATGATTGTCATCGAACATAATTTGGATGTCATTAAAACCGCCGACTGGCTGATCGACATGGGCCCTGAAGGCGGCGATCAAGGCGGCACCGTTGTCGGCGTCGGCACCCCCGAAGACATCGCAAGGAATCCGAAGAGTCACACGGGGCGCTACTTGCGGAAGTATTTGAAGTAGCGAGACCTCCCCTCACTCCTCCGCGTCTCTCCCCCTTACCAAGAGCCTGTCCTGAGCTTGCCGAAGGAGGGAGCTAGAGGGGGTGTGCGCCTCGTCATTGCGAGGAGCCGTGTTTGCCGAGGCGACGAAGCAATCTAGATTCTCGGTCTTGTCATGCCGACCTTGTGGAGGCATCCTTGTCCTGTCTATGAGCATCATCAACCAGGTTAAAGCTCTTAATTTACCCCTCGGCCAGTACGTCGTCGTCGGAAGCGGTGCCATGTCGGTTCACGGCATCCGTCCGCATAAGGATATCGATTTGCTCGTTACACCGGAACTGTACGACGAGCTGAAACAGCGCGGTTGGACGGAAGAAGAAAAGAAGCCTGGATTTTTTGTGGTCACGCATGGCGATGTTGAGGCGAGCCCAAAGATGATCACGGTCAACAGCTACCAGCCTGACATCAATAATGTCATTGCCGATGCCGATATTATTGACGGCGCGGCATTCATGAAGCTCGATGAGCTAATTGCTTTTAAGACTGCACTCGGTCGTGAAAAAGATATCAATGACATCGCATTGATTAAAGTATATCTTTCTCGTCATTGAGACCCCGGATGCGGCAGGGGCGAAACAAACTCGGTTGCATGAGCGTCTCGTCTTTTGCGCGTCTCGTCATTGCGAGGAGCCGTGTTTGCCGAGGCGACGAAGCAATCTAGGTCAGCACGAGCTGGGTGCGGTGATGCTACCTATTGGGAATAATTATTTCGTAAACAACGAAAGGAACGGGAAAAAAGGTTTGCGGTTTTGTTTTGCGTAGTCGAAAGCCGCCAATAAGATGTTGCACTGCTCGGGGTTGAGGGTGGTGACGAACTCAAAAATTATGCCGTCGAGTTCGATAGTGTCGCGGGGCGAAGCGGATGAGGTAACGAAGCGGGCGGTGATGTTGTTGTCCGTGATTTCAATTTCCCAAAAAAGCCAGTTCGAAAGATCGATGTTGTTTGCGCTTGCGACTTTAAAAGCAATATTCTCGAGTTGGTTGGTTTGTGTGTTTCCTGGCGTTGGTTCGGCGAGATTGAGTTTTTGTTTGATGGTTGCGAATTGCTGGGGCGAAGGAAGGCGTGCGAATTCCGGAAGGCGGACGATGGCAAGCGGCGCAGCGGCCTCGATGCGTGCTGCGTCCTCAATCGACATGCCGGTGCCGTCAACACGCAACAGCGGAGCGTGATTGAAGTCGGGGAAAAGTATGACCTCTATGATCGGAAGATTGGGGTCTTGCACGGCTCGGCGAGTATTATCGCACAGGGCGTCGCGAAGTGTGAAAAAGGGGGAGGTGTTCATAGGGGAGCGTTAAAGATATGCTACGAGTCACTTGATGTGGCGTCAACGATTTACAATTTTGTTAATGTATCCCCATGCAAAATCTCATCGACCCCTGGATCGTCTACATGCTTCGATGTTCCGATGGAAGTTTGTATACCGGCATAACAAAGAATTTGGAGCAACGGATTGCCAAACATAACGACGGGACGGGGGCGAAGTACACGCGCTCGCGATTGCCTGTGGAACTTGTTTGGCACGAAGTTGCGGAGGGGGAGAGCGAGGCGAGGAAGCGGGAGGCGGAGATTAAGAAGTGGAAGCGGAGCGACAAGTTTGCGTTTTTAGCGAAGCCAGAGGAGTGAATAGGCGGTATACTTGGTTGACTAGCTTAACCAAACGTATGAAGCGCCCAGACTACCTCAAGCTTGCGTTCGCGATTCTTGGATCACAAGCCGCGGGACTCATTGGTTCGTTGTTTACGTTCAACTCAGTGCGAGGTTGGTACACCACGCTCGAGCGACCGGCGCTCAATCCGCCGGGTTGGATATTTGGTCCGGTGTGGACGACGCTTTATTTGCTCATGGGCATTGCGGCATATTTAGTTTGGCAGAAGGGGATGAAGAAAAAGGAGGTACGTTTTGCGCTTGGCCTGTTTGTCGGCCAACTTGCGTTCAACGCGTTATGGTCAATTCTCTTCTTCGGCTTGCAATCGCCGGGTGCCGCGCTCATTGATATATTCTTGTTGTGGCTAGCGATCATTGCGACCATTGAGGCTTTTGTGAAGGTTTCCCGTCCGGCTGCGTGGCTATTCGTTCCGTATCTCTTATGGGTGTCGTTTGCGTCGTATCTTAATTTTGCGATTTGGTCATTGAATAGGTAACGATTTGTTATTCGTTTTTCTACACAGGGTGGGGTTGTGACATGTTCGATTAGCAGATATCATTTCGAGCAAATCTCTATGCTTTTCCGCCGAGTTGTTCAGACTGCTTGTCTTGCCTTGTCTGCTCTGATTTTGAATGCGTGTGTACCGTCACAAGTCTTTGCCGCCGCCCCAGATGTAGTGACGGTGGTGGTTCCGACGCCGGCCGATCAATCAGTTACCCTGACTTGGACCAATCCAGCTTCGGTTGATTTTACTGGAACCATGGTGCGCTATAGCACTTCAGCTTTTCCGACTAATACTTCAGACGGTACGCTAGCGAGCGATGTAGCCGGTGCGGTCAGTGGTTCAAGTAGCTTGACTGTTTCAGGTTTAACTAACGGCACGACGTATTATTTTTCGCTGTTCGCGCACAATGTCACGCCGGAATATAGCGCCGCCGTGAACGCTCGACAGTTGGCGATGGCGCCTGTTTTTACTGAGGACTTCCAGGCGTTGAACTTGGCAGCAGTCAGCGGGCAGAATGGTTGGGCGACGGTTGGCGGCTCCTGGACAGTCACTGATACGTCTGGCCAAAAAACCGTACGTACGAATACGGACAATACCATTACCTTTGATCAAAACCGCATCATCAATGGCGGCAACGCGGCAACGTATAGCAATCAGATGCTACGCGTTGATTGGAAGGGAACTACCGCGAACTTCCCGGGTCAGGTGGTTTTGCGTGCGCAGTCGGCAACGGCTGACGCTGGCGGTTTTTATCTTT
>CAYSXU010000048.1:0-1608 GCA_964435095.1 uncultured Gammaproteobacteria bacterium | reverse complement strand
CGACAGGTACAGCGACCACGGGGCTTTCTACCGGGTCTTTCACACCGACCGCAGGTGTTTGGTATACGTATGAAATTTCCGTTGTAAATAATGCTCAAGGTCTGCCGGTGATAACGGCCTACGCTTGGCAGCGGGGAACGGCGAAACCGTCAACGCCAACCATCCAATACACCGATACTATTCCACGTTTTGCGCAGGGCGTTTTTTCGCTCGGTAAGTCAGGTGCGTCAACCGTTGATTATGACAATGTGACGTTCTACGGCATGCCTGGCATTTCTAACGCAACTGCAACGCCGGGTGACGGGAGCGTGGCGCTCTCATGGACGAACCCTACATACGCGACTTACGCTGGTACGATGGTACGCGTGAGTACGTCGGCATATCCCACGTCGACGTCGGACGGGACGTTGGTGAGCTCAGTAGTGGGCGCTTCGGGTGGTACAAGCTCGGTGACGCATTCCGGACTTACTAATGGCGCGACATATTATTTTACCCTGTTCCCTTACGACAGTTCGGGGGTTTACGGTACGCCGCTTTATTTGCGTCAGGCGGCATTGCCGGCGTTATTTTCTGAAAATTTCAGCGCGTTAGCACTTGGTGCTTTGGCTGGCCAGAATGGTTGGACTTCAACGGCAGGTGTTTGGAACGTCGTTGACCTGGCGGGCGATCAGGTTGTCAGTGGTACGGACAATACGACGGGCATTTACACGAACAAGGTCATGAATGGCAGCGTGGAGACGAGAGATCAGGTTTTCATTGGACAATTTCGTTCCGATGACGCCACCAACTATGCTGGTCAGGTTACGCTACGGCAGCTTACTCCCGGTCCAGCTGGTTATGTTTTTAGGCGAAGCGGCACGACCTGGTCGATCAACTACGCGACAAGTGATAGTACGATTACGGCACTTGCCACCACCACTGTTGCACCGACCGTGCAGGTGAGTACTTGGTACAACATTGAGGCATCGATCATCGATAACGAATCCGATTTGCCGGTGTTGACATTGTTCGTCTGGAAGGTCGGTACGGAAAAACCAGCGACGCCAACGCTTCAGGTGACTGACTCCGTGAACCGGTACCGTAAAGGGCGTTTTTCGATGGGCAAGTATAACTACCCAGATACCAACTATTTCGACGATATTAGTTTCTTTGGCACGGTGCCGTCGATAACTATCACCAGTCCGGCGGCAGACGTGGAGGGCGCAGCCAATACAGCTTCGCTTGCTATCGCTGATGTTAACGGCACCTTCTACATTCCTTACATCCAAACCTCTCAGACATTGAACGTGACGGCGACCGCTACATCAGTTGCTGAGGGCGGGGGCGTTGAGTTTGTGCTTGATGAAGGGCTGGCGACAGAGCAGGTTGTGCGTGATCTATCGAGTCCTTACGCCACGTCTTTTGCCAGTCTTACCAAGGGTGAATACACGCTGGATGCGTATGTTCTTCTCGCTGATGGCGTCACGCGTGACAGTGCGGATGGTCGGCAGGTTGAACGTACTGATATTGGTATTGGAGATATTATTACGGTGATCGGTGACTCGCTCACCGAAGGCTATCGCAGTACTCAGCAGGCTGGTCCGGTGACGAGTTGGTTAGACGCGAGTG
>CAYSXU010000047.1:257-6978 GCA_964435095.1 uncultured Gammaproteobacteria bacterium | reverse complement strand
CCTATGGGGAAAGTGAGCAATCCATTTTCCTCAATTTTCCACCCCTCTGGCAGCTTTATTCTGTTCGCTATACGCGCCAGCTCATGATCAGGCGTTCTTGTGTCTGGCTCCATTATTAAAATAGTGGCGCAAACAGGTACCCGATATATAAAGTCAGACAAATCTTGTTGCATACAAAGGGATAATATCATTCTCTTCAGGACAACACGTGACATTCGATCCTATTTATAATGTTATCTATTCAATTGCATGGCCGTAGAGGACGTGGAATGAACGATTATTTCGCCTACAAACAAAATATAAACCACAGTGATTAGCCGTGATTTTTATTTGGCAGGGGCGCACAAGCAAGATTAGAACCTTGGCGTGTCATTAAGTTTACGGCGCCGCTATCCCTTGAGTCTCCTAGCCCAAGTTGTTACAATACATAAAAATACGCACTTGCTACATTATGGCCGAAAAGAATGGTATCCCGCCACATCTGCCAGGATGGGTGGAATTCACTGGTACTTGGGAGCAATACCAAACTCTGTCCAAAGAGCGAAACAAGGCGCTTGATGGTGCACTGGACGATTGGCGTAAAGAATCGGCGAGTTTTCCTTTGCTCACTAAAAGGGACTTAGAAAGCGACACAACATTGCGCGAGGTGCTTGTAAGCACGCTTGCCGATTTGATAGCTACCGATCCAAATAATTTCAAGCGGGCACGAGCC
The DNA here is from genome assembly GCA_964435095.1 of uncultured Gammaproteobacteria bacterium. Classification (GTDB taxonomy): domain Bacteria; phylum Patescibacteriota; class Patescibacteriia; order UBA9934; family UBA9934; genus CAIKHN01. Next base: position 6,266 of record CAYSXU010000047.1, on the reverse strand, counting down.
TTAGAAACCGCCGAGGAAGCAATATTGGCTAAGCTGGAGCATGGCGAGGAGGAATCGTCTGAGGATTATTCTAACCCGGATAATGCTGGCTGGTATGGGGCGGCGCTCACTCATTACAAAGAGATACAAAGAGGGTCTCAGTTGAGAATTCCGGAAAATATTTATAGAGCATTATCCATGTCAGCATTTCGTGAGTTACTCAAGAGAGAGGCGAAGTAATGGAAAGAAGTGAATTTTAGTCATCCATAGCACAGATACAACTGACCTAACGAAAAATACAGCTGTTCAAAGCTGTATTTTTCGTGGCAGGGGCGGGGGGAATCGAACCCACGCTAAAGGTTTTGGAGACCTCTGTACTACCATTATACTACGCCCCTATGGAGAAAACGCCTGGGAAACCGAGCGTTTATCGCGCGAGTAGTTTATCTAAAATCATGCAAAAAGACAAGCGGCGCCTGGGAGTAGGCGCCGCCACGTTAGGCTGGATTTGTTATTTATAGATCGTCACCTCCTGGTCGTACAGTACGATCCTGCACGGATGTGTACTTCGACAGTCCACCGTATCTTCGCCGAGCTTCACGAGCACGGCGTCCTCTCGTTTGTCCTTGAACCTCATGAACATGCTTTCACCGTCTGGCGCCTGCACGCGCACCGCAATACGGCCGCGTTTATCGCGCTCGTGCGTCACCTCGCAGTAAAGCCGATGGCACTCATGCGTCCTGAGCCAATGGATGAAGTGTTCGACGTCGACGTCGCCACGTCCATACACCCCGTTGGCATTCATAACGATCAGCGCAAGCAGCAGGCCCACGTCCCCCTCCGCACGCCGTTATTGCAGCAAGTTCAGGCCGGCCGTCAACCTCAACCACAGGAATTAGCGAACTTCAGGGAAGACCCGCCTCCGCTGTCCACATCTGTGCATTCCCTTTCACGAGTCCGAATGCTAGAACGGATCCGTCCCACAACGGAGATCACGTGCACGACGAACGAACTGCCAAGTTCAGCACGCGCCGTTATGGGGACATCGACCCCAAACGGCTCGAGCAGCTCCTCGGCATTAACGAATCGCCCAAGGTCAAGAAACGCCCAGGCTTTCTGCGCCCAGACGAGATTAGCGTGCTGTCGCAATGGCGCAAAAGCTTCAGGGACATCCCAAGCCTCGCCAACAGCATTGCACAGCGGCAGCTCATCAACCCGCTCATCATCGCGGTATTCACGCGCGCCGAGTGCGAGCGCTACATCGAGGCCGTCAACATCCTTTGGGAAACCACGCACCACATCGACCAGTTGGCCGCTACCATGCTTTACGGCCAGCAGCGATATTGCGTGCTGATTGCAGGCGAACGACGTCTGCATGCGTTCTTCCATTTGTGGAATGTTGGCTGCGACGCGTGTCGGGAAACCTACGGCGACGAGCCGGCTGGAACCTGTTTTCACCGTCATGCTCCAAACGGGATCGAGGTCAGTTTTCGGCGTGGCCTGAACCCGCACCGAGCGTTCACGCTCCAGTACGAGGAGAACAGCTACCAGGCGCCGGACTACGACGAACAGGCCACGGGCTACAAGCTCTACTACGAGCTGCTGCGCGTTGCCGAGCCCGAGATGTCGCTCGCTCAGTTCGCGAAGACCGTGAATCGTAATCCAAGCACGCTTGGGCGCATGCTGAAGTACTGCGACCTTTCCCCGAACGTGCGCAATCTCGTGCGGGATGGGTCCATGGACTACAGCGTCGCACTCTTGTTCGCGCAATACGCCGTGCTCATGACGGACGAGCGCGAGCTCACGTACTGGGTTCGCGTTGCGACCGAAGAACGACCGTCCGTCGAAAACTTGCGTAAGCGCATGAAGACCGAGCTACAGGTACGCAAGGGCCAGACCACGATGTTTGGCCACCAGCAGCTCATCGACATGCAGGAGCGTCATCGCAAACGGATGCTCGATACCACGATCGCCGGCTTCATTGCTCGCTTCGAAGGATTCCTCGCGCACGCGCTGCGCCGGTACCGCGATGGAGCGCTTGGCGAAGCGAATTCGCCGTTTGGCGAAGGAAGCATCGTCAGCGCTGTGCTCGGCATCTACGCGCTCCTCACGCTTCTTGTCCCGCACATGAACCGGGCGATGACTGCGAAAGAGAGGGCGCGCATGCATGGAGCACGCGAACTGCTTGATCCCGAGATCGAGAAGCTCGAACAGCACACCGAACGCCACATCTAAAGGCGGCCTCACGCGAGGTCGCCTTCATTGCGCATAAAAAAAACTCAAAGAGATGTGAGCAGGGAAAAAGAGGGGGTTGGGGTGCGGTGTCTTTGCCGAGAAATGTGGTTATCGCGATCAGTGAGTAGTCGAAATTAAAACACACCCGTCCGAAAATCGACCTCGAAAAATCAACAACGAGCTTGCGCTACACAACGCCAGAGAGTAGTAAAACGTCTGCAACAGCCAACGTTAAACAAACAACAAGTCCACCGGGCAATAAACGCTTTATCGACCTCTCAGCAACAACGGCCGTCCGCTTATTGTGACTTTGTCTCAATAGCAAACACCCCCTCTCCCAAATCAACACTCCCCAGCCGACAACCCCCTCAAACTTTTTACATGTTCCCATCCCCTCACTTAAGTTACATCTGGTAGTACTGTTTCAAAATCGCCCGATAAATATCGCCTCGCCCTACCGTCCCAATCACCTTTCCTTGCTCAATCACCGGCACATGATGAATACCGCTTGCCACCATAAGCGCGCCAACTTTCAGAATCGGCGTTTCACGCTCGGAGGTAATTACGCGCGTCGACATGACGTCGGCAACCGACTTCCCTTCCGCTCGCATAGCCTCTTGCTCCATCTCCTGAAAGTCATGAAAAGCATGTGGCGAAGTCGTCCAATCTTTGTAACTTGGATAGATCCCACGGAAGAGATCTTTCTCTGAAATAATACCGACGAGCCGTTCATGCTCGTCGATTACAAACGCACTCGGAAGATGTTCGCGCATGAGTAGCGCTGCCGCTTCACGCCAGCTAGTTGAGGGCGTCACCGTGATGAAATGTCGTGTCATGATATTGCCGACAATCATACGCGTAGTGCTAAGGCTCTTTCCACTAGTTAAACACTCACGAGAAGAACTTGCAACAAAAAGTGTTGTCAACAAAAAATCCCCTGGCAATGCCAGAGGAATTTTTGGTGGGTGGAGAAGGATTCGAACCTTCGAAGGCGTTAGCCAGCAGATTTACAGTCTGCCCCCTTTGACCGCTTGGAGTATCCACCCGTGCGTTTTTGCCGCCCAATCGTACCCGATCCCCGAACCCGTTTCAAGGTTGACGAGACACTGGAGCCGGTGGTCGGATTCGAACCGACGACCTGCTGTTTACAAAACAGCTGCTCTAACCAACTGAGCTACACCGGCATAACGCCGCACAAGAATAGCAAAAATCGACACGTTTGGCAATTGACGATCACGTGGCCGCTTGATACGATTCTCGCGCTTCTTGGGCCAATGTGCCCGGGCATAGCGAGGGCAAAACGAGCGACGAACAGACGAAAACGAGGGAGGCTACCGCAAGCCCGAGTGTAAGTCTGTTCGGGAAGCGAGTTCGCCGCGATAGCTCAGCTGGTAGAGCGCATCCATGGTAAGGATGAGGTCTCGGGTTCGATTCCCGATCGTGGCTCCAAAAGGTCCCGACGTGATAACGTCAGGATTTTTTTGTTTAGAACAAAATCGCCCCGGAAGCCAGGGCGGCTTCACGGGGCTTGAGCGGTGCGTGACAGCTAGAAGCCACCGAAGCCGCGGTAGATGACGATGTCGTGATTCACGGCCAATTCGATCGGGACGCGGCGAGAGCCCGCGCCGCACGCGATCTCCAGCGCATCCGTGTCGCGATTGAACGTGACGTGGACGTCGGAGTCAACATGGCAGCCCGGCAGCTGCAGGTCGTCGGCCAGGACCGTGATCGTGTCCGAGGCGAGATCGTGCGTGTACCAGGAAACGTGCATCGGCGAAAGGACCATCGGCGTCTTGCTGTCCCACATGGGCATCGCGTTCGCATCGTCGATCGCGTGACCGGCTACCGTACCGGCGACGAAAATGAGCAGTGCGCTGACGGTGAGGAAGAATCGCATCGCAAACTCCAGAGTTGCGGCATGATAATAAGTGATTTTAGCTATTTTGTCAAAAAAGTCTTGAAAACAAAAACCGCCCGTGAACCGGGCGGCTTCGCGGAGCGAGGGATGTCACCCAACAGTAACGAGGATAACGGAACCGACCTAGTTCGTTCCCGGCTTCACGTCGAACGCCATCATGAGTCCCATCTCGGCTAAGACAATGATGATCATGAACGCACCGACCGCCACACCGACCACGGTGCCGGCGATGACGCTGACGCCGAGAACCGTAACGAACACAAAGAAGCCGGAGAAATCGCTACTGCTCTCGAAGGGCAACATGGCCATCGTCAGGATAATGCCGACCCCGGAGAAGCCGAGGAAGATCACGCTGATGACCTGGTTCGCCACCGATTCATCCGTCATCGACCCAATGGCAAGGCCGAACAAACCAGCGACGGTCATGAGGATGATGTAGAGCTCTGCCGCTCCGCTCCTTTTGATCAGTCGCAACGAGTCCAAGAACGGCGGTACCATGGCGCCGATGATCGCCCCACCGATCGGGTCGGTGAGCAGCCGCGAGGGCAGGTGGCGCAGCCCCAGGAGCCGCATGATGGGCTCCGGGAGGAACATCTCCGGCACGCGGCCGATAAACAGCCCCCAGCACGTCCAGAAGGCGAGTATGAGGACGAAAGCGCCGAAGGCGCCGGCGAGAGCCTGCTTCTTCTTCACGAAAACCTCCTATCCAGCGGAAAGCCGGACACATAAGGCTAGCACATTCCCCCGATTGACACAAGTCCGTGTCTCGACTAACATTGTGAAATCTATGTCCCAAGATAACCTCATCAAGCTTGAATGCACAACGTGCAAAAAGCTCAACTACCGTTCGCGCAAGAACAAAAAAATCCTCAAAGAACGCCTCGAGGTCAAAAAGCATTGCCCGTTGTGCGGCAAGCACACGATGCACAAAGAAACGAAGTAGCCCAGCTACTTCGTTTCTTTATTGCGCCGCCGCGCCTCGTTAATCATTGTCTCCAATTCGGGGATTTTTTGATTGTCGGAATTGACTTCGCGCAGGTGGTCGAGCGCCCGCGTCGCCTCGAGCACATCGCCCACTTCGGTCGCGGCTTCGATAAAGAAATCGAGATACTTGGGGTTATTGGGGCTTAGCTCCCTGGCCTTGCCGTAAAACGCGTAAGCCTCGTCCGGCTTGCCCTCGAGGTCGGCCAGCTCACCAAGCGCGGCCTGAACGCTCGCGTCCTTGGGGGAAAGTTTGACGAGAAACTGGAGCGTTTCGCGCGCGTTGTCGAACTGCTTGGTCACAAGATACAGGCGTGCGATGCGTTCATAGGCCAACACGTGCTTGGGATCGATGCTCAAGACCTCGATGAACAGTTTTTCCGCGGCATCGTATTTGCCGTCATCGAACAAACGTATGCCATCGTCCACCATGCGCCGTAGCTCGGCCTCGCCAACACTTCGCGGCGCGCCCTTTTTTTGCCGTTCCTCGTAGCGGCGTTCAATAGCCGTCAACTTCCCCGCAATGCGGCGGAATGCATTGCGCAAAGCCATCACGAACGGCGTTGTCGCCTTTTTGACCGTGGCCACGCGTTCCGATGTTTGACGAGACAGCCGATATTCAAGAATGGCGCGCTTGCGCTCTTTGGCCTTGGCTTCGCGCGACGACGATGGATCAACAACCTGCACCTGGGGAAGTTTGCGCAGCGCAAGCATGCCAAGCGCCATGAGCGATGCGAGACCGAGAACGGAAAGAAGAATAGTGACGATCATAGTGATTGGGCGTCGATGACGTCGCACGCCGCGGCGATCACGCTTTCGAATTCATGCATCTTGAGACTTGCGGCGCCCACAAGTACGCCGCCCACTTCCGGTTCGCGCAAAAAGCTGTACGCATT
>CAYSXU010000047.1:0-224 GCA_964435095.1 uncultured Gammaproteobacteria bacterium | reverse complement strand
CCGTCGACAGAACCGCCATAGAGCACACTGACGCGCTCGAGGTCGAGCCCCGATTCGACCGCTGCCGCCGTAATAACGCGGTGCATGACGATGGCGTCGGCAGGTTCGGCGCTTGTGCCGGTGCCGACCGCCCAAACCGGCTCGTACGCGAACAGTACGGACGCCCGTTTGGGCACCGCAACACCGCGCACGGTCTACCGCTACCCGCGTAGCTGTGGACAGGC
>CAYSXU010000046.1:0-6982 GCA_964435095.1 uncultured Gammaproteobacteria bacterium | reverse complement strand
CGACTTGCATGCCTTAGACACGCCGCCAGCATTCATCCTGAGCCAGGATCAAACTCTCAGTAAGAAGTACCCCACTTCGCTCCTTGCGGAGCTACGTTGGGGCCTCTGCTTAACCTATCTCCCTGCTAAAGGGAGAATAGGAATTTTTTGTGAGGACGTTGTAATCACACAATTGTTCATTTCTGAACAGTGATGTTGGTTTGGTTGTCTTCAATTGTGAAGGGCCGCGCCGTTGCGTGAAAACGTCAACGATGTGGCGGTAGAGTAATAGAACCAGAAATTCCTGTCAAGCACAGAAGGCCCCAAAAAATGTGGATGAAATTCTACTTTAAGCCCGATCCTCAGTGCGTGCTTCGGCCTGTGCGTGACGCCACTTGGCGATTTCCTTATGGTTCCCCGAAAGTAGGACTTCTGGAACTCTCAATTCCTTGGCTTTCTTGAGCGAAAAGAAGCCACCATCTTTCATTAAATAAACTTCTGGCTTGGTGTACTGCGGATACTCAAGCAATCCGTCTTCACCATGTGATTCTTCGTGCAACGTGGCCTCATTCCCCACCACTCCAGGCAACAAACGAGCGATCGCATCACACATCACAAGCGCCGGCAGTTCACCGCCAGTCAACACATAATCACCTATCGAAAGTGACTCATCAGCCACCGTTTCTTCAACGCGATGATCAACACCTTCGTAACGTCCGCAAATAAAGACCACCTGATCATACTGAGCAAGCCTAACCGCGTCCGCTTGCGTAAATCTCCTTCCGGAAGCCGACGTTAAAATAACCCGTGACGTCCCCTTTTTCTGCTTGATCTTTTTGACGGCGTCAACAATCGGCTGAACCGTCATGACCATGCCCGCTCCCCCGCCATATGGTTTATCATCAACTTTGCGATGCGAATCTTTTGAATACTTTCTCAGCTGATGACCTTTGATAACAATTAGCTTGGCTGTTTGTGCGCGACCCAAAATTGACGCCTTGGCATAAGGCTCAACAACCTCAGGAATAACGGAGATAATATCGAAACGTTTCATACGGGTTAGTGATAGTATACTGCCTCAAAATTTCCGACAAGCAAAAACGAGGCTCGAGGCCTCGCTTTCACTCTGCGTTAATCTAACTAGAACGTCAGACTATCCACCGCTGCGTCATCCATAACTTCCTCACGAACCGGAGCTTCGTTGCGCGGACGGCGTGTGGCCGTTTCCGGAGCATCAATGCGGAAGCTTACGCGCTGATTGCCTTTGGCTCCAATCGTAGCCAAAAGCGTACGAATGGCGACGGCTGTTTTGCCGCCCTTACCAATAACGTAACCTGTATCCTCAGCGTGCGTATGCACTGTGATGAGAACACCCTGTTCATCGACCTTCCGTTCAGAGGTGACCTCTTCCGGATGATTGACGAGTGCCTTAACAATGAACTCAACAAACTGCTGATCAAATTCCATAGAGTGAGTTCGTGGCGTTTGTCTTCTGCGTCCGGCCGCCACCGTTAACCGCCGGTTCGCAACAATGACAGTATACAAAAGACGTCGCTTATGGTGCAAACGACGCCCTTTATAACTTTAGGCTGAAGCCTCTTTAGCTTTCTTTTCTGCGAGTTTCTTGGCACGTTTGGCCGTAATCGTGATATTACGCGCCTTCTCATCCTTGATAAGACCGAGGTCAATGAAAAGGTTATGCACCGTATCAGACGGCTGTGCACCCTTCTCGAGCCAGAACTTTGCGCGCTCAAGATTGATGACGGTGTCCTTACGCTCAAGGCGCGGATTCAAGTTGCCAAGGACTTCGATGGCCGGTGACCACGGATCCTTATGGCTGTCCTGAACAACAATGCGGTAGTACGGCTGCTTGCGCTTGCCGGTACGGGAAAGACGAATGGTAATCATGAAAGTGGTTAAGAATGGCAAAATATTAGCCGCCTTCCCCGTGTTTGTCAAGGCCTGTAGTGGCAAAGATAGCTAGGACAAACAGGACGGCAATATCAATTTTAGATTGACTTTTCAGTAAAAATATGCTATTCTGATGAGTTCGAATCCACCCGCTCCTTCGAGGCTTCAATGATCTTCGAGCGCAAAAGCCGCATCATCTTCGAGCTCCACGTCGTCCACGTCCTGGTGATCACTTGGATCGCCGTCTACATCGTCAGTCTGCTCAACACCAACGTGTTCGACCGCTGGCACTTGTCCGACGTCCAGCACGCGATCATCTTCTGGGTCACGTCGCTGGCGGCCATCGTAATCGCCGCCGTGATGGATGGGCGCAAGATGAACCCGACCGAACTCCACAACGTCGGTCTCGCGATCATCATGGTGACCTTCGGCGCGGACATCGCGGACTTCTGGATCTTCGTCATGCGATGGGGTTTCAGCCGTCCCGGAGCCAACGAGCTCAACTTCTACTGGTACGGCCCGCAGATCCTCATCTTCGCGATCATCGCCCTGGCGACGCTCCTGTCGAAGAAGGAATCCACGAGCTGATCTACACACCTCCCCGCCGAAGCGCCCCGCGCTGTCGGCGGGGTTTTTCTTTACAATCAAACATGAGTCTGTTAATTTTCGCCCACTCGGAGAAGCCATGCGATCCACCGGCTTAAACCTCGAGATCTCACCCACCGTGCGCGGAAGTCGCGTCTGCGGAGTATTCGCAAAAGGATCTCGACTCATCAGACATCGAGCATTCTTCGCCCGAATCTCTTGGTTGCCGCTCAGCAACAGATGGGTCACAGAATCGCCCAATTCGACCACCGAGAGACCACACTTTCGGATCGAAGCCGACGACTGGACCAGCGCCTACCGCGCCACATGTCGCGCGGTCGACAAGATCGTCAATCCCTTCATCCGTGCAGCGTTGTTTCGCGCCCTCACCCCCATTCCCCTTGCGCATCTCATCGTGAGCGATGTGTTCGAGGAATACGAAGACCCGAGCAATCGCCACTCACGCATCATCCACGCGTACGCGGTGTACTCATGGCGATTCATCGGCACAAAGAATGGCTACGACGTCACCGTCGACGAACGCGCCGCATGTCGTATGCGCGGCATCTACGACTATCGCTACGACATTCGCTTCTGAACTCTCCCCGCCGTAGCGCCTCGCCGCTGTTGGCGGGGCTTTTGTTTATGCCTTGGTTGATCCGTTTGACCGATATCCATCGTCTTCGGTCCACAGAACATACTGGCGTTTAGAAAATCCTCCTCGCTTTTCTCGACGAGTGGCCAGCGCAACAGCAAGTTCTTCGTCGGAAATTTCGTTAAGCTTGCGTAAAGCATCAACAACATCGACAAGATCAGCGATCTCTTTTATCAACTCCTCACGATCGGACGAGTCACGGATCTCCCCCGCCTCCTCGATAACCTTTTTAACGAGCTCGCGCTCAAACTCATCGTCATCCTCAAGCGTCCGTGATTCGAAGGCGATATTGCGCTCGATCAGGCGCGGTATAACGTTATCACCAACAAGTTTATTGAATTCAAGTTTGTTCATAAATAGATGTTAACTTCATGATAAGGCAAAATGCTATACTTTAGCCATATATGCCATTCATCATAGCGCTCCTCGTCTTTCTGCTCGGTTTCGGACTTTTCGTCTGGGCCGGTATTCGCATGAAGGACAACCCAGGAGTTCAAACTAGTCATATCGTAACCATGTTGCTCGGCCTTGTTCTCATGCTTGGCGGATTCTGGGGCCTGTACTCGGCACTGAACGGCATGGCTTAGTTATGGACAGGACGTTTATCGCACTCATACCGACGCTCGCCGTCTTAATTAGTGTATTTGGCGTGGGATATTATAATATTCACGCGCTTCGAGGAAAGCTCATAAAAACTAGCGGACGCATCCTACATGCTACGACTAGTATGGCTTTACTCGGACTATTTTTACGTTACGGCCCTCGGCCGACCCATGTTGTCACCGTACAATATTCCTACCAAGTCAACGGGAAAACCTTTATAGGACACGGCAAAAAATATTTTGTCGGTTCAGGTCCGGCTCGTGACTACGTCGAACATCATCCACGTTTTACTGAAATCACCATTTACCGTTTTGACTCTCATCCGCAGGATTCACGGCTCGTCAATGTTGTACCAAAAACCGCCGCTTATATAACGGCGGCCCTGGCCCTTTTCGCAATCGGCGTGATTGGCGCCATCGTCTCGACGTTCTAACGACGAGCCGTTCCACTACCCGTATAGTCCTCAAGTTTCACTGACAATAGCTTGCTTACTCCATCGTCGCCCATGGTGACGCCGTAAAGTACATCGCCTTTTTCCATCGTGGCACGATTGTGCGTGACGACGATAAATTGGGTGAGCTTACGCAACTCGTTCAAAATATTTGCAAAACGGACGGTATTAGCTTCATCAAGCGCGGCGTCAACCTCGTCGAGTACTACAAACGGCGATGGATTCGTAGCCATGATGGCCGACAAAAGAGCGATCGACGTGAGTGCGCGCTCGCCACCTGAGAGTAAATTGAGTGCTTTGAGTTTCTTGCCCGGTGGTGTGGCTTGAATATCAATGCCCACGATAGCGTCTTTACGTTCTTTTACGCGCTCGGTGATTTTTTCGGCTGTTTCTTCTTCGCGTTCAGCGACTTCTTTCGTAGCTAATTCTTCGATGGCGCGATCCGGTGTAACGCTGACTTCACTTTCAAGATCTTCCTTAGACATTTTTACCAGAGAGCAGCTTCCGCCTCCAAATAGGACTTTAAAATACTTCTGGAACTCTTGGTTGATGATTTTAAATGCAGCCTCTGACTGCTTACGGATTTGTTCATCAAGCTCATCTACGATTTTTTCAGTTGATGTAATCGCTGAGCGCAAATCATGAACTTGCGTAGCCAAGAAAGTGAATCTCTCTTCAGTCTCTGTGTGTTCCTTTATAACTTCCTCATCAATACCACCAATAAGTTCAAGTTGATGACGCAGCCGCAACATGCGGTCATGCGTCTGACTAATTTCAAACACGCGCACGCTCGGCGGTTCGGCAGTAATGGCGACGAATCCGCCTGGAACGGCGTCTTGCATTTCCTTTTCAAGTCCCTCCATGCGCGTTTCAAGACGAGCAAGCTCGATGGAAACTGTATTCGCTTGAGCCTCAAGACCAGACAACTCTTGTTGAAGACGGCGCAATTCGCGTTGAAACGCAAACACTTCAGTACGCGACTCTGTAGCCTGTTTGGCCTGTGCGTCCATGGCCTTCTCCGCCTCGTGAACAGAAGTCTCGGCCTGTTTAACGCGATCCTTAACCGCCTCAACCGCAACCAGCATCGCAGGATCTGCCTTAAAGTCCTCAGGGTTTGGCTTAGTAAGTCGATCCTTGAGCTTTTTAGAACGTGCGAACACGCCATCAAGTTCATTTGCGATCATCTCAACCTCACCGATCTCTCTTACCTCACGCAAACGTTTCACTAAGCCTTCATGAGCGAGCGTAATCTCGCGCACTTCATTCACAATATCAGTGAGCGGTAGCGGCGACCACGTCGACTGCGCCCTAACTCGTGCCAACTCAAGTTCACGCTCAGCAGCAAACTGAGCCGTCTTAGCGGCGGATAATTCTTGCTGTGTTGTCTTGTAGGCTGCTTGTAAAGCTTGAACGCCTTGTAATTCCTCGCCTGCTCTAGTCTGCGTTTGCGCTTGTTCCATGGCTAACAGTTTTTCATCGCCCAGAGCTAACTCAGCTTTTTTGGTTTCAACGCGCTGCTTAGCTTCAGTAATTCGCCTTTCAACAACACGTTTCTCATCGATCGCATTCCACCACAAGGTACCGTAGTAAGCCGCTGAAACCTCGCGCAATTCAGCCTCGGTTTTTTCACGTTCATTCAAACGCTTCACTTGGCGGCGCAACAAATTAAGGCGAGGTTCGATTTCGCGCAGAAGCATTTCCACGTCGCCCAAATTCTCAGCCGACTTTTGAAGCTTTAAAATTGCCTGGTGACGTTTAATTTGAAAACCACGTACGCCAGTTGCATCGTCAAAAAAGATCTTGCGTTCCTCAGGTGACGAGGTAAGCACGTGATCAATCATGCCTTGACCGATGACTGAATAAGTTCGCTGCCCCACACCCGCCTCAGCTAATAACAACTGAATATCTGACAAGCGGGCCGTCTGACCGTTCATGAGATATTCCGACTCCCCGTCGCGATACAGACGGCGCGTAATCGTCACTTCGACAAAATCAACATCTAGCGTTTTGTCTTCGTTATTAAATATGAGCGTCACTTCGGCAAAACCCGAACGACCTCGTCCCTCAGAACCAGAAAAGATAATATCCTCGGTCTTTTTACCGCGCAATAATTTCATCGACTGTTCGCCCAGACACCACCGGATAGCATCTGAAAGATTGCTTTTACCGCTTCCGTTTGGACCGACGACCACGGTCAGGGCATGCTGATCTTTTGATGGCCCAGGAAACTCAAGCGTGGTCTTTTGAGCGAAGGTTTTGAAGCCTTGGAGCTCCATTTTCTGCAAATACATAGGCTGAAAACAGTATACGGGAACAGCAAAACCGCCGCCAGGGGCGACGGTCTGCAAAACTAACCTAGTAATTACTCGATAGAAAGTGTGGACTCGACCGCCTGACGGATAGCATCGCAACCATTTTCTTTTCCTCCCGAGTAACCACTCCCACAACTATCAGTAAACATAAGTGTCGATGTGCTCATTGCTTTTGGATACAGATATCCCCCGACGGCGCAGATATCAAAGTCCTTCTTAAAGCTTTCAAGACTCGTATATGCTGGACTATTCGACATCAATGTCACCGTCCACGTCGGCATCTCGTAATCACCGGCAATCGCGAAGGTGTATTTCTGCTGGAATTTTCCGACGAAAAGATTCTCAAGATCGGCGTAATATTGAGGATCACGAGCATTGCCGCATTCTAATGCCTGCACATACAACGTATCGGCTAGAATAAGTGACTCGTTCGGTTTTTCAGGGCGAACAGACTCACTCGTAATCGTGATACTTCCGTCCTCAATA
>CAYSXU010000045.1:0-7119 GCA_964435095.1 uncultured Gammaproteobacteria bacterium | reverse complement strand
GCGGGAAATGTTGAAATCGCTAAACAAAATTTGCGTTAAATAGATTTCGGCTGTCCACAGCTTGAGTAGTGTTTTTTGTGTATTTCGTGAAAGATTAAGTCCTATGCGTAGGCATTTTAGATGCATCCTTCATGGGTCGTTGCGTAAGCACCTGTTTGAAATGGGCCATGCTTTTGAAGTTTTCCGTAATGCCGGCATTGAGGTAGTCGCGCCAGCCATGTCTGATATTGTCAAAGAAGAGGATGGTTTTCTTTTTTTCCGCGGTGAGGAACGATCAGATCCACGATTGATAGAGTTGTTGTATCTCAGGGAACTTCGTCGTCTTGGTCCGAACGGTTTTAGTTATTTTGTGAATCCTGATGGATACATCGGAAAGAGCGTATCATATGAACTTGGAATCGCTCAGACGAGTAATGTCCCATGTTTTTTTCTTCAGCGACCAGCAGACCATCCGGCCTACGTTGGAAATAATAGCGTTTGGAGTCCGGAATCGTTGGCTGAGTTTATTGTGAAACGCGGTTCTTTTCCGCGGTTGAGCCATGATGTTCTAGATATTGAGCGTCTTTGGAAGCAAATCATTGTTCCAAATTCGATCGTGACCGCCGGAGCGATCATCGAGTATGATCCTAAACGGGGTGAGCGTGAAGTGCTCATGGTCCGTACGCATAAGTGGCATGATCGATTTTCAATTGTTGGGGGCAAGGTTTGGCGTAATGAACGCGCGAACGACGCGTTGATACGTGAGGTCAAAGAAGAAACTGGACTCGACGGGCTGGTTGGGCGACATATTTGCACCTTTGATGAGATAAAAAATTCGGGTTATTACGATACAGCTGTTCAACATCTGTTTGTCGACAATGTGGTTAGAGTAAATTCAAAAAAAGTGATTTTGAATGAAGAGGCTCAAGAATACGTTTGGATGCCGGCACAACAGGCTCTGTGTGAGCTTCCAATTGAACCTAATGCCCGTCATACGCTTGAACTTTATGCATTGCATTCGCGAGTTACATGAGGTAGATGGGCACGATGTCAGCGTTGTTGGAGGAAAAGCTGCGTCGCTTGGCGAAATGATTCAGACAAATATTCCTGTTCCGCCGGGATTTGTCGTTCTTGCCGATGCCGACCTTGCATGCGACGAAATTCTCTCCGCATTTGATCGTCTTAACGTATCAAAGGTCGCCGTTCGGTCATCCGCAACAGTAGAAGATGCGGCCGATGCAAGTTGGGCGGGACAATTTGAGACGTATTTGCACGTGACGCGCGATGGTCTTGTTGACGCCATAGCGCGATGTCGCGATTCGGCGAAGAGTGCTCGCGTAGACGTATATCGAACCGAGCAGGGGATCGATGGCTCCGCTATTGCTGTGGCCGTGATCGTGCAGGCGATGATTGATGCTGACGTGGCAGGCGTGTGTTTCACCGTCCATCCGGTTACAAAAAATCCCAATCACCTCATTATCGAAGCCTGCTTGGGACTTGGTGACAAACTGGTGAGCGGCGAAGTGACGCCAGATAGTTACGTTATAGATAAGGCGACTGAAGTAATCGTCGACGTCCACCTCGCTTCAACGGCGCAAGTGTTGAGTGACGAAGCTCTCCGTGAACTCGCTCGTCTTTGTGGGCGTATTGAAGAGCATTACGGTTTTGCGTGCGATATTGAATGGGCGCAAGCAAAGGGATTGTTTTACATCCTTCAAAGTCGTCCGATTACCACGTTATGAATAATGCCGGTCTGTTATCGAAGGTAGCCACTGTTGAGTTCTGGGCTCGCGAGCATCGCATCCCGCTCTTTTGGTTGACTGACAAACGGCATACATCCGTTGGCGATGGAACGCTCTTTCTTTACGAGAAATCAATTGTTCATTGTTATTTTGTAAACGAGAGGATTACTACTGAGCGTCAAAGTGGCAAGGACTACTTTTCCAGTCCCTCGCGTTTTGATGACTTCATGCGTGTTGCGAAGGAAATGATGGAGTCGATTGCGAAAACGTCGATCACATTCCGTTCACTCGATTTGCGCTCACTGTCACAGGATCAGTTACACGAGCAGTTTCAAAAATTTGTTGTTATTCTTTGCGAATTTACCGATCTATACACAAAAACTGAAGCCGAAAAATTACGCTCGTTTGAGGGCTCGAATGATCAAAAGCTTAAGGCTAAATTGTTCGAAGTAGGAAAAATGCGATTTGATATGCGTGCCTCGGTTGAGATGGTATTTCATATTTTGCTCGGTGACATTCTTCATGAGATCGCCAGACGATTCGCTTTAAAACCGTTGGATCTCTTTTTCTATAATGACGAAGAAGTTAGGTCACTGTTTCGTGGCGTAAAGGTAGAGTCGAATGAGATCGCTCTTCGTCGCAAGGGGTACGTATTGCTGCAACTTGATGGTCAGACTGAACTATTGACCGGAGAGCTGTACAAACAGGCTCGCAAGTTGATACGTCAGTTAACAAAACCGGAGACTCAAGAGCTTCGAGGACAAGTCGCTCACCCCGGAATCGTAAGAGGGACGGTAGAGCTGCTCATTCATAATACGAGCAAGCTCGCACAAAGGGCTGAACGGTTTACCGAGGGGCGTGTGTTGGTCACCGAGATGACAACGCCAGATACTGTTATCGCCTGTAAAAAGGCGATCGCCATTGTGACCGATGAAGGGGGCATCCTTTGTCATGCAGCAATCGTGAGTAGAGAACTTGGCAAACCATGTATTGTAGGAACCAAGCATGCAACACAGATGTTGAAAAATGGTGACTTGGTGGAGGTTGATGCTATGCTTGGCACGGTTAGAATAGTGAAATAATCAAGGAGCGGTTGATAGATAGAATATCCACGTTATGTATAGATTGCCCTCCAGTCTACTTGTCACTGGCCCTTCTGGTTCGGGCAAGACGACGCTCGTTAATTATCTGAACGGCATTGGTGTTCCTGCGGCTGACGCAGATGTGGTTCCTGATTTGGCCGTGTGGAGGAACGAGGCCGGTGAAGTGGTCCCATATCCTGCGAATGCCGATCGCGCGTGGTTTCGTGCTCACACGTACACCTGGGAACCGGAAGTCATGCGTCGATACTTGGAAGAACATGGTCCGATGGTCATTGCCGGACTTTCGGATGATGATCCTCGTGCTCTGAGGGAGGTGTTTCCTTGGCAATTTTATTTGCAGATCTCGCCTGAAGTGCTTGATCAACGACTTTCCGAGCGTAATTCCGGGTTTGGTGTGACGCCCGAGCTGCGAAGCGGCGCCATGTTGCACCTGGTATCGTCGCTTGAACGTGCACGAGACTCGGGGCTCATTATTTTAGACGGAACCTTGTCGGCCGAACAGGTGTGGCAAACAATACAAAGTTATATAAACGCTAACGCCGCCTGAGCCAGGCGGCGTTACGTATTAGCGAGCGTTGAGCCAGGGAACCGTCCGGTGGGACAGTGTCATGGCGTAGCGTCCGCGCGTCTCGTCCCAACCAAGCACGTCGTAGACGAGGACGCCCGCGTTCTCGAGGAGCTCGGACGCTTTGAAGCGCCGCACAACCTCGCCTTCTTCCAGGCCGTCGAATAGCTCTTGGAAGTGCAGCGCTATTCCACAATGCATAATCGCAATCGCGACTTCGGCCGTCGTGACTCCCCGACAGAACGCGAGAGCGCGTTCACGACAATCCGCCATGCTCTCACCGCCGTTTTGCGGCTGGTAGCGGTAGAAGCCTTCCCGAATCATCACGTCGCGCTCGTCAGGGTACTTGGCGAAGTACTCGGCGGGTGAAAGTGAGAGCAGGTCTCCGAGGTGGCGTTCGCGCAGCAGCGTATCCATGACCAACGCTGAGCCAGGGAAGGCGATTTGCGCCGTCTGTACGGCACGAGTGAACGGCGAGGTGTAAATCTCGGCCGTGGGAAACTGCTCGCGCAACCATGCGCCGGTCAGTGCTGCCTGTCGCTCGCCTTCGGGCGAGAGAGCGATCTCAGCGTCCGGCTTACGTTGGTAGACGACCGGGTCGATGTTGCCTTCGGACTGTCCATGGCGGACAATCACGAATTTCTTCAGAGACTGTCTCATGTGACCTCCGAACGGAATATTCTATCATAAATACTAGGAATAGTCAATTTGATAATGAACTGGTGGACTGCAGGTATTCGTTCATATCTTCCTCTGTTACCATACCTGGGAATCTCTATTTATGGATCTCTCAAAGTTGTATCAAACTCAGATTTCGTTCACCGAGTGGCTACAGAGCATGGGGCACGCCGATGTTGAAGCACATCGCAAAGAGGACAACGATAAACGTATCCGTCTGGCGTTGCTTAACGCGCATATCGGTCTACCGTTTGATCGTCCTACGCAATTTAGTGCCCGTGACGTCGCCAACCGCACACCGATGTTTGTTACATTTCTTGAAGAACACGGCAACGAACTCTGCGCCTATCGAATGATCCCAAACGATCCATCTCTCCCCAAGCTTCGGACACGCGGGGCGTCAATTCGTGAGACTTTGAAATGGTTCGATGAGCAGAACGTTGATATTGAAAACTATTTGGTTGACATTGTTCCACACGCTGAGTCGTATGCGTGGTCCACCATCTTTGTTCTGAACGCAAACGGCGTTATTGGTCAGATTGTTCGGGGCGTGCACGGCCAACTGACGCAGGGTTTTTATGATGAAGGTTGTCAGCCGATTACTTTTGCGTGGGATTTTCATGACTGGACGATGTCGCATACGAACGATGTCGCACTTGAGCATCTCAAGGCGCTTGTCGAGCATCTTCATGTTATTGACCGTGCAAAGCGCGACGTGCTCACAGAACAGCTAAACGGCCAGTTTGCGAATGACTATCTTTGTGGATATTTCGAAACGGTAGCGTCTGATGACTCCGGCCTTTGGTTCGTCGATTACAACCGTCTGTTGGGACAAATGTATGCGTCGCTTGCGCCACGACTGAGTGAGCAGGGGACATTACGCGGTCAGATCGGTTCTCCCGGAGTCGCCACGGGAAAGGCGAAGGTAATTTACGCGCAGGACTTGGAAGGCCAAACTATTGAACGCGGCGATATTTTAGTTACTGACATGACAACGCCGTCTTTTTTACCGCTTATGCGTCTTGCTGACGCCGTTGTAACCGCCCAAGGTGGCATTTTGAGCCATGCGGCGATAGTATGTCGTGAACTCGGTATTCCCTGCGTTACGAATGTTCGTGATGTATTTGACCATGTGGCTGATGGTACGATGATCACGGTTGATGCGAATCGGGGATTGGTTGAAATCCATTAGTAACTTGAAGCAAGCGTTTTGCAGGTGGCTGGTGACAAAGCTCGCCTAAGGCGCTTCACATTTCTTTCGCTCTTTGTTAAGCTACCGTCACAAATTCGCGGGTATCGTATAATGGCTATTATTCCAGTTTTCCAAACTGGAGAAGCGGGTTCGATCCCCGCTACCCGCTCCAAAAACACCCAGGCTTAGGCCGGGGTGTTTTTGCACACTATTTATTTTTCATTGGTCGGATCCAGGCCTTACCTTTTGGCATACCGTTTAAAAGCAGTAGTGCCAGAGGCGCTGTCCAGTTAGCGAAGCGTTCGATGAAATCCCAGAACGATTCGCCGACTAGTGGACGTAAAAGTGCCGTCCAGAATCCCCAAATTACGGCAAAGAGAAGTATGACTGGAATTGGGAAGAGGAGTGCTACGGCGGCCACGATCAGATCTGATATGCCGATTAGGGTCAATAATTGGGTTGCGGTTGACGTTGTTACACCGAGCATTTCTTCAATCCAGCCAATCCACTGAGTCTTACCTTGAAGAGCCAGAATTCCGTGTCCTAAAAATTCACCCGCCACACCTACTCGAAGAATCCAAGCGATATGAGAAGTGTCACGCATAAAATAAAGTTACAGCGGTTATCACCGACCTATGTCGGGTTCGCTCTTGCATGCATAATACATCTAATTTGGACTGACGAAGTTTGGTGATCCGTCTTTGGGGAGGTCTTTAACGATGATCCAAGTGCCATCGCGTTCCTCGAGATGCGCATTTGTCACCTTAAATCCAGCTGCCAGCTTGTGTCCGCCGCCGCCGTACTTCTCTTCGACTTGTTTAGCGACGTTGCGACCTCGGCTGCGCACGCCGCCTTTCACTGCTCCGTCTTCGGTTTCGCGATAAACGACTACAACTTCATGTGTTTCGTCGAGCATGGCGTTGAGGAAGTTGGAAATTCCCTCAATATCCTCCATGGTCGCGTTGTATTGTTTGATGTCTTTGAGCGTAATGGCAGTTGCAATGGCGTCAAAATCAACGTCAAAAAATAATCGCTCAAAAGCCAGACCCCAGAGTTTTAACGAGGCTTCTGATTTATTCATGAATGTGTGTTTGACGATGTCGTGTAGACGGCCGCCTAATTTTGTAAGTTCAGCTGAGGCTTCAACCGAGGCGGCTGTGGTGTTGGCTGTAAAAAAGGCTTGGGTGTCCGTAGTAATGCCGGTCAGTAAACATTGTGCGGCTGATCTATTCATCGGAAGACCGGTTGATTTAATAAAGCGCCAAACAACATCGGCTGTTGAGGCTGCTTCTGGTTCAACGCAATTAATCGTACCGTAGCGCGGATTTGTAAGATGGTGATCGAACACCACGAGCGGCACGCGACGGGTCATTTTGGGCAAAAATCGTTTGATGTAATGACCGTCCGAACAGTCGCAGATGATGACTAGGTCTATATCTGGTTGTTCAAACAAAGCAGTATCGTGGGAGATGTTATCAACGCCCGGAAGAAAACGGAGCGTTTCAGGAATGGATTTAGGCGAAAAAATATCAACTCGTTTACCCATTAAATTCAAAACATGGAATAGGCCAAGAGTTGAGCCTGTTGTGTCGCCGTCGATGCGTTCATCAGTTAATAGCAAGATATGCTCCGCATGACGGATCAACTCAGAAATTTTATTGTAGGTAAGTGTATTCATGGGGGCAAACGAGGAATGTCTGAGTGTACGGGTCGGTTTTGTCTTCGTCAAGCCTTGGAGTATCCTGTACTCATTGCAATTCATGCTTTTGTGCTATGCAAAAAGTCATCGTTGGAGTGGGTGCTGTTCTTCTCTTGGCTGGTGGCGGATGTGGAGGGTCAGAGGGGGGGGGTTCATGGGGG
>CAYSXU010000044.1:0-7552 GCA_964435095.1 uncultured Gammaproteobacteria bacterium | reverse complement strand
CGGCTTGCTCGTTACTTTTTTGACCAACTTTTTCATCTTACTCGTCAAATAACCTTTCGAGGCCATAAAACGAACCCATAATTATCCGCGTCACCAGAAAAAGGGCTAGCCCAATTTGCCAGATAAAAACGCGGAGTATTCAGAAACGAGCTCGGTGAGGCGTGTGGCGTCTCCCGAAAGCTCAGCTTCGCGAATGGATGATTCGAGTTGCTTACGCCTGACTTGCTTGTCGGCGTCAGCAAGGATAGCAATGTTCCGGTCAGCCTCTTGTCGCACCTCTTTAGGCGGCAGTCCAGCCAGGAGCTCGTCGGTTTGGAGTGTCAACGCGTCAAGCAAGGATGTCTCCCTTGCCAAGCCTTGACCCTCGAGCTTGGCTCGAAGTCGCGAATAGAAAACATTTCGTTGGGTGCTGGGGACCGGTGTTTCGTTGCGAGTATAAACGATATTTAACTCAGTGTAAAGCCGAGATAGGCCAGCATCTGACAACATATCCACGCGTACGGCCGACAAAGCCTCGGCTGCAAAGGCTTCATGTTTAAGAGCTAAACCCAGCAAAAAAGCCGCCGCTTTGTCGACTCTGGTCGTCGTCAATGGACGAATATCCTCGGGCAACTTCTCGACCGAACGTACGGTGCCATTCTCCCGAGATTTAACCTCAGCCTTATTAAGCATGTCTTCAAGGAGTCCCAGCGACACGTGGGTAGCGTCAGCGATACGCAACAAATATAAGTGACGCTGATCAGGCCGTTCAATGCGCTTAAGGCGCGGTAAAAGTTCGTCGACTAGCCTCGTACGCATATCAATGCCCGCCGACGTTCCAGACATTTCAAAGTCACGAATCTTTTTGGTGAAGAAATATTCAACTACGTCTTCTGACCTCTCCGCCACCTTACGCCACAACTCCGGATCTTTCTGTACGACTTCGTCAGGATCTTTACCTGCACCCGGCGGAATGATGAGACAACGGATATCAAAACGTAACGTCGGGTCGTCATTTTGCATTTGGATTGCAAGTTCAAACACACGCTGCGCCGCACCAAAACCTGCAGCGTCCTCGTCAAGCGCAAACACGATACGCTTGGTGTAACGCGCTAATGTTTTGAGCTGCGACGTCGTCAGCGCTGTACCCGAACTTCCTACAACATTTTCAACACCGGCTTTATGCGAAGCGATCACGTCAAGATTCCCCTCAACCACGATCACCTCTTTGCGCGTACGAATGCCGCCCTTCGCAAGATGCAATCCGTAAAGCATGTCGCCCTTGTGGTAAATCGGCGTCTCAGGCGAGTTCATGTATTTCGGCCCTTCGTCGTCTCCCCTCCTCTCCGAGAGCCTGTCCTGAGCTTGTCGAAGGAAGGGGCTGGGGGTGGTGGGAGCTGGTAAAACGCGCGCAGTAAAACCAACAACGTTTCCGCTCGCGTCACACAACGGCACCATCACACGATTACGAAAACGATCAAATAGTCCATTGCCACTCTTGCGCCGCGTACCGAGTCCGCCTTCGACTATTTCATTTTCGCTGAATCCTTTCGTCGCTAAAAATTTCACCAACGAATCCCAGCGATCGGCCGACGCGCCCAGCCGAAACTTTTCGACGAGGTCATCGCCGATTGCGCGCTTCGCAAGATAGTCACGCGCCGCCTGCGCTTCGACATGCTCGCGCAAAAATTTGGTGTACCACTTGGCAGCCAGATCGTGCATCGCGAGCAAACGATCGCGTTTCGTAGTGGCTTGCGTCGGATGATACTCGGGAATTTCTACGCCGGCTTTTTTACCCAACGTTCGTAACGCCTCTGGAAAAGTTAAACTGTCCATCTCCATCACAAACGCAAACATGTCGCCGCCCTTGTCGCAACCAAAACAATGCCACATCTGACGTTCGCGACTGACGTGAAACGACGGCGTCTTCTCGCCATGGAACGGACAGAGTCCCTTCAGACTCCCGCTCCCGGCCGGCTTCAACTGCATGTATTCGCCGATGACTTCGGCGATATCGAGCTTGTCTTTGATCTGATCTTTAGGCTCGAGCATGACGGTAGGTTATCTGAAAAAAGGCTTTATCTCAAACCAGCTTGTGTATCGAAAAATCTATCAGATAAATCAGTTAACGAAGGGTTAAATAACGCGATAAGATCGTCTTTCTTTTGTCACCTCCAGCCCTTTAGCTGTTTCTCACGAAGAAGTGCGTTTTCACGATTTTCGCAAAATTCAAAGTAAACACAATCGATGCAGTTATATTCTTTGGTAAAACCTTCGACGAGTTTCTGCCTGTGGGACAGAATTCGTGCAGCGATATCAGAAGTCATGCCGATGTATAACACGGTTCGATTTGGATTCGACATGATGTAGACGCAGTATTGATCGCGCATGCCATCATCATAAACCATCCTGAGGAATGTAATCATGACGAAGGACCTACCACTTTGTAGCTACAGGTTGGAAGGTCCTTCACTGCGTTCAGGATAGTTTATTGATTTTCGATACTCATGAATACAAAAGCACCCGCCTCTCCCACGAAGGGAAAGACGGGCGCACGACATGCCCCGTTCACGACGACGATTCACTCTTGAAACCAGGTTTCAATGTGGACAACTGAAACCAGGTTTCAATCTACGACCCTAAAACGCCTTGCAGATGCAGTCGACCAGCTCACGGCGATGGCGCGCCGTCCACGTGATGAGGATGGCTCTGTTGTTGCGCTCGACGATCCGCAGACCGTAGATGCCGTGGGCGGGTTCGCCGAGCAAGCCATGGTTGTCTGCCACCTGCCAGCGGCCGTCCGACAGCTGGACCTTGGCGAGCAGCCGCCGACTGCCATCCGGCCGATTCACCACGACGACGCTCTCGATGTCGATAGCCTTGTAGTCGCCGGACAGAAAGACCTTGCGGTATTCGGGGTCGTCGTAGATGCAGTCGACGAGCGTACACTTGCCGTTGTCGTTGAGGACGAAGCGACAGCCGTCCCTCTCGATGTACCGGAAGGACTCGAGAACCTCGCAACCGAAGGCGTGCACCGTCACAAAATGCGAACGGTTGAGCTCATAGATTCTGTTCCGGTGATGGCCCAACACGTAGGGACCGCCGAGGATCGACTTCCCACGATACCAACGATAACCCGGCTCGATGCCCGACTCGATGACGAACAATGCCTCGTGTATACCGCTCGCCGGATGGTTCATGATGACCATCACGCGACCGTCGGGATGACGCACCGGGCCCTGCACGACCTCGCCCTCGAAGGGCTTCATGTCGATGTCGCGCTTGCGCACGTCCCACACGAAGAGCTTGCCCTCGTGCCGGCCGAGGAGGATGCGCTCGTCGAGCCACACGAGGTCGCGGATGGGCGTCTCGTGGTTGTACTGCTCCCAGGTTTCGAGCGTGCCGTTGACGGTGACGAGCCGGAGCTGATGCTTGCCGCTTTGCGACTTCACGGAGAGCGCGATGTTCTTGCGGAACACCGCCACGTCGTCGACCGTCTCGCCGTCGTTGATCCGACAGCGGCCGAGCGACCCGTCTTCGAGCTGCACATACGCCACCCACTTGCCGTCTTCCTCGCCCCACACGCACATCGGCTTCGCGGGATCGGTGATGGCGCCGTGGACGATGAACGAGCTCGGTCGCTGCATGACCTTGCCGTCAGGCAAACGGTGGAACTCGATCGCGTTCGAATCCATGATCACGCAGCCGAGCGTGTCGTGTGCAACGACGCTAGCACGCGCGATGTCAAAGTCGAACGTCCGTGAGTCGCGCATCTCGTAGAGCGACTCACCGTCGATGAAGACACCACCTTCGATGCGACCGCGCTCATCGCGTTTCAGGTAGAGACGGTCCTTGACCGACTCCGTGCTCGCGATCATCTCGTCGACCCATAGCCGGCCGTCTTTGAGGAGGCCGAACGGCGTGCCGCTTGAGGTGATATCGAGCGTCGCCATGTCGAGACGCTTGTCGAGCACGTTCGGTCGATCCGAAGTGACGACGGTGCGATCGTCGAGCACGGCCCAGGGATTCTTGCGGAACGCCTGGAGCGCCTCGATGGGTACGCGCCCCTCGCCGATGTCGTCGGTGATACCAGCGAGCTCCTTGCCGAGCGCGCGGGCTTCTTTGGTCAGGTGCATGTCACTTCTCCTCTTCGCCACAAACTCCGTCTACATAGTGCAGACACCGGGCGAATCTCGGCCGAGCCGAGAAAGAAAGATGACACAAAAAGACGAGCTTGGCAACTCGACCCTGGTATGACCCTGGTACTCCCACCACCCCTCACCCCTTCCTTCGACAAGCTCAGGACAGGCTCTCGGGGAGGAGGGGGAACTCGAACAACTCCCCTCCTTACCAAAGGAGGGGTTGGGGGTGGTTGGAGACAATAAACAAAAACACTCGCCCCAGCTCCAAAGAGCCAAAGCGAGCATTGTCTTTCTAGGCATGCGCCAAGGCACGCATCTTGATGCGCTGGTAACGTCCAGTGAGTGTAGCCGACGAAATGACGTGACCTTCGATCGCTTGTTCGATAGCGATACGCACCGAACCATTCGGCAAATTCAGCACCGTATCGAGAGCATAGACGATGAAGCGATATTCATGTTCACCGCTTGCTGGACACGGACCGCCATATCCGGTCTCACTAAAATCCGTCTCTCCCTCGACTGCTCCGAGTGGAACCGAATCTTCTTCGATAAGTTTTGTCATTGGCGAAATATTCCAGACCGACCAGTGCAACCAATTTCCGCTTGGCGAATCAGGATCGTCAACTAGGATCGCCAAACTTTTCGCCGCCGCTGGCACTGTATCGATGCGAAGTTCAGGATTCACATCCTTTCCGTCGCACGTATACTTCGGAGGAATATATTCACCGTCGCGAAAGGCTGGTGAGCTGATGCGCATAACCTTGCAAGTATGATAACGCGCGCGAGATGCTACCGTTCGATGTCGTATTGTACGATCGGTTGCGAATCGAAGCAACAACACTTTTCCTCAGCTCTTTTTTTCATCCACCTTTGGTTGCAGCATGCGCTTGACAATGATCGTAAGAATGACCACGACAAGCGTCACGAGACCGGCATAAGTAAATTTTGCAACAATTCCGTTCGCATCGTCAGCTGGAAAAAAATAAGTAATCAAAGCCTTGATAGCTTCATTCCAGGCAAGACCTGCAACCAGCGACAAAGCCGCAACTATGTAGCCGATCGTTTGTTCCCGCACATTGCGCTCAAGTTCCTTGGTGTGATTTTTGATATCAAGACGAGGCATAGTGATCTGAGTATAAACGACAAAGGACGCGAGCCAAAGCCCGCGTCCACGAAAAGTCACACGTGATAGATGCGCAACGTCGGCCAGAGCCCCTCGAGCAGACAGTGCAAGTACAGCCGTTCGGCTTCCCACCAAGGTGACGGTGAACCGATGAACACGATGCCTCGGTGC
This sequence comes from uncultured Gammaproteobacteria bacterium, assembly GCA_964435095.1. GTDB lineage: Bacteria > Patescibacteriota > Patescibacteriia > UBA9934 > UBA9934 > CAIKHN01. The sequence goes on along the minus strand of CAYSXU010000044.1, from coordinate 2,137 downwards.
TCGCCGTAGAAAAAACCTTCCATAGCCTTGCCCGGATCGAAAGCGCGCCGCGTCTCCAAAACCATTTCGACGTACATCCCGAAGAGCAAGTCGTTCAAGACCGGCAATCCGCGTCGTCTCGTCGTCAACGGTCGACGAATCTCGTGAAGAAGCATGTCAGGCATCAGCAAGTCCGAGGCTCGACTGAAACCCATTTTGTTCATGAGCGCCAAGTTCGAGAGCGTCTCGATGCTCGGCGCCTGCTTACGTTCCATGTCGGTACGCAAGTCTAGGATGAGCGTTGCTTCGCATTGGGCAGCCATGTCGCGCACGGTCGACCAAGTGCCACCAGGCCGACTCGCCACGGTCACTATGGACTTGAGCCGCGGAAGAGGCGGAAACCTTCTTAACGTCATTTTACCCGAAATCATGTCCACCTCATGACGGACAGAAGAGTGACGCAATTACGGTAAAAATTCAAGTCTACTAAAAAGGCCACCACCATGGCTTTTGTCCAGACGCCTTAGACTGCTGCATCTCTTGCATGTCTGACGGTGCCGGCTCGTCACCATCACGCAACACTTGCTTCACCCAACCGTCAATTCGACGCATTTCTTTTTCGATCGTGGAGCCAGAATATTCTCCAGCATGCGCATGACCTTCACCGTACGACGCCTTCTTCTGGTCAAGGTGCAAGCTAAATATAACGTCGCCGTTTAGCGCATATTCAACATACAAATGGAAGCGCGGGTAAAACTCCGCCGTCGGCCGCAACACAAAACTATCTTCGCGGCTAATTGGATCGCGAAAAGCCGAGTAGCCAGCGCGACGAAGCACGAGAAGCGGATTCTGCACAACAGTCTTATCGTAGGTAACTTTCATACACACGCATGATACCAGGGTCGACCATGATGAAAAGCTCGACTAAAAAAGGCCCCCTAAAGCGAGCAGCTTATATGGGGCATAAAAAGACAACCCGAGCGGGTTGTCTTTTTATGGCGGAGGGAGAGGGATTCGAACCCTCGATACCTTGCGGTATACACGCTTTCCAAGCGTGCGCACTAGGCCGCTATGCGATCCCTCCGAGCGGCGAAAGAGTACCTTAGTTGGCTAACTTGATCAATGTCTCATTTCAGTGTAATCTTTCGGCACCGTTTTCCGTTAAATGTCGTTCGGTAATCCGAACGAAGGCGAGCGGCGGATAGACGCCAGCGAGGACGAAGTCCGAGCGATAGTCTATCCGGCAAGCGAGCAACGGGCTGTAGCGCAGATGGTAGCGCGCTTCGTTCGGGACGAAGAGGTCGCAAGTTCGAATCTTGTCAGCCCGACCAAAAAACCGTCCAGCATGTCTGGGCGGCTTTTTGTATTGAGCTCGTAAAACATTTATTCCTATACGATAAAGCGATACAGCTCGGCCTTGAGTACGACTTTTGGCCGTGCACCGATCAAGGTATCGACGACTTTACCGTCCTTAAATATCTGCATATTTGGAATACCTTGAATTTTGTATTGTTCAGCAAGCGCCATATGCGCAGGGTTGTCGACGTCAAGCTTGGTGATTTTGAACCTTCCCGCCAATTCAAAAGCGAGTTCGTCAAGAATTGGAGCCATCATTTGGCACGGACGGCACCACGGCGCCCAAAAATCAACCAGAACCGGAATATCAGAGCGAAGAACCTCTTGTTCAAATGTTACGCTCGAAAGTTCGATAGCTGACATAGATTACGTTAAGCTGAACAATTTATTGAGATACACCTCATCGATCGATTTACGATCCCTACTCTTGCAAAGCATGTCCTCTTTCAGAAGCTCGATGCCGAGCGTAGACATTGCGGAACGAGCCGCCAAAATTTGCGTAAGCACGTCAAGACATTCGACGTCTTCGTCGAGCATGCGGCGAACACCTTTCAGCTGGCCTTCGATGCGTGAAATACGATTAACGATTTTCAGTCGCAATGCGTCACTCTCGTTTCCCTTTTTCATACCTCGTCACAATATACCCCCCAGGGGTATATGTCAACGGCAGTATATCGCTCAAATATTATTGAAATTAACCAACCGTCCACTCATGGACAGAATCGCGACTCTTCACTAAAATGCTCTCCATCGGGCTATAGCGCAGCGGTAGCGCGCTTGCATGGGGTGCAAGAGGTCGCGG
>CAYSXU010000043.1:0-7961 GCA_964435095.1 uncultured Gammaproteobacteria bacterium | reverse complement strand
TGGACTAGTAGGCAATATTACTTCTGACTTGTTGGCCGGCGCGATGGGTGGCATTGCGGCGTTTGTCATTGCCGGAGCGTGTTTGTTGGTTTCAATTGTTTTACTATTTGGTATCTCGATAAAATCCATGGTTCGCGTGCCACTTTCGGCCACGGGTATTTTAACTTTGGCCAAGCGTGGCAAGGCAACGAATGAAGAAGACGAATTGACTTTTGAGGAGCGACGCAAACTTGAGGAGTCAGAAGCTGGGGACGAACAGGATCATGAAGAAGGAGAGGACGTCGAACCGGAGGAAGAAGAAGCTATTCCAGCTGCTAAGAGAGCACCGATTTTTGCTGGTCGTACTGAGCAGATAATGACATCGCGAGAACGACGAACTATTGAAATTCCTTTGGAACTGCTTGACGATAAGAGCTCAGACGCGCGTTCTGGAGATCTTGACCGTGGACAGGAAATTATTGTCAAAACGTTACATCAGTTTGGGATTGAATGCGAAATCGCGGAAGTTCGAGTTGGTCCAACGGTCACTCAGTATGCTTTGAAACCGCCGACTGGCGTTAAGCTTGCTCGTATCGTTGCACTGCAGAACGACCTTGCCTTGGCGCTGGCCGCGCATCCAATTCGTATTGAGGCTCCGATTCCGGGTAAATCACTAGTAGGTATCGAGGTGCCGAACCAGACCATTGGACGAGTGTGTTTGCGTGAATTGCTTGAGTCAAAGGAGTTTAAGCATCGAAAGTCGAGCTTTGCTGTACCAATCGGTAAAGATATTTCCGGTTCAACACAGATGCTTTCTGTCGATCGTGCGCCTCACATGTTGGTGGCCGGTGCGACTGGATCTGGTAAGTCAGTGTGCTTGAACGACATTATTATTTCACTCGTTTATCAGAATGGACCAGATGACCTTAAGTTCATCATGGTCGATCCTAAGCGTGTCGAACTGTCAGTCTATGCCGGTATTCCGCACCTTCTTATTCCGCCGATCGTTAAAGCTGATGAGGCGATTAATGCGCTTAAGTGGGCGGTACGAGAAATGGAGCGACGCCTTGATTATCTGTCTAGATTTGGTGCTAAGGACATCGATTCTTATAATGCCAAGTGTAAAGAACGCATGCCGCGTATCGTTATCGTAATCGACGAGTTGGCCGATTTGATGAGTCAGAACAAACGCGATGTTGAGGCGGTTATTGTGCGTATCGCCCAGATGGCGCGGGCAGCTGGTATTCACCTCATTGTTGCTACTCAGCGGCCTTCAGTTGATGTTATTACAGGCACAATCAAGGCGAATATTCCGACGCGGTTGGCTTTTGCAGTGGCCTCGCAAGTGGATAGTAAGACAATTCTTGATGTAGCTGGTGCGGATAAATTGCTAGGTCGCGGTGACATGTTGATATCGACGCCTGAGTTGTCGAAGCCCAAGCGTGCTCAAGGTGCCTATGTTTCCGAAAAAGAAATCGAGCGCGTAGTTGATTTCCTGAAGGAGGAAGGCGAACCGGACTATAACCATCAGATTACGGAAGGCACGTCTGGCGCTGGCGGCGTCATGCTCGATCCGAGTAGCTCAGATGTATTGCTTGAAGATGCGATTCAAATTGCGATTGATGCGGGCAAAGTTTCAACCTCTTTCTTGCAGCGTCGCATGAAGATCGGTTATTCACGCGCCGCACGTATTGTCGATCTCATGCAGGAACTTGGAATAGTTGGCGAAGCTGACGGAGCAAAGCCTCGTGAGGTATTGGTGAGTGAATGGCCACCAGCTGGTATGGAGTCGGTTGACGATGAGTTTGATGAACAGTCTAACTTGCGTGACGACATTGTAGACGATGCCGATGAAGGTGACGGCGAAACGCATAATGACGACGCTGACGAGACAGCGGATACTGAGGAGGGCAATCAACGCGTATGACCTTTGTCATGCGAAAACTTGATCGTTTACCACAAACGCTTGGTGAGAAGCTGCGTGCTTTGCGCCGTGGCCAGGCGGTTAGTCTATCGATGCTTGAAGAAACAACGCATATTCAGCGGCGTTATCTTGAAGCATTGGAACACGGCTATTATGACGAGCTGCCAGAGCCGCTGTATACGCGAAATTTCATCAAGGCGTATGCTAGAGCCTTGCATGCAGACGAAAAATATTTCATTGAACTTTACGAAGAAGAAAGTGGCCGATCAGATCTTCTTTCTCCACACCGTTTACCTCGTGAGCGTTTGAGAAAAGGGAGATTTTTCGTGCTGTCGCGCTTAATGACGATGACATTTGTCAGTTTGGTAGCTGTTGGTGTGTTGAGCTACCTAGGTTGGCAGGTTCGTGGCCTTCTTGAGCCGCCTACAATTGTGCTTGATACGCCCAATGAAGGAATGTATGCCGATTCGGCCATACTAGAAGTCCGTGGTGTTGTGTTAGACGATGACGTGACGCTGCGTATTAATGACCATGAGGTAGTAATTTCTGAGGATAATCATTTTTCTACAACAGTCGATCTGTCACGTGGGTTGAATGTTATTACCCTTGAGGCCGAACGTCGGTACTCGCGTACTGCCGTAATTTACCGGCGAGTCGTGTTTGATACGCTTGAATCGTCGCCAATTTCTTTGAATCGATAAGTTTTTCTTCGCCGGGATTTTCCGGCTAAACAAGGGGATATCTTGCGTGTCTTTTTTAGTCTCTGTCTTGTAAAGTAGGAGACGAATTGACGATATAAACTCTATGGCAAAAGATCAGACAAACGCACGTCTTCAAGCTGCAACAGCGGCGATCGGACAAATCAAGGAACGGTTCGGTGAAGGCTCTATCATGCGCTTAGGTGAGGCCAAGCCGACCTCGGTGGATGCTGTGCCGACGGGTTGTTTGTCGCTTGATATAGCGCTTGGACCGTTTGGTGTACCGCGTGGACGCATCATTGAAATTTACGGGCCAGAATCATCAGGTAAAACGACGCTCGCACAACACATCATCGCCGAGGTACAAAAGAAAGGCGGTATCGCGGCTTTCGTCGATGCTGAACATGCCATGGATCCGGAATATGCTCGTAAAATCGGAGTTAATATTGATGAGTTATTTATTTCACAACCAGATACCGGAGAACAGGCGCTTGAAATCGTGGAGACGCTCGTTCGTTCAAATGCTATAGATGTAGTTGTTGTTGACTCAGTCGCGGCTTTAACTCCAAAGGCTGAAATAGAAGGTGAAATGGGCGATTCACACATGGGTCTACAGGCTCGTCTCATGAGCCAGGCATTGCGTAAACTTACTGCCATTGTTTCGAAAACTGGAACCATAGTGGTCTTCATCAACCAGATCCGCATGAAGATAGGTGTGATGTTTGGTAATCCAGAAACTACGACCGGTGGCAACGCCCTTAAATTTTATGCTTCGGTACGCATTGAGATTCGGCGTGCAGCGCAAATCAAACAGGGTGAAAAAATCATAGGTAATCGCGTAAAGGTTAAGATCGTAAAAAATAAAGTAGCTCCACCATTCCGTACCTGTGAGTTTGACATTATGTACAACGAAGGCATTTCAATTGCCGGTGACATGCTTGATTTGGGCGTAGAGCTCGGCAGTCTTGAAAAGCGCGGAAATAGCTACGTGTTCGGCGAGGAAAAACTAGGTGTCGGTCGAGAGGTCGCCAAACAATACCTGAGAGAACATCCGGCCACGCTAGAAAAAATTCGCGAATTAACTAAGCAAGCGGCCTTGTCTAGTGATGGGATTAGTAGGTCTTCAGAGTCGGAGTCGTCCAACTCGGCGGAATAGTGTTCGCTGTATGTGGTCGTAATTTTACTTAAATATTAGCGAATAATTTGAATAGGCAACAATTTAATGTTGACAAATATAAAAAAATAACTTAGATTTTTTTTGATGCCGCGGACAGCCGTGGCTCCATCTCGCACATAGTGTGAGATGACACTAGAGAGCAGGAGGCAGCATGTGGTCCTAACACAGCTCTCCTCTCCCTGATTCCCTAATGACTGGTTAACGCCCCGGGCGTTATTAAAAGCACAGTGATGCGTCTTGAAAGAGACGTGGAGTGCTGCCTCGCGACACGAACAATGACTGAGTCGGGTGTAGCTCAGTCACGTGCGCCAATACCCCTAATCGTGGATTGAGAGGATCCAGGACCATAGCGTTGGCGAAAATCAACGCTCAGAGATGGGGAAGGAATCAGACGCCGCTTCGGCGGGAAAAAACTAATGAGCGCCTAGGTCTTAGTGACCTGGCGCTCATTTACTTTTTACGTGCAAGACAGTCGGCGGCACAGCCCCAAATTACAAGGAAAAGCGCGCGCATTGTGTCTGCGAATAATATATTATCGATAATTACCGTCTCAATATCGTTAACAAAATGCGTAAAGGCTAAACGGTCGCCGTAAATCCAAATGTCTCCTTGAAAATTTAAAGTTTTGTGTGGGATGTCGCGATACTCCGCTTTATCTGACGGCGCATGTGGCGATCCACGACGAAGCACTTTAACTTTCATTGGTGAGTTTGCGAACTTAGCACGCTCCTCAAGAAGTATTTTTGAATCAATCCCGCTGTAGACTGCGTCAACGTTTGTGATTTCAAGAAGCTCGTCTGGATTCACAGCTGCAAGATCGCGGAACAGGGCTCGAACGGCTTCTGTCCCTCGATAAAATCGAACTCGAGGCTTCATGTCGCCTGACTGAATGGCTCGAAGTTCTGGGATGATACGACTTAAACCATGGAGCTCGTTTTGCATGTTTCCAATATACTGAGAGAAATATCCTTCAAGCTTTTCTGGATCTTCGGCGACCATGAGTTTCTTTTTCTTTTGGTGAAATGTACTAACCAACCCCTTGTTTTCAAGGACTGCCAGGATCTGATACACGGCTGTCCGCGAGAGACGGGCTTCTTTAGCGATAGCTTGGACCGTGCTTGCGCCGATTTTAAGCATGGCCATGTATATTTTGACTTCACTTTCCGTAAGGCCAAGTTTGGTCAGCTTTTCGTTGACGTTATTGATCGACATAATGAGACATTATAGCTTAAACACTCAAAGTTGACAAATCAGTATTCAAATTTAGAAATACGAATCAAAAAATTCATACAATAATCTTTGCTAAACACAGCAGAATTATAATATTTATGTACAATGTAACTGTACAAAATTTGACAAATCGCTTGGCTTGTTTGTAATGTCCGGGTGGATCTCATGGGCGGGGGTTTCTAGGACCCGGAGGAACAGAGGGATCTTAAGATTATTGAGATAAGATATTTATGATGATCACCATGGAGCATGCCATGAAGGGTGGCATGATCAATGCAATGATTGGTGCGTAGTACTGGCAATACTTAGGTTTCCTATAGGAGAGGGATCGTCACATTAGAGCGATCCCTCTTTTGTAATAAAGTATGTACATCGTTGATCTTGTCATTGGTCGTATTTTCGTCTATGCTCTGTGTGTTAACTTCTTCCTAAAAGTTGCGGGACGAGACGCGATGCCGTCGAATCACTGTCCGAACGTGTTTTCGCACGAACGGTGCGGAAAAAAACTCTCTCTCCTCTCGTTCTCACGCAGTGGCTCGGCTTCAATTCGTTTGAACATCCAGTTCTCTTCCTGCATCTTTTGGGAAGAACGAATCAAAAACACGATCGATTGATCGTGTTTTTGTGTGCACAAAAGGGAAGAGCCGCCCCAGACGGGACGGCTCAGCGGCGCTAACTTAGATGAAGCACGAATCGTGATCGACGCGGGCGCCGTGGATGAGGTGAGGATTCATGGCGAGGTTCAGTGAGCCGCGCAGCGATTCGAGTGTGGCCAAAGACTGTCCGATCATCTCCGGGCCAGCGCCAACTTCGGTCAGGATATCGAAGGCGCTAATGAGGTGCTGCAGGCGATCCGGAGTCGCGAGGTTGCCGTTCAGCGCCCGTGAGGCGTGTTGGGCCGCGTCGCTCAATCTCCTGCACCGGCGATCCGATGTCGTGAATGCGTCGGGATGGGTGGGATCGAAGTCGTTGTTGGGTGACATTCTTTCAGTCTCCTGGGTGATGAACGGCAGAAGGATACGTGATATTGGGGTTTATGTAAAGCAAATTCCTCTAATACGCATCGAGCCGTCTCCCGAAGGAAGCGGCTCTACGAAGTGGGGTGGATCTAGCCCGGGGCGTTGACCGGACCGAAAGAGATGATGTGGGCGTTGCCGGTATCGGCGAGGGCGCCGATGATCTGCGACAGGGTGCGGCCGTCGATGGTGCCGCGTTCGGTCAGATCCGTCAGGATGAGGCTCCACTGCACGTGACCGGAGCCGTCGAGCTTGTAGGTGAGGCTGCGCTTTTGACAGCCGGTGCATTCGACTTCACGAAGACGTTGCTGGATCTCGGCGAGCTCGCCGTTGCAGAAAAAGACGAGAACGAAGTTCACTTTGACCTCTGGGAACCGTTAATGATGACACATCTTAACCGCTTTGTCAACCAAATAGTGCTAATATTAGGCTAATATAACGCATCGAGCCGCCTCCCTCGTGGGAAGCGGCTCAGACGGACGGGTAACAGGTTGTGGGACTACTTGCCGACCTCGTAGGTGTGAAGCACCTGCGGACCCCAGCCGAAGGTGATGGACTGAGGAGCGTCGTTGAAGCCGTTCACGGCAACGATCTCGATGCATTTCTTGCCGTCTGAGGAGAACTCGATGTAGGTGGTGTCGTTGTCGTCCGCGAAGACGATGATTTGACGTTCTTCGCGGACAACTTGCCTAATAACGCTACTCATCGAGCTTTCGTTGTGTCCATTAGAAACCTCGAACCACATGCCGGGACGGGGGATGAAGATATTCGCCATGAACTTTCTCCAGGGTGACCGTGAATTTTAACAGCTCTCAGCTGTTTTGTCAACAAAATTGGCTGATGTTAGTAAGGAAATGGGGGATTTGCCACATTGAGCGAATGTACCTGCCGCGCAGCCATGCTAGGTGAGGAGAGGTCGGGCTCCGTGAAGCTGATGCGGGCTGCAGGATCTCTCGCCTTCGCTCGAGATGGGGAGGTGAGGCGAGGTGAGGTGAGTGGCAAAAACTGTTGACGACATTTGGTGTGCGTGCTATTCTGTTCGCACTTGGTGAGCCCCCTTGTCGTCCTGTGGCGGTCGCAAGCTCTGCGAAGACTTGCGCAATTCTGACCCCCGACTGCTTTGTACGTCCAGCAATGGACTGTGGCTTCAACCAACCTTCAATAGCTCGGCATGTCTTTCCACGACACGTTCGTAGTGACTGAAGATTAATCATTGAACACGTCCTCTTACTAAGGACGCGTTTTGCGTTTTAGGCAGGTTCTGACCCTGCCGAAAGCTATGGCAAACACACCGACACGTTTGCAGCGTACATACTTCACACCGCTGCGGGACGCCGTCGACCTGCCGGATCTCATTGAGGTCCAGAAGGCAGCGTACGACTGGTTCCTCACGCAGGGTACGCGCGAGCTCTTTGATGAGATCTCGCCAATTAAGGACACGATGGGACGCGATCTCGAGCTGACGCTCGGCGATTACTACCTCGACGAACCAAAGTTCGACGAAGTCACCAGCCGTGCCAAGAACGTTACTTACGAAGCTCCGCTTCGCGTAAAGACCAAGCTCAAAAATCTTCGTACCAACGAGGTGAAGGAGCAGGAAATCTACCTCGGTGATCTTCCGGTCATGACGCCGCGCGGTACGTTCATCATTAACGGCGTTGAGCGTGTTATTGTTTCGCAGCTCGTCCGTTCAGCTGGCGCCTTCTTTACGGCGGAAATTGTTCGCGCACGTCGTCACTACGGCGCGAAGATCATTCCTAACCGTGGTGCTTGGCTAGAATTTGAAACTGATCCGAAGAATGTTATCTGGGTAAAGATCGATCGCAAGCGTAAAGTGGCGGTCACATCGCTGTTGCGCGCCTTTGGTTTTTCGACGAGCGAAGAGATCCTTGAGCTTTTCAAGGATATCGACATTCACCCAAGCATTAAGTACATCG
>CAYSXU010000042.1:0-8233 GCA_964435095.1 uncultured Gammaproteobacteria bacterium | reverse complement strand
GATAGGTACATGATGCGCGACGCCAATCCTCTCAAGACGCAGGATGTCGACTCGATCATGGGAGCGTTTATGTTCATCCGACGCGAACTCATCGATCGCATTGGCCTCCTCGACGAGCGGTACTTTATATGGTTTGAAGAGGTTGATTACTGCAAAATGGCAGTGGACGCTGGATTCAAGGTTCGTCATTACGCAGACGTTGAAATCGTCCACCACAAGGGCCACACGTTTAACAAGCAGTCGACGATTCTCAAGCAACGTTGGGTACGCGAGAGTCTGCGGAAGTATTTGCGCAAGCATCACGGACTCGTGCCGTGGCTTGTGTTCTGGGTGCTGACGCCAGTGTTCATTGTTCTCGCGTACGTCGCGGCTACGATTAAACGTCACTAATTATGCAAGATATCTTTCGACAATTTTTCGACAAGACGACGTTGTGGGCGTTTGCAGGTATTGCTGCCACGCACGGCGTAGCGGCGCTTGTTGCTGACTCGTGGTGGTCTTGGGTGCCATTGATTGCCTTTGGCTTGGCATCTGCGATTATTGCATATCGATCACTTCCGCATGCGTTAGCGTTTGCGATGATCGAGATTTTTGTGGGCGGTCATGGTCATTTGATCACGGCTGAGGCATTCGGATTTTCGGTCGGCATCCGTATCGCGATCTTTGGCGGCGTCATGCTTGGGTGGTTTGCGCTCGCTATGCGAGGAAAGATTGATCTTCGTATTGTTGCCAAGCGCGATTTGCCGTGGACGCTCTTGCTCCTCGCTATTTTCATGGGCTTCATCACCGGATTTTTCCGAAACGGTTTTGAGCCGGCGTTTGACGACATGAACGGCTACATGACGATTGCGTATTTGTTGCCGGTGTGGAGCATTGTGTGGACGCCTGAGCGTAAGCGGCTGCTGGTGCAAGTGCTTGGCGTTTCTGCGGTTTGGGTTGCGTCAACGACGCTTGCCATGTGGTACGCGTTCACGCACTTGCCGCCGCAGGGGATTACGACGTTGTATCGTTTTGTGCGTGACGCTCGTCTTGCTGAGGCCACGATTCTTTCCGGACCAGATTGGTTTGTGCGCTTGCTTCCGGGCGGTGACTGGTATTTCCGCGTGTTCGAACAAGGACAATTTGTGACGTTTGCGTTTGAGTTTGTACTTATCGCTGCTGCACTGTGGATGGTAAAGGAGCAGTGGCCACGACGGATCGTTTGGCTGCATGCGCTCATGTTCGTCGCTATCATTGCCGGACTCTCGCGTAGTTTTTGGATGGGTTTTGTAGCCGGCCTGGTTGCGTTGTTTGTCATGGGACTGCTCGACCGTCAGAGCTTTAAGCAGTGGGTGCGTACAAAGATGCTTGGTATGTTTGCTGGATTGCTTGCTATTGCGGCACTTTGGATTGCGATTGCGCTGCCTGTGCCGTCTCGACCTGATTTGAGCAACTCACCTTATTATCGAGGTGACGATGACGATACACGTGAACTTGCTGTGAGCAGCCGATGGAATCTATTGGGACCAATGATGGAAAAGATTAGCGAAGAGCCGCTGTGGGGTTCGGGATTTGGTACGCCGGTGACATTTGTGTCTGACGACCCACGCGTGCGAGAGATTAATCCGTCAGGTGAATGGACGACGTACCGTTTTGAATGGGGCTATCACGACATTTGGCTTAAGATGGGTATTCCCGGACTTGCCGCGTTCGTATGGTTCTTTGGTGTTATGGTGTATGCCGGTTGGAGGCAGCTTAAAGAGAAAAGGGATGCGCGTTGGATTACGTTTGGTTTGATTGCCGGCGTGACAGCACTTTACGCGACTCATGCATTTTCACCGTACCTCAATCATCCGATCGGGTTGGGTTTCCTGGTGCTGACTGTTCCGTTCCTTGGTTGGAATCGTAAAAATGATGCGTTGATAGAAAAGGTTGTTATTGAAAAGGCTCCGGTACTCGGCGCTCTGCCGCGTCCGCAGGTTGGTGTGGTGACGCGTAGTGGTCGCGCTTGATTCTACTGGCATGAGGCGTAGCGTGACTTGGTATGGAATCGCGCAACGACCGCAAAGCCTTATTTATCGGCTTGATCTTAGCTCTAGCATTGCCGATTGTTTGGTTTTTAGTGGTCGCTTTGTCTAAATTCTAAGGCGAACCATACGCTTTATATGGCTCGTATGAGTTGGATGAAATTAGCAGGTGCGGCGTTCTTGCCGTTGGTTGGCTACTTAGTCAAAAAGAACATTAACGATAAAAAGACCTTGCTCAGTCAGGATATTGGTCAGTTCAATATTCGACTTAATCGTAAATAAGACAAAGCCCCTGCCGGTGTTCGGTAGGGCTCGGATTCATATTCAAAGCCGAACATGCTAGGAATAGCCAATCCCGCCCTTAACAGGCGGGATTGGTTGGTGCCGGGGCTGTGTTTCCTCCTGTGGTGGACCTGACGGGATTCGAACCCGCTCCATCTGGGTAGCAATCCGGATATGCTGCCATTACACCACAAGCCCGATTGCCCCGGCGTAAAACAAAACACAACTCCGCCAGTGATGGGGAGCTGCGATTTGGCTACCCAGAATTAGCTCACATTGAGCATATCCGGATGTTTAAATTTCATCGTAAGTTGTATTTCTTGTCAAACTAGTTTATCCACTAAATTCTCATTGCACCAGTTTCGCACCGTGAATGTCGCCGTATCCTCGGATAAAAGCGGAGGCTGACATGGTTTTACTTCCGGCTGGTTGAAACTCGTTGATGACAAGCGCGGTTGTGCTTGTGCCGACAAATAATTGATCGCCGATCGCTTGTACAAGACCGGGTTCAATTTGAGCGGTACTGATGTTGGAGCTTAAAATTTTGAGCTTAAGTTCTTGTCCGTTGCGTATCCAGGTGGTGGAGGTACTTGGCCAAGGATTTAGCGCACGAACCTTGCGTTCGATGACTTCTACCGGTTGGGTCCAATCGATGATGCCGTCTTCGCGTGAAAGAAGCTTGCAAAACGTTGCTCGCGAATGGTCCTGTTCGGTTGGCGTTAACTCGCCGTCAACAAATTTTCGCATCGATGTAATGAGAAGCGGCGTGCCAACGTCGACAACTTTTTGAGTGAGAGTTTCAATTGTCTCTTTGGCATCGATGGCAATGTGCTCGCAGCCAAGAATTGGACCGTGATCCATGTCGGCGTCGATTTGCATGACGCATACTCCAGTCTCATTATCGCCGTCCAGAAGTGCGGCGTGCATGGGCGACGGTCCGCGGTATTTGGGAAGAAGAGACGGATGTACGTTGATGACGCCATGTTTTGGAATATCGATCAACTCTTGCGGCAAGATACGACCGAAGGCGATGACGACGAAAAGATCAGCTTCGTATTGCGCAAGCGTTCCATGGAGCGCCGGGCCTTTCATCGACTTTGGTTGCCAAACAGGAATACCGCGTTCTTCTGCGACGACTTTGACGGGCGGTGGAGTAGGGGTGTGTTTGCGTCCTACAGGTTCGTCTTGCTGGGTGACGACTGCGGCTACGTCAATATCACCCGCTTCAAGCATGGCCTTCAGGAACTCGGCTGAGAATTGTGGTGTTCCAAAAAAGACGATTTTCATAGTGCCCGAATGGCAGATAAAACTACATCTTTGGTGCTCGCGAGATGTTTTCGGCGCGATCGATGAATAGGATCCCGTCGAGGTGGTCTATTTCGTGCTGGAAGATGATAGCGAGTAAACCTTCGGCTTTCAAAGAAACGTTTTCACCTTTTTCATTCTTGGCTTTAACCGACACACTGCGGTGACGTTTTACAAAACCCCACTTACCAGGGACGGATAGACAGCCTTCTTCACTTTCTATCATTTTGAACGAGCGCTCGGTGATTTCAGGATTAAAAAATGCGCGTGGCCCTTCGTCGGTGTCTGCGATGATGACGCGTTCGTGGACGCCGATTTGCGGCGCAGCGATGCCGACGCCATTTTCAGCTGCCATGGTTTCGATCAGATCCTTAATGAGTTTTTGCATTTCAGTACTTGAAATACGCTCGTCAGCTACTGGCTGTGAGACTACTCGTAATTCTGGATTTGGGTCGCACAAAACGCTGCGAATCATAAGGGATTGTCGATCATGATGGTAGTCGTATCAGACAGTGTGTTGAGTTTATCAAGTTCAGAAGCACGATCATCGGCTGTAATCCGAATCTGTCGCGTAGTTTCGCCTTCGTGTAAATTCGCGATAGTTGTGAAAGGCGGCAGGTTGTAACGTTTACGTTGTTGACACTCATCAAGTAAAAAAGCTTTTGGACTGAGGAGTGGATCGACGGCTACGCGAGCGAAGGTTTGAATCACGCACTCGGCTTTGTTGTCGGCGGCCAGCGCCATGAGACGAGTTATTTTTCGAGCAACGCGTTCTCCGCTTCGAAAATCGGAGCTAACGAATCCAATATCGGCCATGATGTCGGCGACGAGTCCGAAGCCGTCAGTGAACGGCTCTTGGACGCCCGAGAAAAAATACTCGGTCGCCAAGAGGATGTCAGCTTGTGATACTGGGTGGCCTTTTTCGATGCGCGCCACATTGGCTTCTGGAAAGGCCTTTTTGAGGTCGTGCTCGAGACGGGCACCGCCTAAGCCGCGCATGCCGATCTTCGGCGAGCCGCAGGCTGGACAGGCTTTAGGGAGCCACATTTCAGCGCCACAACGTTCGCATTTTAGATCGTCAACGCGCACCGTTGGGTAATTGCCGCAGGTTCCACAGAAAGGGACGTGGCCGCAACTGGCGCATTGGAGCCGTTTTGCGACGCCTTTGCGATTCATGAACAATAGCACCTTTTTTTGGCTTTGTAAAGCCGTTTTTATCTTTTCTTCAAGCGTGGCTGAGATAAGAGGAACCTGCGCGCGTTCAGCCCGTTGCGTCAGGTCTATTAGTTCTGGACGTTCCCAGGCGTTCCAGCTTACTGTTTGGCCGACGATGTCTTCTGGTCTTGGGAGTACGTCAACGAGTGCTAGCTTGGCGGTGTGTTGACTGGCTAAGAGTTTAGCTGCGTGCCGGGCGTCAAAGCGTGGATTACGCCGTTCACTACGATGTTCATCGTTGCCTGCTTCGAGCACGACTACGGCACCAAGCTGTTTAGCTGGAAGCAGTGAGGCTTGTCGTGTCGCAATAAGCGTTTTGATGGTGCCCTTACGCCAGGCGAGCGCAAGTTCAGCGCGTTTTCGTTCGGGGATATGGCCGTGCCAGACGGCGGTGTTTGCGCCAAGGGGGAGCGACTGCGCAACAACGGCAACGTCGCGCTCGCGAGGAACAAGGATGAGTACCTGGTGCTTTTCATGTTTCCGAACAGCGAGTGTAAATAAAAAGGATTCATCGAGTGAGAGCTGGAACGTTTGGGAACCGTTTTTGAGTGCGTTTGTGGCGAATCGGATTGCGGGAAGACGCGCAGGATCGATCGAGATGCGTCGATGGGGCGTAACGAAGGGAATGGGTGCGGCGGCTGCGAGAAGAACGGCCTGCGAGAATATGGCAGACGGCGACTGGACGTTGGCTCGAGCAATGGTAAAGAGCCGCGTGATGTCATCCTGGTTGAGGACAGCGCGACTTGCGACGTGTTCTATGGTGAGCAGGCGTTTTTCGGTTGATGCTGTTTTGGTACCGGTGACGACGGCGAGAATGGGTCGTCGACGAAACGACGCTCGTACCACGTCGCCAACGCCAACATTATCCGGTGCCTCGTAATCGAAGACCGAAAAACGGCGGGGGAGTTTGATGAGAGGGACGACTTCGATGATCACAAATATATTCCCGCGCCTCGATTACTCGTGGCTTCGACCTCCCCTCGCCCCTCCTTGGTAAGGAGGGGAAGCGCGAACTGAGTCTGAAGCCTGAGCCACGAACCTCTCCCCCTTACCAAGGGGGAGTTGGAGGGGGTGTGTTCGCGATACAATGTCAGCTTAGTCCAATCTGAACTCGGCGACTAGGTGTCCGACACCGAGTGGTGCTTCGTAGTTATGAATAACAGGCGAGGCGGCTATGCCTTCGAGTACGCCAAATAGCATTAACGTCTGTCGATAAAGACCGTCTTTAGCATTTTCAATCAATTCTGGTTCAAGACCGAGTAGTCCGACAGCGTTACGGTTCTCTATCAGTGAGACTAGAAGTTTATCGAAACGCTGACCGTCGGGGTGTGCAGGAACTGGCGAGTCTTCGTTGAGCGCGTGCGCTGTATCGCCAGTTGCGATGATGGCTATGCGTTTGGGTGAAGCTTGAATGATCGAGCTGACCGCTTGGCCGAACGTGAAATGTTGTTTGGGATCGAGTTGCGTTGGTGCGATGGGTACAACGCGGATATTTGGTAAATGTTGGGTGAGAAAATCTAGCGGGACGGTGCTCGAATGCGTAAGCGTCTCATCTGTAGACAGAGAAACCGGCTCGCCTAGATTGCGTAGTTCGCGCTGTAATTTATCGATGAGGCCAAAGTCCGGATGGTAGGCTTTGTGGTATCCAAGATCGCCAAAGGCTTCAAGTTCACCAATGTAAGGATCGGCTACGTTGATCGAGAAAGCGTCGGGATACATGGTTTTTTGCTCGGCAAAGATGAGAATGGTGTCGGGATGCGTGGCCGCCAAGTCTTCAGACATTTCAAGCAGTGCCTGGCGCGTACGTTCAACGAGCGGCAGTCCTTCTGGATTGATAGACGGCAACAGGAGCGGTGAAGCTGGCGCGATTCCCGCAAAGACAATCATATTTATTCTTCGTCTGACGAAGTTAGGACTTCGCCGGTTTTGTGTAGATCAAGCACGTCTTGAGTTACGAATACGATGTCGTCCCACGAATAGCCGTAGTCAAGAAAAACACTGGCGCTCAAAATGGGGCGCTTGAGGCCTTCGGAAATGACGAACACAGCCGGGTCTTCGTATGAGCGTACAAGATAGCCGTCAGGCAGTCTGGTGAAGCTACCTTCGCGATACTGTTCGATGATCATTGGTTCGACTACCGTCGGTGTAACGCCTGGAAAGCGCGCGTTAAGAATAGTCGCGTCTAAGATAGCGTGACGTAAGCCGTCTTCGATGGCAAAAGTGGCGCCGTTGGTTGATAGCTTAACGACTTTAGCCTGTGGATCTTGCGAGGTTGCGGTAATTAGTGTGCCAAGATCGTAGTCCTCTATTTCGTCATTCTCTACGTCGACGATCTCGTCTTCTGAAAAGCCGATCTTGTGGAAGACGTCCAGACTTTCGATTGGGCGAAGTACATCGTCAACGAGCAGATACAGTTGTGTATCTTCATCGCGCAAGATGGAATAATTAGGCAGGGCGATCGGTCGACCGACGGGATACTGTTCAAGTGTTGTCTCGTTAACTTGTATTATGAGGTTTGGATTAAAGCGCGAGATGAGTGCACTCCAGCTTGTGATAGCACGGCGATAGCCATACTCAATACGCCAAACGCCGGGTTCGCCGCTGACTTGCAGTAACGACCCAGTTGGGTACTCATGGCCGAACCAACGTTCCCAAATAGATACGAATAACTCGTTGCCGTGCAAATGAGGCGTATAGGCGTACATGGCAGCCGTGGCCGCGTTTTGCGGAATGACTTTGATGCCGTCGATGTAGACCGTAACGCCCGGTCCGTAGTCGCCCTGCGTTATACCCGTAGCTCGAATGTCGGCCAAATAGCCTTCAGAAAATTGCAGTGCGGCTGAGTTGACTTGCTTACCAAAACCTTTCCAGCGTGAAATAGACGCATCCGATAGCGAGCAATCGTCGCACACCGCATAGCCGGCTGCCCAGTCAAGTTGTTTTTGCGTTGGGTTGTCGTCTTCAACTAAGCTTTGTTCTTTTTGTAGCAGAACGAGGAGAAATTGAGGATTGATATTGTGGTCTTGGGCAGCGCGCCAGATGATCTCAGCGGCGGAACGCGTAGTGCCTTCCCAGTCTTGTGTTTCATACTCGCCAAGATAGCCTTTGTTCAAAAACGCTTGAATCTCGTCAAGCTGCATGGCGTCTTCGTCTGCAATTACGCTATCGGCCAGAATATAGTCTGGATCAAATGCAAAAACAGGGAAAAGCGGATAGAGAAGTCCAATGAGGGCGGCTAAAACCGTGAATGATTTCATACGGAGGAAGTATAGCAATTGACGGCGACCTTGCCGAGGCGTTATGGTGTTTTTGTCTTTTTTTATCTTGAACTCGTAGTGATTCTTCATCTAAGCGTCTTGTCATCCCCGCAAAAGCGGGGATCCAAAGCTGTACAACGCTGGATTCCCACTTTCGTGGGAATGACA
>CAYSXU010000041.1:4506-8331 GCA_964435095.1 uncultured Gammaproteobacteria bacterium | reverse complement strand
GAGTATTACCTCAATCTCCTCGTTTGGGCATTTGTTTGGCCAGAAGATCGGGTAATGCCCGAGAACGAGCTTGCTGACTTTGGCGAGGTACTCGGGGGCGCGTCGGACAATCTCGCCTCGGCTCGTTGTGATGAGATCAACGAATTTCGCGACGATTCTGTCATCAACAAGCACCATGCGTGCGAGATCGTTGCGCACCTCGAAATGGCCGATGAAGTTCTTCATCCACCCGCCACTGATGACGTTGACCATGAACGAAGCGAGGAACGGCTCCCACACGCCACCGATGGGTGACGGCGTTGCCTTGTTCTTGCGAGCGAAGTACAGCGCCGGAAAATCCGTGACGCTGTTGTCGTTGAAGACTTTGTTCCAGACTACGTTTTTTGCCAACCTCACGGCGGCTTCGGCGTATCTAAGCATCTCGGTGATCTGGCCTTCTTCCGCAAGCGTGGCGAGCGGAAGGTCGGGCTGATCCGAGAGTTCTCCGGTGGCCATCCTATTTAGGCGCTCTTCCATCGCGACAGGCAGCAGACCGTAGTAACGCGTTTCACGTTCGCGCACGCTGATCACGCATTCGCCTACCACACGCTTGGCGCGTGCGACCAACTCGTCTTGACGCTTTTCACCGAGCGCGAAGATCTTGGCCATGTCGTTCTTGGTGAGTGCCGCAACGCCGATGTCGACGATGTCGCGATCGGGCTCAGTCTCCAGCCGTTTGGTGGCAATGACCTCAAGCGCGAAGTTGAGCATGAGCATCACGGCCGCCTTGGCCTTGTTGACGTGATGCGGATTGGCCGAGTTCAGTTCGCGCTTCGTGATGACGTGCGCGGTGAGGCTTTCGGCGATCGACGGATCAAAACCGATGTCTTGCGTGATGAGCCGTCCGATGACGGCACGAAGGTATGGCGTGCGCTCGTACTCAATGTCGTCGAGACGACGCAGCGCGATTCCGGTTTCCATGAGAAGCTCCATTGAGAAGGTACGTTTGATCCACCACGATGAGTGATGGATCTTCGTCCAAAGGCGATTTGATCGTCTTGAGACGAAGCGGGGACCGACGCGTGTCGGTCCCCCGGTGTGTAGCTAGCCGACATCGATCTCGGCCAAGATGTCCTCGGCCGTGCCGCCGACCTGTTTGACCAGATCCTCGGGCACTCTGCGGAAGTCGCGGATGCAGCGCAGGTGCCGCTCGAGTAGCCTGATCTCGAGGTCGATAGCATCCTCGGTGCGGTCGGCAAGCGCGAGCGCGCGGCGCCAGACGTCCGGGCTGAACAGTTCACTGAACTCGAGCCACTCATCCTGATCCACGAGAAGCTCGCCCTCGCGATACTTCATGACGAGAAAGGCAATGAAGTTCAGTCCCAACTTATTGAGCATCGCCGTCCGCCACCGTCGGTCGTCGTGCCGCAGGATCGTGTTGAGGTACACGAACGCGTTCTCGGCGTTCAGGTAGAGGATGATGCGCATGGGCTTCTTCTTGGGCGGCGTGGGTTCGTTCTCGATCGTCCGCGTGTCGCGATCCTCGACCTCGTCGACGAGCTCGGCTGTGTGATGGCGGAACTCGATGTTGCAGTTGCGCGATCCGAGCACGCGCACCCGCCACGTTCTGTTGCCTATGTGCTCCCACATGCTCATGTCGACGAAGATGGCGCGCACGGCCTCGTCAACGCTGAGGAGCGGAAGGAGCGGGCATTCGAGGCCCGAACCTGCGCTTTCCCGCACGAGGCGAGTCTGCATCACGGCCGGCAGTGCCGCGAGCGCCTTTTGCGCCTCCTCTTTGGGAATCATGGTGAGCGCCTGGCTGGCGCTTACAGGGTGCGCCGAGCCACGAACTACCATGGCTGCTATGTCGAGTCCGCTGCGGCCCTGGAAAAGGCTCAGTTCGTTCATGGCGTCTCCGATTGATGAAGTGGGGAGGGAGCGGTTTTGGAATGAAAGGCGCTTGACTAAGATTAGCAAAAAAACTTCAAATCGTCAAGTAAAATCGCCAGTGCTTTTGGCTGCTGCTATACTAAGGCCATGCGCGAGGTTATAGAATCAGTTCTCGCGGAGGTTCGTAAATCTCTTCGGCTGCATGCTGGAGGGATTGAGCTTGTTGATATTGACGAGTCTGCTGGTAGGGTGACCGTCCGTCTGACTGGTGCCTGCAGTGGCTGTTCGTTGGCTGCTATTACGCTCAAACATGGCGTAGAAGTTGCGCTGTGTGAACGCGTTCCGGGCGTTAAAGAAATCATCGCCATTTAACATGACTCGAGCCCGTTTGCTTATCCAAGAAATTCGCGAGCTCTTCAAGCTCCGTTTTTATCGTCTGGCCTTTGGTTTGGCTCTGGTGGCGATTGTTTTAGCTGTGATCTTGCCGGCTTGGAAAGTTCTACCCGGTATCTACGGTAGCGAGATTATTCCGATTCATTACAATATCCACTATGGCGTCGATCGTACTGGTCCGTGGTGGCGTATTTTTACTTTGCCAGTTATCGGTTTAGCTTTGTGGTTAATAAACGTGCCATTGGCCGTAGCCTTTGCGCGGCGCGAGCGTATGCTTGGTTTGTTTGTGGCTGGCATGACTTTGGTGGTGGAGTGGTTTTTATTACTCGCAATGATTTTTGTTGTTCTTCTCAACCTTTCTTATGGTTGATTCTTTCGACGTGACAAAAATTCTTTTGTTGGCGACGCTGTCATTCGTGGTTGCTGTCGCCTGGACACCGCTTCTTACACACCTGCTGTATAAGTTCAGGCTTGGTAAGTCTATACGCAGCGCGGTGACTGCGCCGATGTTTGCTAAGCTGCACGAAAAGAAAGCTGGCGTGCCAACGATGGGCGGCGTGCTTATGTGGGGAACTACGCTTGGCGTTGCGCTAGCGTTTGCCTTGTTCGGTTATTTTTTCCCAGATACGTTCGTTGGCCGTTTGAGTTTTCTTTCGCGTTCACAAACCTGGTTGCCGTTAGCCGCGCTGGTGGCGGCTGGTCTGGTTGGCATTGCTGACGACTTCATGAACGTATTCAAAATTGGATCGCATGGCGGCGGTATTCACGTGCGTCATCGTCTCGTCTTGTACACCATTATTGCGGCGATCGGGGCTTGGTGGTTTTCGGTTAAGCTCGGTTGGGACGTATTGCATATTCCATTTTACGGCGATTTGAGCGTTGGTCCGTGGTACGCGTTAATTTTCATCTTGGTGATCGTTGCAACGTCTTTCTCGGTCAATCAGACTGACGGACTTGATGGTTTGGCTGGCGGGACGTTGGCTTCGGCTTTTGGCGCCTATGCCGTCATCGCCGTTTTGCAGGGACGATATGACTTGGCAGCTTTCTGTGCCGTCATTATGGGTTCCTTGTTAGCTTTCCTGTGGTTCAATATATATCCAGCGCGTTTCATTATGGGGGACACTGGTGCCATGTCGCTTGGGGTTACGCTCGGCGTTATAGCCATGCTTACGAATAGCGCCTTGCTGTTGCCAGTGATTGGAATTGTGTTTGTAGTAGAGGCGATTACGACCATTATTCAGCTGGTTTCAAAAAAACTATTTAAACGCAAAGTCTTCCTAATCGCGCCTATCCATCACCATTTCGAAGCTAAGGGTTGGCCAGAGCCTAAAGTTGTCATGCGGTTTTGGGTTATTTCGTGGATCGGTGCCGGGCTTGGCATTATTCTTGCGCTGCTTGATATGGCTGGCAGTTCGGTATTGCTAAGTTGATATGCTAAAGGGAGGCGTCTTCGCTGGCGATCGCACGTTCCTGGCGCTCGTCACGGCGGTGACGGTGCTGGGTTTGGTAGTCTTGGCGTCGGCTTCGGGTCCGCAAGGTTTTGTACGTTTTAACGATGCT
>CAYSXU010000041.1:0-4496 GCA_964435095.1 uncultured Gammaproteobacteria bacterium | reverse complement strand
TATTTTCTCAAACACCAAGTCATCTTTGGTCTGTTACCAGGCGTCATCGGTCTTTTGATCACGTCACGTATTCCGTACGCCATGTATCGACGATTGGCTGGTGTGATGTTGATCGTATCTGTTGTTTTATTGACGCTGGTGTTCATCCCTGGGATTGGTGCAGATTTTGGTACGTCGCACACTTGGATTTCACTTGGGACATTTTCCATGCAGCCGTCGGAGTTAGTTAAATTGACCTTTTTATTTTATCTTGCCGCTTGGATGGAGAAGCGCGGCGAGCGAGAGCTGGGCGACGTTTCAAGCGGACTCGTGCCGTTCATGACGGTGCTTGGCATTATCATGCTGTTGCTTATTTTGCAGCCGGACACGGGAACGATGGGAATTATCGTGGCTATGGCCTTAGCGGTGTATTTCGTGGCAGGCGCTCCGATGCGATATTTTGTAGCGTTCGGTGCGTTGGGTTCATTTCTTTTCTGGCTTCTGATTAAATTTTCGCCCTATCGTGCGGCGCGCTTCATGACATTCCTGCATCCTGAGCTTGATCCGCAGGGCGTGGGTTATCACATCAATCAAGCTTTACTTGCTGTAGGATCTGGCGGTTTTCTTGGGCGTGGTTACGGCCATTCGCTTCAGAAATTTCAGTATTTGCCAGAAGTAGCGGGTGACTCTATTTTTGCGGTTCTCGCGGAGGAGTTTGGTTTCTTTATGACGACTGCTATTCTAGTTTTATACGTTGCCATGCTGTTACGCGGTTTGCGTATCGCGAGTGACGCGCCGGACGCCTTTGGTCGTTATCTGGTGGTGGGGATTGTGGCCTGGCTTGGCATCCAAGCTTTCGTTAACATTGGAGCCATGGTAGGGATTTTACCGATCACCGGCGTTCCATTGCCGTTTGTGAGTTATGGTGGAACAGCGCTGGCTATCAGTATGTCGGCTATTGGCATCGTCCTTAATGTCTCCATGCATCACGCAAAAAATCAGTAAATTTATGAATTCATAGCGATCTCTCTTCAAAGCATCGTGTCATTCCCACGAAAGTGGGAATCCAGGATTGTACGGTTTTGGATCCCCGCTTTCGCGGGGATGACAAGTAAAAGATAATAAAGTTGCTACGAGCTTTATGGCAAAACGTAAGATCATGTTGTCAGGCGGTGGAACGCTCGGACCTGTGACTCCATTGCTTGCGGTTGCGACTGAATGGCGCCGACGCGAGCCTGATGTAATTTTTTCTTGGATTGGAACGCCCGACGGACCAGAGCGTTCGTTGGTCGAGGCGGCTAAGATCCCGTTCTACGTTTTATCGGCACCCAAACTTGACCGTACGCGCTGGTGGACGGTTCCGTTCGTGCCGGTTCGATTGATAGTGAGCTGTGTTAAAGCTATTTTCTTATTACGTCAGCTTGAGCCCGATATGGTCATGTCGGCTGGCGCTTACGTCAGCGTGCCGCTTGCTTGGATGGCTTGGTTGCTGCGCATTCCGGTGTGGATTCATCAGCTAGATGCTCAGCCTGGCGTGGCCAATAAGCTCATGGCGCCGATGGCTAAACGCATCAGCATTACTTGGGAGTCGAGCATGGAGGCTTTTTCACCAAACAAGACGCTTGTCGTTGGCTGCATGGCGCGCAAAATGTTGCGTCTAGGCGATCGTTTGACGGCGCTTGAAATGTTTGGTTTTGACGCCGGTAAATTGACGGTGCTTGTGATGGGCGGAAGTTCGGGTGCACGACAGATTAACGAGGCTATGACAGTCATCGGACGTGATTTGGCCGAGCACTTCAACGTGTTGCACATTACGGGCAAGGGCAAAATGGATGAGGCGCTGAACGGACTTGGCAAGCATTACGTGGCGCACGAGTTTTTACACGAGACGATGGCCGATGCGTATGCCTTGGCCGATGTAGTGGTAGCGCGAGCTGGCATGGGGACGATTGCTGAGCTGGTTGCGCTTGGAAAGCCGACGATTCTCATCCCGTTGCCGGGACATCAAGAGCTAAACGCCAAAATCCTCGAGGAACGTAAAGCGGCGGAGATTTTATGGTATGTAACTCCACAAACCCTAAAACAAGCCATTGAGCGTCTACTTAACCAACCTGAGCGCCGCGAAGAGCTGGCAAAGAACATCCGCAGCGTCTTCCCATTAAACGCCGACGAACGCATTGTCCACGCGGCGATCGAGCTTTTGGCGTAGACGGAGGAGATAATATATTTCAGAACTTATAGTGACTTTTCTTCCAAGCGCTGTGTCATTCCCACGAAAGTGGGAATTCAGTTCTGGACATTTTGGATCCCCGCTTTCGCGAGGATGACAAGTGAAAGAAATTAATGTCATTACAGGTCCATAAACAGTGCACTCGCAAATAGCAACGAAACTTGTAAAAGCTCCTGCAGACGTCTACACTCGCAGCGGCACGGAGATCACATGCGTCTGCCAGATCCCATCAGTCTCCTCATTTGCTCGTTATTGATTCTCGCCATCGTCTTCGCGCTTTACGCGTCGTGGAGCGGTCAACGGATCATTTTGGGACTCTATTAAGTAAGACAAGACAGGAGAAACCATGTCGCGTAGTAGCCGTATCAACAAGTGCGTCCGCAGACTGATCGTCGAGTTCATCGAAACACAGGGGCCCAAGGGGATACGTAACGACAGACTTGTCGAGCTCGAGAGTCCAGCTGCGCTCGACGTGCCGTTTATCGAGCACTGGCGTCGCTTGCACGACGAGCACGGAGCGTGTGCGGTGTGCGCTCGGCAAGCCGACTGCGACTATGGCGACGCGCTTCTGATGCTTCGACCAAACCCGATCAGTGGCGTCTCGTCGCCGCTACGCGAGTACATACTAGCTCGCGGTAGATTCGATTCCGTCACCGCTCGCGGCACTATCCCGCTCGACACCTAGCCGCCACACGTCGCGTTATACAACGTGCGCCCACCTTACTCATCTATGAGTCAGGCGGGCGCTTTCTGTTTAGGCAATTCTGAGCTGAAGATCGGCGATCTGGGGGAGAACGGATTCGTCGATGATTTCGACGACTTCGGTGCGTAGAAGTTGGATGTCTTCTCGTACGCCTTTGATTTCTTGTTTGATGAGCGTGGTCATGCGCGTTTCTGAGGCGGCGATAAGTGAGTGCATTTCGTCTCGGATTTCACGCTTAAGATCGTGACCAAATGTATCGACGTGACGGAAAAACGTCGCGTTATTTTCACGAAACATTCCCCGCAAGATTTCGAGATCCTTTTTGCTCAGCATAAACAAAAGTTAAATTATTAGGCGGGGAGCCTGGGATAAGTTTATCATGCTCCATGATCGATCTGTGGGTATTCGGTCAAGCGTTGACTTCGGCCGATTTTTCTGCTAATCTTAAGCGTTGCCGTGGAATTCCTGCGGCACGTCCCTGTGAAGGAGTGACAATGCACCCGTTCTGGTTCCTACTGCTCAGCCCCCCGGCGCCGAAGATCGAACCCATGTTCAAGAGCCAGCGCGAGCTGGCAAAGCTCATGTGTGTGGCTCGTGGGATAACCGACGAGAAGAAGTGGCGTCCGATGGCCGTCTTTCTGAACCAGATCATCAAGGGTGACCGCCCGTTGCCCGAGGTTTGGAAGCCTTTTCTGCAGGAGGTCATCAACGAGCGAGCTCTCGAGCGTGGTCTCAATCCACCGTCGATCGCGCTGCTGAAGCGGACGTACGAGCAGGACCGTCATTCCCTCGCCGCGCTGATCCTCGAGCAAGAGGCGGCGCGCGACACCCTCATCCTGAACGCCACGCCGCTCGAGCTGACAGACGCCGGACGTGAACATCCCGAGGCTGTGCATCTCCAGGAGTGCGCTATCACGGCGCTTAGCGAAGGCCGTCGGTATCATTACTGCGTCGCCAATCAGGCGAGTGGTCGGCGCCTGTTGCAAGCGCTCGTTCGGGCGGTCGAGAGGTTCAACCGAACTGACGCGTCTCAGCTGGTCTACAATTGGATGAAGAGCGGATTGCTCGAAATCTCGACCGTTCCTGAGATCCTCCTCCTGCATCCAACCGTGGCCTTCAACACCATCGCCCCAGATCACCTCAGCGTCTTCGTCTGGCATGCGCCTTACGACTGGCAGCACTGTCTGTGGCTACCGCTGCGACAGTCCGCGAGCTGGCTCGGAAAGGTGCAGAACGTGCTCGACGCTCAGGCTGAGCCGGTTCCGTTCCCGTCCTGATCAACCATTCATGCGTCCGCTTTACTCCTTCGGGAGTGAGGCGGGCGTTTTGCATAACAAAAAACCGTCCCGTCAAACGGGACAGTTTTTTGTGGTGCGCCGGGTGGGGATCTGTCCGGCCTGCACTTTGCTCTGGCCGGCCAGATGTCGCTGCGTTCGCTCGGAAGTCCTGAAGTCCACATACACACGACTTCGGACTTCACTCGCTCACTTGCGCCATCGAACCCGGTGGGTTCTCACTCACACCCGGCATAATGAAACTCCCCGGCCTTACGGCCGGGGTTTCTCTTACCATTCGATACTCGTT
>CAYSXU010000040.1:4222-8753 GCA_964435095.1 uncultured Gammaproteobacteria bacterium | reverse complement strand
CGTGGATTCGAACCACGATTCACGGCTTCAAAGGCCGCTGTCCTGCCTTTAGACGATCCCGGAATAGGTCGATGCAGGGCGAAATTTGCCTGGCAACTCTAGCGCACTAAAGAAGAAAAATCAACTATTCGTCATGCCAGGCTGGTGATGGTGACGATGAGAAGAGAGAAATTTATTGCATATTGTTTCGAGAATGCCATGAGGTTGCCACAGAGCAAACGCGACGGTACCATGCACACAGATATGCCAAAGGTTTGCATTGAGACCGGCGAGTACCGGCGAAAAGTAGTGAAGGACGTCGTCGACCAACTTGGCGATCCGTTTTTGGAGCGCTGCAAACAGGCCACGTTGATTCTTATAAAAATAAACTTGGTTCATCACGAGAATCAGCTTGCGAGTACGCACGTTGATGCGGTGCGCGGAGTGCTCGATGTAATTCGTACGCACACCGGAACTCCGGTCGTGGTTGGTGATGCGTCGTACCACGGCACAAAAGCGGCGTTTCGAAATTTTGGGTATGAGCGTTTGCCGGAAGAATACGCAAAAGTCATGCTAGTTGATTTGAATGACGACGCGCATGTTGACGGCATGATTACGCTTGGTGACGGATCACCCATGTCGATTCGCCGATCAAAAATGGCACACGATGCCGATCTCACCATTTCGCTCACTAACATGAAAACGCATCGTGACGTCGGCGTGACACTCAGTGTCAAAAATTGGGCGCTTGGAACGTGGATCGTTCCGCCGCGCATTGGGATTGCTGGTCGCGTCTGGAGTCGGGCGCCGTGGTTGCATGGACAGGGAGCTCGAGCGCATAACCGGGCGATCGCTGAACTTTTTAAACAACGTCCGTGTGACGTCGCCGTCATCGATGGTATCCTGGCTATGGAAGGAGATGGTCCGACGCACGGCACGCCGGTTACGATGAACTTGGCACTGGCTGGTTTTGATGCAGTTGCCGTCGACGCTATTGGAGCTACGCTGATGGGTGTTGATCCGCACGCCGTCGGTTACCTCGAGTTGTGTGCTGAGATGGGCGTTGGTGTGAACGATGTGGCGAAGATTGATTTTCCTCCAGCTGTTATTGCTGAACAAACAAGGAACTTCCAGCTTCCGCCAGACACAAAAGAACATTTGCTTGATTGGCAATCTACATAATATGTCTACCGGTATTTTTCCAGGGCGTTTTCAGCCGTTTCATGAGGGTCATCTCATGGTCATTCAAGGCATGGTTAAGACTTGCGACAGTGTTTACGTCGTCATTTGCGAAGGTAAAAATGATGGTCCATTTACGGCTCAACAGCGCCGAGAAATGATCAGCGCTGCACTTTTAGCCGTTGATATTATGGACGCAACGATTATTGAAATGACGGATAAGAAGACGGACGGGGAATGGGTTGAGGCCGTGCTTGATGCTTGTGGTAATCCAACCGAGGCTCAGGTGTGGAGCGGAAACGATGACGTACGAGCCATGTGCGAAGCTAAGGGTGTGGCAACTAAAAAGATCGTGCACGTCCCAGGCCGAGTGACAAGCGAAATTTTGGCGTTAATCGAAAAGCGTGATCCATCTTGGCGATCCAAGATTCCTGCTGGTGCCGTGGACGTGATCGAGGATGCGATTGGGAGGAGATAGGGGAGGTTGAGAATCGGACTCGACAAGGGTCCGATTTTCTGTTACCTTGCGACGTCACTTGAGGTGGTTATGTTCACGCGTTTCTCGCTGTCGGCTGTTTTCATGCTCTGGTTCTTCGACTCGGTCACGGAGTTCGTTGCCGCGATCCGTGCGTGGTTCATGTCCTATCTGGGCTGGATCGGTATCGCGATCTTCGTCATCTTGTTCGTTGCGCTGCTGCACGTGTGGCAGCTTCATCTGCTCGCCTTGCCCGGCGCGCAGTAGACGAGGATCGATCACGAGGCGTCAAACTTCAAGTGTAGTTCATCAAGGAGAGGCTCATGCACGTGCAAGGTTCAGAAGGTCTGGTTTTCGGCTCGCTCAACGAGCACGCGCTCGTCATCATCTTGCGCGAGGCCGCCCGTCGGGCCGCCGTTCATGCTCGCCGTCGGCTGTTCCAAGTCACGGCAGAGACGAAGGGAGTCAAGCATGACGGCGGGATCGACGTCGTCACGCAAGCGGATCGTGAAAGCCAGGCGATCATCGTGAAGATGCTCACCGAATGCTTCCCGCACGCGGGTGTGTTCGGCGAAGAAGGCGACGGCATGCCGCTCATCATCAATCCGGATGCCCCGCTCTGGTTCACGGTCGACCCGATCGACGGAACCAAGTACTTCACGCTCAAGGAGTCGCACGGCTTCGTCTGCGCCATCTCGTGCGTGTTCGTGGACGTGGTCGTCTGCGTGTGCATCATGGACATCATGACGGGCGAGGTCTACTTCTTCCGTCCGGGCTCGCGGAAGACGCACCGGATCGACAAGCACGCCGGTCTCATCGACTTCGGCATCGATCCGCTCTTGCCGTTGGCGCAGCAGAAGGTGCTCTTGCGCGAGCGCGTGCGTGATCACGGCCGAATCGCTCAGGGCATTGTCGATGGTTTCATCGACATGGTCGGCGGCGGCTGGTGCAATCCGCTCTTCAGAAAGGTGGAAGTCACGGGCGGCAGCATCGCGGCGCACATGGCCAGGCTCTGGAAGGGCTCGGTCGGCGGAACGATTCTGCGGCAGGGTGTGCAGAAGCCGTGGGACATTGTTCCCGTGATCGGTATGTGCCAGCGCCTCGGGTTCGTCTTCGTCGAAATCAACGACCAGGATTGGACCTTGCGTCCGTTCACGCCCGAGGTTTCCAAACAGGAAATCAGGTGGCCGCACGAGGTGCTCATCGTTCACCAGAGCCGGCTCCCTGAGGTCACGGACTGGTTGCTCGACAACTCCTAGCCAACATCTTCTCCCCATCCCGGGCGTGCTCGGGGTGGGGAACTTCTTTTTTATTGACGAACGTCATAAAATTGGCTAATATCCACCCTCCGGTTATCGGAGAGTTCTTTTCCCAGAGCCAAGAGGTCAACAATGCGCGATCCGTATTCGCATCTCACCATTCCGACCAAGCGCGGTAACGTCAGTGGTCTCTTCCAGGTCATCGTGCCCAACATGGCCATGATCGGCATCGAGGTGCCCGAGCACAAGCGCGGTACGGCGTTTGGCGTGCAGCGGCATCGTGACGCCAAGGGCATCGCGACGGACGTGTTTGCCCCGCACGACAGCGAGTACAAGCTGGAGCGCGCATTCGATGTGCACACGCGCAGGTGGGTGGAGATCAACGCGTCCAAGCTCACCGACTTCGGCCTGCTCGCGCGGGCGAACCTGATGGCCACGTACGGCGTGAACATCATGAACGACGGTGAGTTCGTGGCGCTGCAGCAGAGACTGCACGCGCTCATCTCGGGCACGGACGACAGCGTCTCGCGCACCGAACGAGTGGTGCACGCCATCAAGCTCTACCGCATCACGCAGAGCCGTGTAGGATCCCGCCGCACGCTCGGGTTCGCGAGCGCCGTCGCCAACATCGATCATCGGCTCGCCGATCTCGCCACGCTCGACAAGATCGTGGTCGACGTGTCGCACTTCGTGGTCATGGACATCGACCGTGTGCTCAAGCGGGTCACGTACTTCCGCGAGCGGCTCGACAAGATCCTCGCGGACGACGTGATCTGGAGCGAAGAAGTCGCGGGCGAGCTCGAGCATATGGCGCGTTCGTTGCGCGAGCTGCTCGTTGCTCGACCGTTCACGCACGTCGGCACGTCGGCCCCGAAGGACTGCGAGGACGCGTGCAGGCAGATCCGCAGCCTCTTCATCGCGCCCGTCACGGCGCGTTCCGGCGCGTCGGAGGGCGTGCGCAACCTGATCGGTGCCGCGCGCGACAGCCTCAAGCTCCTCGAGGCGCAGCAGCAGATGGAAGAGGCGATCAAGTTCTTGTCGAGGCGCATCGCCGGCACGTCGTGGAAGCCGCTGGCCAGTGAGGAATGGGAGGAGCTCGAGACGCGGTTCAGCGCGATCGAGTCCTGGCTGCCGCCCACCCTCGGCCGCAAGTTCGCGCGCGGCCACAACCCGGTGCCGTTCATGCGCGATTCTCTCGACGAGTGCCGATGGATCGCCGCGAATCGCATGGATCCTCGCAGGATCAAGAGCAGGCTGGTCGAGGGTTCGAACAAGGTCTAGGCAAATCATTCGTGTGTCGTTTCCCCGTTCTGAGCACATCTCAGAGCGGGGAATTTTTGTTCGGGCGTGTCGACTTCGGTGTTTGGCGTTTAGATGCGGCTGTTGAGCTTGACCTTCGGTTGAGTTCGGTGTCAGTTCAAAACAGATCGACGACCTGTCGGTTGGCTGAAATGACGAGGGGGAGGGGGACAATGGTCAAGAAGTTGTTGGTGACGGTGCAGTTGGTGTTGTTCGCGGTGCTGCTGCTCGTGCTGTTCGAGGTGGTGGCGACGAAGGTGCCGGTGGCCGCGATCGCGATCGCGCTGTTCCTGGCGTCGGCCGTCGTGCAGGCGTTGCTGTGGGATCAGGGGCGGGCGCG
>CAYSXU010000040.1:0-4212 GCA_964435095.1 uncultured Gammaproteobacteria bacterium | reverse complement strand
TCATCGGCCGTTCCGTGTGCTGCTCCACGGCGTGCTCAAGAACCCGCAGACCTTCGACGAGGTGTGGCGTCACGACCGCATCGACCAGTACGCGGAGATCCTCATCGAAGCCGCGCACTCGGCGACGACCACCAGCGAACGTGACGAGCTGATCGACGCCGCGCTCGAGATCATCCGTGAGTACGACCTCGATATGGCCGCGCTCTTCGCCCGTCCGCGTTCGATGTTCGTCAGCCTCGGCAAGCGTCGCGGCTACGAGCTGACCGACTGGCAGGGCGGGCGCGAAATCCTCGCCTACCTGGCCACCGGGCACAAGCCCGAGCGCTACGGCTACCCGAGGGGGCACATCCGTCCGAGTGGCGAACTGGTGAGCTGACACGCTGAGTAGCGTTTCGTCGTCCGCGCCGTCCTCCTTGTGGGGCGGCGCTTTTTTGAACCACAAACCCCGTAGCGGCCAAGGCTGCTACGGGGTGAGGTTACGAAGCGAACGAAGTTGGTTCGATGAAGTCGCAGTGCGCGATGACTTCGAAGATGAAGACTTGGCACTGCGTGTTGGCGGCGAGCGCTTCGCCGATCGAGACAAGTCCGCTTTGGCCGTGCATGAGTTTTTGTCGCGTCAGTTGATCGTCGCACGCTGAGCGCGTACCAACGGGCAGGGGATTGCCGTCGCTATCAAGCCCGGCGCATGATCTGACGCTCAGCGAGCCACGCGAATACTTTTCGACGAGGCCGGTGACCGTCAGGGGGACGAGGATGTTGACGAGACGCGACGGAAGGCCAACTGGGCTTTCGATGTGCTGTCCGTTTTTGCGCGTGATGACGAGGCGACTCTGCTTGATGTCGAGCTCGACCTCTAGGCGTTCGCCGAGTTCGAGGCTCATGATGAAATGTTCCACGTATCTCCTGTAACCAATCAACATTAAAGCTTAAAGGCCAGCCTCCGTCAATTAGAAACCCGCCTCATTGGAACAACTGAAGCCTGGCTTCAGTTTGTGTGTTCGTTATGTGTTTAGTATAGTCAAAATACAAATCACGATGACTACCCCTAGAGCGAGAACTCTTGGGGGTTTTACGTATGTATCCCACCTCGAGCGAATGCGAGAGGTCGGCTCCCGTGGTACGTCACTTGCGAGTGACGTGTCGTGAACGAACACGGGCTACCGATCCCTCACATGCGTTCGGGATGGGGGAAGTAGCTTGATATGAACTTCAAACTCCACTCGAACTACCAACCCGCCGGTGATCAGCCAAAGGCTATCGAGCAGCTGACTGACGGTGTCAACAACGGTCTGCAACGGCAGACGTTGCTTGGCGTTACGGGTTCGGGAAAGACGTTCACCATGGCAAACGTCATCCAAAGGGTGCAAAAGCCGACGCTCGTCATCGCGCACAACAAAACCCTCGCTGCGCAGCTGTGCCAGGAGTTCCGCGAGTTTTTCCCCGAGAATTCAGTATCGTATTTCGTCTCGTACTACGACTACTATCAACCAGAGGCCTATTTGCCGCGTACGGACACGTACATCGAGAAGGATGCGCAAATCAACGAGGAGATCGATCGTCTTCGTCACGCCGCAACGCAAGCGCTGCTTTCACGTCGCGACGTCATTATTGTGGCGTCGGTTTCGTGTATTTATGGTTTGGGTTCGCCAAAGGAATACGAAAATGTCGTCATTCATCTTCATCTTGGCGACCGCATGGACCGCACGGAGTTCATGCGCCGTCTTATATCGCTTCAGTATCAGCGCACCACGGCTGACTTACAGCGCGGCTATTTCCGCGGGCAGGGCGACGTGATTGAAGTCATGCCGCCAGGCGAGGAGATGATTTATCGCGTTTCGCTCGAAGGCGGTGTTATCAGCAACATCATGCGACTGGATCCAGTTACCCGTCGTGTGCACGATGATTTAAGCGACGCATGGTTCTTCCCGGCAAAGCACTTCGTTACGCCGGTCAGCGAACGTGAACGCGCACTTCAAGACATCGAACGCGAACTTCAGGATCGCTTGAAAGAGCTTGATCAAGAAGGGAAGTTACTTGAATACGAACGCCTCATGCGCCGGTCGCGTTACGATATTGAAATGATACGTAACCTTGGCTACTGCAGCGGCATCGAAAACTATTCGCGTCATTTTGACGGACGTCGCCCGGGCCAGCCACCGTACACTTTGCTCGATTATTTCCCTAATGACTTTTTGACGGTCATCGACGAGTCGCACGTCACACTTCCGCAAATCGCGGGCATGTACGCTGGTGACCAGGCGCGCAAGCAAACGCTTATTGATTTCGGATTCCGCTTGCCGTCAGCTCGCGACAATCGTCCGCTGCAGTTCGACGAGTTCGATCGTCACGTTGGTCAGGCGGTGTATGTGTCAGCGACGCCAGGACAGTACGAATGCAACACGTCAGAGCGTGTTGTTGAGCAGATTATTCGTCCGACAGGGCTCGTTGATCCGGAGACGATCGTTCTTCCCGTTACTGAACAGGACCTCCCCTCGCCCCTCCTTAGTAAGGAGGGGAAGCGCGAACTGAGTCTGAAGCCTGAGCCACGAACCTCTCCCCCTTACCAAGGGGGAGTTGGAGGGGGTCGCTATCCCGGCCAAGTCGGTGATCTCATGGAGCGCGTCAAAGGACGCGTTGCTGATGGTGAGCGTACGCTCGTCACCACGCTCACCAAAAAGATGGCCGAAGATCTTACGGAATATCTCAAAGAAGCTGGCGTGAAGGTTGCGTATCTTCACTCCGATGTTGAGACGCTCGACCGCATTACCATCTTGTCCGATCTGCGTCGCGGGACGTACGACGTCGTCGTTGGCGTGAACTTGCTGCGTGAAGGTTTGGACTTGCCGGAAGTTTCGCTCATCGCCATTCTCGACGCCGACAAAGAGGGATTCCTGCGCTCGGAAACGTCGCTCATCCAAACCATCGGTCGCGCGGCGCGTAACATCAATGGTCAAGTTGTCTTGTACGCCGACAGAATGACCGGATCGCTCGATCGGGCGCTTAAGGAGACTGAACGTCGTCGCAATATCCAAATCGCGCACAACGTAGAGCACGGCATCACGCCAAAAACCATCGTCAAGGTCATCAAAGACATTCGCGCCGAACTTGAACACGATCGCCCCGAGCACATTCAAGACATTCTCAAGATCGAAATGACGGCTTCGGCACAAGAAATCGAAGAGGTGATTGCCGAGAAGGAAATCGAAATGGACAAGGCCGCGGCCAATCTCATGTTCGAAACTGCGGCAATTCTGCGTGACGAAATAAAAGCGTTGAAAGCCGAGCTAGGCGGAAAAGTCTTAAAAAAGAAGACCGCGACCAAGCGCGGCCGCGGAAAAGGGAAGTAGGGTAGCGATCGGAGGGGCTCCTAGCGACATGTGAGGTTTCAGTGGAACTCCGCAAGCACCGGATCGCCAAGTCGGTCGCGACGAGCGCGGTCGACATCCGGTTTGCTTGGCGGCAGCGGCCACCACGGCGGGAATCCTCCCGGACACGACACCGGAATCGGTGTCTTATTGAGAGAGCTCACGCCGCCAACACCACACACGATTCCTACGCGCTCGAGCACGTTGCCTCCTTGACAGGGTTGGGTTGCTTCGCGCAAGAACGCCCCTCCGATCGCGGGACGAGAATAACCAAGATGAGCTCGTTTGTAAAATCGCGTATACTTTGGGTACCTATGGGAATCAAAGGAGTAAAGCCTCATTTTGACGTTAATCCATCGCCAGGCCAGCTTGTGCCGCTTGAAGTTGAACGGTTTGACGAAGCAGCTGCCGAAAAGCGCGCTGAACGCCGGCGGGATGAAATAGTCTGGCGACGGTTACAGCGTGCCGATGCCGCCTTGCGCGTTGAAGAGTATTTTAGAGACTCAACAAAGCCGTCGTTAAGCGACATGTTGTTAAAGATAGATTTACCTCCAGCCGTGGTCGACAAGGAGTTCCTACGTGTTTGTAGCGGTGTTGCGGAACGGCTCGGCCAACAAAGAGAAAACGCGATTAAGACGCTTTTTTCTTTAGATAAGGAGGTGAAGAAGCGCGGTTATTTTCAGATAACAAATGAAGCGAAGGCCCAGTCCCTCTATACTGATATTGTCGGTAAATTTCCACGGGGCGGAATGAAAATTGAGTACATAAAAGGGTTTTTATTATTGTCGGTAGAGAACGACGATGACTACGACGATATTTATGGCGAACATGGTTCAAGCGGTCGGAG
>CAYSXU010000039.1:0-8804 GCA_964435095.1 uncultured Gammaproteobacteria bacterium | reverse complement strand
GTGAGCAGACTCGGCAAAGAAGCGTGGAAGTTCCTCGTCAACACGAGCGATGCCGACGCGCCAACGCCCGAGGAGATCGATCAGTTCTGGCGTTCGCGCCTCTTCTTGCACATATCGGGATTAGAGAGCGTTCGATTGATCGATGCGAGGGTAGCAACACACGCCCCGTGGGAAGAAGCCAAACTCGCTCGATCGCTCGAGGCTACGATTCGCCATACGGAAGGCTTCGCGCAGTGGCCCGAGGCCGAACGCGTTGCATTCGTGGAGACCGTCGACCTCGAGGCCATGATCCGAGGTTCGAGGGACATTGACCGCAAGGTTAGTGAGCTCCAAAAGCTCATCAACAACATGGTCACGGTGCCGGACGCCGACACGCTACTTCTGACGCTCTTCGCACGTGTTTCCTGGGAGAGCAAATCCGAGCTCGTCTTGAAAATCGCCGAGTTTCGTTTACCGATACAGGCAGAACCCGCGCTCGTCCTCGCCGCCACAGGTGCAACGTGGACACTCAACACATTCGATCTGTTTGACACGATCGCTTCCGCGATCCAGACAGTAGAGGTGATCAAGGTAGTGATTAGCAAGCTGCCGCGCCCCATCCCAAAGGGATCGCTGAAGCAGCTGATCCAGTCCTACAGCTACCACCACGCTGCACAATCACGCATCTGGCTCGGCCTAAACACCGAGGAGCGACTGGAGTTTCTCCTCGTGTTCGAACCAGCGGCCGTCATGCTCGCTCTAAAAGAAACCATGAGCGAACTCGAAATCAGGACCAACCTGAGATCGATGATGACCTGGTACACGAGGACTGCACAACGTGCCGACGCGTTCAAGTCGTGGAGCCGACACGGTGGACGCCTGGAGCTTGGCTTCTACCCGGAACACAGTCTGATGCGCGAAGTCGGCGCGCTCTACAGGGAAATCGTAGGACCCACCACCGAACCAGTTCCCAAGCGCCGTAAGCGCCGCTAATCTTGGCCCGTACCCTTGCAGTCGCAGGGGTGCGGGCTTTTTCGTATCCACCCCACCTACCTTGATTCACTAAACGAAAAGCCCTCCTGGCCACATAGGAGGGCACACGAAAGTCATGGCGGCGCTGAATTGCGATTGAATAGCTCCACCTTGTATGTAAATTCATCAACCTCACTGAGTGCCCACAGCCAAACAGGATCATGCAGCTTCCTGAGGTAGTCCACGAGATCAGCGATCGATTGATTACGTACAGCGCGCGCCACCCTGAACGTATCCAGCTTCCCGTCAGTCATCACAATATCGAACGCCAGGAGAATAACGGTCTGCGCCGCCCCAGTCCAAAACTCGTGATCGGGCCCCTTTTTCAGGTTGACGACAGCCCAATTGGCATGATGATTATCTGGAAACAGCCGAACGATCTCCTCGCCAGCGTCCAGAACCAAGGCCGCCAATGACTCAGCCTGTTGACGAAGGTACAACGCGGGATTCGCGGGCTTTGCCAATGACCCTCCTTTTAAAACCAAACGAACCTTAGCAAATATCCACCACCTCGTCTACAAGACAAGCTTCCCCACACTCCCCTTGACTCCCCCAACGATTTCCGCTAACCTGTCACTCATTCTATCCCTCCAGTATGGCACATAAACTAGCTCAAGGTTCTACCCGCAACGGCCGCGATTCGCAGCCAAAGCGCCTCGGCGTAAAGCGTTCAGATGGCACCACCGTCAAAACCGGTGAAATCATCGTCCGCCAGCGTGGCACCAAAATCCACCCAGGCAAGAACGTGAAAGTCGGCAAAGACTACACGGTCTATGCCATGAAAGACGGCGTCGTAAAGTTCATGAAGAAGCAGTCTCCGGACTTCACGGGCGCTCTCAAGCTCCGAACGTACGTTTCGGTAGCATAATTGACGCGAATTGGACGACTGATTTACGCAGAAAAAGCCCGAGAGAAATCTCGAGCTTTTTCTTTTATCAGCGTTAATCAGTCCCTAATCAGCGTTAATCTTTTTTGCCGCCTTCAAAAACTCCACGAACAACGGATGCGGTGACAATGGCCTCGATTGGAACTCCGGGTGAAATTGCACGCCGACAAAAAACGGATGATCTTTCACCTCGACGATTTCGACTAGACGATCGTCCGGCGACGTACCAGCAATTACAAGACCCGCCTTTTCGAGCTCGGCGCGATACTCGTTATTAAATTCATATCGATGACGATGACGTTCTGAGATTTTGTCCTCGCCATAAGCCTTGCGCGACGCAGTTCCCTTCGCAAGACTACACGGATACGCACCAAGACGCAGCGTTCCCCCTACGCCTTTCCCTTTCAGTTTCTCGGTTTGGTCGTCCATCAAATGAATGACTTGGTGAGATGATTCAGGATCAATCTCGGCTGTGTTAGCGTCCTTCCAACCAAGCTCAGTGCGCGCGAACTCAATCACCGCGCATTGCATGCCGTAGCACAATCCAAGATACGGAATCTTCTTTTTACGCGCATAGTTAATCGCGGCGATTTTACCTTCGATGCCACGCGAGCCGAAACCACCAGGAATCAATATCCCGTCAAACTTCGCAAGCTCGCTCAACTTCTTCGGATCCTTCTCGTACGCTTCGCTGTTCAACCACTCAATCACCGGCTTCTGCCCGGTCGCCCAAGCGGCATGTTTAATCGCCTCAAGAACAGAAAGATACGCGTCAGAGAGGATAAAATCTCCGGTCGAAAAATACTTGCCAATCACACCAATGCGCACTTCGCGCTCAACGTTCGCGATCCGATCAAGCAATTTGCGCCACTCGATGAGATCCTTCTTTTTCGGTCGCAGTTTGAACGACTTAAGAACCGTATCGGCAAACCCTTGATTTTCAAAAGCCACTGGAACCTCATAAATCGATTTAACGTTCTCCGCCGTAATGATATGTTTTGACGGCACACCGCAGAATCGACTGAGCTTTTCACGTCGTGGTTCGTCGAGCGCAACTTCGGATCGGCACACAAGAAAATCAGGATTAATACCAATGCGATTCACCTCGCGCACCGCGTGCTGCGTCGGCTTTGTTTTCATTTCGCCGATTGACGGAGGAACGGGTAGATAGCTGACGAGCACCGTGCGCACCGCATCCGGATCGCGCAACTTCATCATGCGCACCGCCTCGAGGAATAAGATGTTCTCGTATTCGCCGACCGTTCCACCGATTTCAATGAGCACAAAGTCCGCCTTAGCTTGCTTGGCCGCAGCCTCAATGCGCGCAATCACTTCCTCAGGCACACGCGGCACCACTTCCACGCACTTCCCGTGATAATCACCCCGACGTTCACGCTCAATCACCGACAGGTACACGCGTCCTGTCGTCATGTAATTAATTTTCGTAATGTTCTCGTCAAGAAAACGTTCGTAGTTTCCAATGTCTTGATCGGTCTCGTCGCCGTCAACCGTCACGAACACCTCGCCGTGCTCAACCGGATTCATGGTTCCCGCATCGACATTCACATACGGATCAATCTTGATAGCCGTCACGTTGTAACCTTTGGATTTGAGCGTCAGTCCAAGCGACGCCACCGACGTCCCCTTACCTACGCCACTCATCACGCCGCCCACCACGAAAATATAGCGATGTTTCATAATAACGAAAGACGACGCCAAAGCGCCGTCTGTTCAATAAAACTTGAGAGCGACTCGCACACGGCCGGTCGAACTGATCGGCTGTGCGGACGCTATGCTGTTCCTTCGGTATTTCACTCGCACAGTTTGACGCAGCCGGAAGCTCGCGTCAACGCTACTTACCCTCAACTGCGACGCTAATGACCGCTTCGAAACCTGAAGGGAAATTCACCGTCACTTCTGAGGTACAAATATCCTTGATAGGATCCATTTCTATAAAATCTGGATTTACTTTGTAGCCAGCCTCTTTAAGCGCGACGGCTACGTCTTTTGGACCGACAGCGGCGTACAAGGTTCCCTTTTCAGCCCTGGCCGCAATGACTACTTCAAGACCGTCAATCTGTTCAGCCAGATGACGCTCTTGTTTCTCGTCTTTTTTAACTCTGCTCTTCTGCGTGTTTTCACGCTCCTGCTTCTCGTAGAGAGTTTTTTGACTCGCTTCTACGGCGAGATGTTGGGGGAAGAGGAAATTCCTGGCGTAGCCTTCGGGAACGTCGACGACGATACCTTTGCGCCCGAGCGCTCGGACATCGTCAAGGAGGATAATTTGCATAGTCGAAGTGCCTTCTTAATGATGACAATCATATCGCGATAACTCGATCGACCCAAGAGCTCGTCAGCCGGAACCCAAGCCACCGCCCGAATAGTCTCACCTTTAGCGACCGGTTTAGGCTTTTGCAAAGCCGCATTTTCCGGTGCTTCAAATAAAAAGTAATGAATGTATTTATGCACCAGCTTCCCTTTATGAACAAACCTGTCCCTGAACCAAATGTCAATAGTACTGAGACGCGCCAAGTGTTTAAGTCCGGTTAGTCCCATTTCTTCGTTAATTTCGCGCACAGCACAGTCACGCAACGACTCGCCGCTACGCAGGTGACCCTTAGGAAAGGCCCATTTACCATATGAATCCTTAACCATGGCAAATTGGATACCGCGCGAACTTCGTCTAAATACAAGACCACCCGAGGATACCTCGGTTCTATGGCGTTCCTTGCTACCGCTAGTGCGTCGCGAGGAAATTGACCGCCGCATCGAGTTGGGGATCTTTCCCGGCATGATAATCCTCTTCAGTGAATTCAACAGCAACATCCGGAGCAATACCTACATGATCAATTGAACGACCGAGCGGTGTCAACCAACGTGCCACGGTAAGTTTTACAGCGCTACCGTCTGGCAGCTCGTGATACTCCTGGACCGAACCCTTTCCAAACGTCTGCTCACCAACAATTGTAGCTTCGCGATAATCCTGCAAGGCTCCGGCCAAAATCTCCGAAGCCGAAGCTGACCCACCGTTCACAAGTACGACCGTTTCAAAATCAGCCAAGACAGCCGAACCGCTTGAACCAGCGTATTCGTCACGCGTACCACGAATCTCTTCAATAACCACTGTTTCATCGTCAATCCAATAGCTAGCAACATCGATTGCGGCGTCCAAGAGCCCACCTGGATCGTTGCGCAGATCAATCACGAGTCCACTAACGTTATTCTCGATCATTTCATCGGCGGCCGCCTCGAATAAGTCAGCCGTATCGTCGTTGAAAATCGAGACCGTGATAATGCCGACGTTATCTGCGCGAATTTCCGACGTCACACTCTTAACGACAATTTCATCTCGAATGATAGTCACGTCAAATGGTTCGCCACCGTCACGCACCAGCGTCAAAGTGACATTGGTACCCTTTTCGCCACGAATTTTCTCTACCGCATCAGTCGTCGTCATACCCACCGTCGACAAAGTATCAATTGCGACAATGGCGTCACCTGCTTGAACACCGGCCCGCTGCGCTGGGGTTTCCGGCAACGGCGCTATAACTACAATCTGTTCGTCTTTAATGCCGATCTCAGCGCCGATTCCAAAGAAACTACCTGCCAGCTCTTGATTGAACTCTTCGGCTTCAGCAGGCGTGAAGTACGTCGAGTATGGATCTTCAAGCGACCACAACATGCCCTGCAATGCGCCGTAGTAAAGGTTTCGCTCAGACACCGGTTGGTCGACATAATTCGTCCGCACAAGCTTCCAAACGTCCCAAAAGGTCTCAAAATCAAGCTCTTCTGGAACCCAAGACGGCTCATCATTGAGATTGATTACGCGGTCATTATTGCTCGAACTTTCGCTAAGTTGTCCCTCAACGCCCACCAAGTAACCCACCACAACGAGAGCCGAAGCGCCCAAGCAGATGAGTAGCGCGCGAAGAGGTGCAGATAGAGGCGAGGAAGGCCTAAAGGCACGTAGCATACGGATTCTATCGTAACACATGGAGGACAAAGGTAAAAGATCAGGGAGCTAATTGTTCTGCTATACTTTTCCCATGCATCTTCGCGCCCGCCAAGCACTCTTCTGGCTGTTTACTGCACTTTTTGTGGTAGCAGCACCGACCGTCGTATTGTATACGGCTGGTTACCGTTACAATTCGACTTCCGGACGCCTCCAACGTACGGGCGTGGTTGCAATTTCCACTAACCCGCGAGGTGCTTCTATCCGTATTAACGGACAGCTTGAAGCAGAGCGCTCGCCGCTTGTGATCAAGCGTCTCATGCCGGGTACTTACTCAATCAGCCTTGAACGTAAAAACTACCATTCCTGGACACAGGAAATCACGGTTGAAAGCGGACGCACTGCCTACATCAGCGCCACACTTTTGGCTGACGCAGAACCGGAGCTGTTACTCGAAGAGCAGTTCACCTCTGCCGCAGTTTCACCGGACGGACGCATGGTGGCCATGTTCGTTGAGAACGCTGACGTCATCGGTGAAGTTTGGTTGTACGACATTGCTTCACGCTCGGAGCGTCAACTTGCCGAAACAACTCTGGGCGTTTGGGAAGATCCCTCAATCGTCTGGACAAACGACGGAACGGCCATCGTTGTAGTTGATGAAAATTTGCCGGTCGCCGGCTGGAATGTCGAGAGCGGCAATGCATTGTCTCAAGATACATTGATTTCGGCTCTCAATCTATTGCCAGAATATTCTTTTGTCGACAATGGAGCCAACATTGAACTACACCGCTCTACCAACACCGCCGACACGCCAGTAACTCTACTCCCGCTTGGTAGCTATAACGTGCTTTATCGCGATGATCAGATAGCGCTCTTCAACGACGAACGCGGACACGTCTATCGTTTGACGCTCGCCACCGATGCCGTAGCTAGCATCGATTTACCGGTTGGCTTATTGGCTTGGTCAGATGAACTTAATCTTTTCCTAGCTAGCGACCATTACGAACTTGCTACAGTCAATCCAAGCAACGGTCAACGCATGTTCATTACGCGCCAAAGCACGCCAATCACAGCTATCGACTGGCATCCAGATGGCCAAGTGCTATTCGTGGCCACCCATGATTCCGTTGTGGCCATTGACCGCCAAATGGTGACGACTCGCGTAACCACCACCCTCGCGCAAGACGTTGATGTGAGCGACTTATGGATCGATCAAAGCGGCCGAAACGCCTATTTCTTAGGCTCTCAAGGCGACCTAGCAGGAATTTACCGATTGAAGCTCGTAAAATAAGTTTATTTCAAAAATCCAAACGTCGCCAACATGATTCCAACCTCGTTACTGTCTGGGAAGTCAGTCATGAGCAGTACGACGCGGCTTGGATAATCGATAACGTAATCTACACGCCCTGATCCGTATTCAA
Source organism: uncultured Gammaproteobacteria bacterium (assembly GCA_964435095.1). Taxonomy (GTDB): domain Bacteria; phylum Patescibacteriota; class Patescibacteriia; order UBA9934; family UBA9934; genus CAIKHN01. The sequence goes on along the minus strand of CAYSXU010000039.1, from coordinate 1,534 downwards.
ATTTGACCGCTGAATAATTAGCCAACGAAATCTCAGTCGAGCGAAAAACCAGACCGTCTGTCTCGTAATTTTTTTTAATAGCTACAAACGACTCATCTGATTCGACCACGGTCAATCGAGCGTGCTCGACGTCATTGTTCGAAGCGAACACGACGCTTTCCGCCGATTCTGCAGATGCTTGCCAATCGGGCGGAAAAGCTATCGACCAAATCTCTGTCGTATAACGAAGCCAATCATTCGGAGCTAACGAAGAAGCTCGCTGTGCCTGTTCAGTAGCCGTCCAAGGAGTCGGAATATAGCCTTTCCAAGACAAGAGGCCGACCGTGGTCAGCAAAGCGACGAACGTAATGACGGCACCTGCAAGATATGCTGGCCTCATAGTCTATCTTCTAAATAAGCCTTGAGCGCAGATCGACGATCAGGCAGCGGCGGAAATTTAGTGTTGAGTAACACCGAATATTTTGGCAACTTGGCGAGACGGGGATAGGCCGATGACGGCACCGGCTTACGTGGAGTCGTAACACCAGCTAGCGCAAAGATCTCTTGTGCAAAAGCATACCAAGTTACTGGCTCGCCGCTGTTCACGAGATGATAAATGCCAGGCGCATAATCGCCGGTTATAAGCCTGTAGGTCGCCTCAGCTAAGTCTACCGCATACGTTGGACAACCCAGTTCCTCGTCAACGATCGATAGCTCAGGCTTATCTTTCGCTAAACGCAACATGAGAGACACAAAGCTTTCCTTCGAACCGGTTCCAGCACCAGGATTTCCAAAAAGTTTTGATAAACGGCAGATATATGATTTACCACCAACCTCCTCAACCAAACGCTCTCCAGCCGCTTTAGTTTCTCCGTATTTTGACAGCGGGCTGACTGAGTCGTCTTCGCGATAACCTTCAAATTTATCGCCGGCGAACACGTAATCGGTACTGTAATGTACAAAAGGAATATCAAGTTCACGCGCCGCTTGCGCGAGATTGCGCGGACCTTGCGCGTTGATCGCGTAAGCCATCGGAAAAATAGTCTCGTCTTCGACCTTATCGACCAGATTATAAGACGCGGCGTTGATGATGAGCGACGGAGCTACATCGCGAACTTTCTGCAAAACCTGTTCACGATCGGTAATGTCGAGTGCCTCGCGATCAGTCGCAATAACCTCGTATCCCTCGCGTAAAAAAATTCGCCTCAACTCCTGACCAAGCATGCCGTTCGCACCGGTCAACAAAAGCCTCATAAATGTGTTAACTAGAGCTTGAAATCGAGCTCTAGGTCTGAAAATCTCGGCGCCGTCTGGTCGCGTTCAGACAATATCGGTTCGCCTTCAAGCGGCCAAACGATGTTAAACTCAGGATCGTTCCACGCGACGCCAGTATCAAGAGCTTTATCGAACGTGTTAGATGATTTGTAGAGTAATTCGCAATCTTCAAGCGCATAAAAACCGTGCGCAAATCCCTCGGGAACATACAGTATCTTTTTGTTCTCTGCCGACAGTTCGATGCCAAATGCTTGCTTGTACGTCGTTGAATCCTTACGTA
>CAYSXU010000038.1:0-9290 GCA_964435095.1 uncultured Gammaproteobacteria bacterium | reverse complement strand
GAGAGCGTAAAATATCAGCTCTCACCGAACGCTTTCTTCCAAACAAACTCGTACGCTTCACCCATGCTTTTATCGACGGTGCGTGAATTCGCCGGCGATCTGACAGACCGAACTCTTCTCGATCTCTACTGCGGCACAGGCTTCTTCGCGGTCGCCATGGCCAAGGAAGCAAAACGCACCATTGGCGTTGAGATGGTTCCTGATGCCATTAAAGACGCTCGTGTGAACGCCGAACTCAACAACGTTGACGTTGAATTCCACGATGCCAAAACCGAAGAGTATGACTGGAAATCAATCGGCGCCGACGTCGTCATCCTCGACCCACCACGCCAAGGTATGCACGATAAGGCACTTCAAGATGTAATTGCCGCCAAACCAGAACGCATCGTATACGTTTCTTGTAACTACAAAAATTTTGCTCGCGAACTCGTCATGCTTCAAGAGTATTACGACGTGGAGACAATGCGCGCGATCGACATGTTCCCACACACGCCGCACGTTGAACTCGTCACATCACTTGTACGAAAGTCGGAAGAATCGCAAGCCTGAAGTGAGGCAGTTAAAAAGTGAGGGGGCGTGAAGGGACGGTGAAATGTTAAGGAAAAACCAGGGAAGAGTTGGGAAAGGAACGGGAAAGAGGCCACTCAAACGGTCTGTCAACCGACCGAACACATCCCAATTTCAGCTTTTTGCATATGTAACCTTTAGGTTACATTTTGCTTTCTAAAATAAGGGCTTTTTGAGCATGAAATGTAACCTTGAGGTTACATTTGTACCTCGCTCATTTTTCGTACGCCTACTCTCCTCCTTTTGCTAATACTTAGCCAAATAGTTAAGGCTGCCACCATCACCCTCATCACAACCATCTTTGAATTCACTCCGACCACACTCACTTCACCCCCTTTCATAACTCTCAATGACTCAGGCAGCCTCATTGAGATTTAGTTTAAGCAAAGCATAATCATTGACGAATCGTCGTTCTTACGCTATCGTTAGCGCCTTATCTTTGGTGCGTCAGCATGACGCGATTACCTATGAAATCAGGCATGATTGCGATCATCGGACGCAGCAACGTTGGTAAATCGACGTTACTCAACTCTTTAGTCGGTTCGAAGGTGGCAATTACCACACCAAAACCTCAAACAACCCGTCGCCCAATTCAGGGCATTCTAACCAACGACCTTGGCCAAGCGGTCTTCATCGACACACCTGGTGTAATGCAGGTCGCACGCGATCCACTCACCAAAAAACTCGCCAACTACGCAAAAGAGTCACTACGCGACGTCGAAGCGATTATTTATGTAGCTGATCCGACGCGCTCGATTGGCGACGAGGAGAAACAGGCGCTGCGCATGATCGAAAACATCGACAAGCCAAAACTTCTCGTCATCAATAAAATGGACAAACCGCGCGACGCCAAGTACGTCGATTATTATCGCGATCTAGCTGACCGTTTTGATAATTTCGTCGAAGCCTCTGCCATGACCAACAAAAATACCGACTTGGTCATCAAGTGGATTTTTGAAAAACTTCCAGAAGGTGAATTCCTCTATCCAGCCTTCCAGCTTACCAACTTAGCCAACGAGGAATGGCTAGCCGAACTTATCCGCGAGAAACTTTTTCTGCGTTTACGCGAAGAAGTTCCTTACACCACGCATGTCGATGTAAACTCGATCGACATCCAACCCAACAATACAGTCTTTGTAGACGCCACTATTTACACCAACAACGAACGCTACAAGCCGATGATCATCGGCGCTGGCGGACGAGGCATCAAAGAAATCGGATCGTCAACCAGAAAAGAGCTCGAAGCTGTGACTGGTAAAAAATACTTTCTTCAGTTACACGTTGAGGTCGATACTCGCTGGTTGAGCCGATTGGAGTAAGGAGATTGACGCTACTCCCCCTTCATCCACGCCGTTAAACCAGCCTCATCTGTTGATCCACAGATAAATTTTTCATTCTCAGTGTTGTAGAAAAAAGGCACGCCACCACATAGTCCGCGATCAAGCTCTTCAAGCTTCTTGGCGTTCTCTTCGTTATTCCACACCTCGTACTTCTCGACCGTCACGCCAAGCTCTTTTTCAAGCTTCTCAACCATGGGATGCATCTCAACACAGTGCGGACAAGTTTCACCGTAGAATTCAAGAAGAGCCATATGAAAGGGTTAGTTCAGCGACAAGATACCACAATCTGCATGCGCGATCTTATCAGTTATCAACGGCTAAAGAATGTACTAGATCTTCACGAATTATTCCTAGCAAGTCATACTGTCCTCATGCGACACGCAATCACACCAAAGCATCTATCCATCACGATCGCTGTTATCGTGTTTATAATGCTCATCGGATTGCGCTTTGAGGCTAGCTGGGCAGGCGGCGAAGGATACAAACCAGAGGCAACGTTTCTCGCCGTTGAGACCGTCACACCGCAAGGCGAACCGGCGAATACCGGACCAGATAGCTTCAACCGAGGCGACACACTTGAGACCGGATCTTACATGCGACAATTCAAAACGTACGACTACGACTATCCGTGTAGCATCTGGCTCGATGAGAACTCGAACGTGACCATCGTGAATGCGCAAGAGGACGAAACTGAGTTTGCACTCATCGCTGGCCGGATTGTCGTCGATTGCAAAGCTGCGGTTAGCGCGCGCGAAGCACGGATTGACGTGGATGGAAAAGCGACAGCTGTCAATTACAGCTGGCTCCACACCTTCGACGCCGTGCTTATCGACGGAACCGGCGCATATACGCACGGCAACGTCACGCTAGCTCTCGAACACAACGCTGCCATAAGCATGGACACCGTAGATAACACAAAACCCGTCACAACAACGGGCTTTACTCCAGAAGCGTCAGCTGCTGCAGAGTTTTACGAGTGGGCGCTTGGCGATGAGTAGTGTGCCCACCTCGAGCAAATGCGAGAGGTCGGTAGCCCGTAATCACGGGAGCCGATCCCTCACATGCGTTCGGGATGGTAGCGCTCATGAGTGCACTGTCGCGTGCAATTCAACAACCTGGTGTTCCCGCGGAATAATCACCTCGGCGTCGAGTTCGGCCTCGAGGTGTTTTGCAAACGCCTCTTTGACCGGATTTTCGCCGTGGACTAAAAATATTTTTCTAATCGTACCTTCCTCGGGCTTGAGCCATCTAGTTAGTTTCTTTTGATCACCGTGCGCCGAAAAGGCCTCAATACGCTCAACACTCGCTCGCACAGCCACCGTGTCGTTATAGATTTTTACACTTTCGACGCCTTCTTGAATCTTTCGTCCGAGTGTATGCGGAGCCTGGAAACCAATAATTAACACACCCGCTCGTTCATCGTTTAAGTAACGCTTCAAATGATGCAGCACGCGTCCGCCCGTCATCATGCCATTCCCAGCAATAATGATTTTTGGACGTTTATCGTCGTTAATAGTCTTTGATTCCTCACTGGATAGTGTTTCGCGCAGCGTCGGAAAAGAGAAAAAATCACCATCTGGACCTGGCGCAGCGGGATGCTCAAACTGTAGATACTCTCTAAAATGTCGATACAGTTCGGTGGCGCGGATAGCCAAAGGACTATCAAGGTAAATCGGAACAGATGGAATTTCACCCTTCACCAAGAGTTGATCAAGCTCGTACAACAATTCCTGAGTACGCTCAACCGAAAAAGCTGGAATGATGAGCGTACCTTTACGACCAATGATTTTTTTGACGAAAGCCGCGAGCTTAGGACCGCGTACGAAAACAGGTTCATGCTCCTTGTCGCCGTAAGTCGATTCGCAAACTACAAAATCAGCTCTGTGCAAAGGATCCGTTGGCGGTAAAATTGGCACATCGTCATTTCCCAAATCCCCACTAAACACAACGCGTCCGTCAGCCGTATCAAGCGAAATATATGACGAACCTAAAATGTGTCCTGCGTCATGAAACATGGCGCTAAAGCCGGGAACGACTTCAAAGCTCGTATGATAACCAATGGTTTCAATCTGCTGCATCATGGACTTCAACTCAGCTAGCCCATACAAAGCCACGTCGCCACAACGCTGCGCATTCTCACGCATTACATTGACTGAATCTGACAAGATGATCTCGGTTAACGAAGCCGTCGGCGCTGTCATAAAAATCGGTCCATGATAACCTTGTTTGACCAGATCTGGTAGACGTCCAGTGTGGTCGAAATGCGCATGCGTAATCAGGACGGCGTCGATATACGCTGGGTCGAACCCGAACGGTTCGGCGTTGCGTGTACTACACAGGCGTTCACCTTGATGCATGCCGCAGTCGACGAGCACACGCTTCCCATTTGACTCAACCAAAAAACAGCTTCCGGTGACGTCTTCAACCGCACCGTAGAAAGTAATGCGCATACGCTCAAAGGGTCTCGTCATTGCGAGGAGTCGTGGTCATCGGGACGACGAAGTAATCCAGTTTCACCATCCCGAACGCATGTGAGGGATCGGTAGCCCCTATCAGTTCACGACACGTCGCTCGCAAGTGACGTGTCACGGGAGCCGACCTCTCGCATTCGCTCGAGGTGGTGCCAAGATTGCTTCGCTTCGCTCGCAATGACGAGACACGACAAATTATTCATTTCCTTCAGCAGTCAAACGCGCACGATACTCTGGCCACCGCGACTTCAGATTGGTTTCGTGGCCTTCCATGTTCTGGTCGTCACTCACCTCGCCCATATCCAGCATGTCTTCTAGCATGCCCTCAACTAGTGAATGATAACCTTCTTCCGTCACCACACCAGCGGCCATACCTTCCTCAACCAAACGTTCAAAGATTTCCTCTTCGGAAAATTGGAGATTTTCAATCATACCGGCGTATTGTACCAACTTGAATAATTCGCCAACAGTGGATATAGTCTCGCCTTACTATGCAACTTGATTGGCGACGACTCCCCCGACCGATCATCGCGCTTTCGCCGATGGCCGACATGACCGACTCAGCATTTTGCCGAGTCATCCGTTCGGTTTCCGCTGAAGCAGCGCCTATCGTGTTCCGAGAAATGGTCTCAAGCGAAGCGGTCGTACGCGGCAACAACAAGACGCTCGACATGACGGAAATTCATACCGACGAACGTCCGCTTGTGCAACAAATTTTCGGCAGCGATCCGGCAACCATGGCTGAAGCCGCGCGCATCATCGAGGCACAGCACCACCCCGAAGGCTTTGATATCAACATGGGCTGCCCCGTCTACAAAATCGTGCACAACTTCAACGGCGCTGCACTCATGAAGGAACCACAACTCGCCGCGCAGATTGTTCGCGAAATGAAAAAGGTCATCACCGTTCCGCTGTCCGTCAAAATTCGCCTTGGCTGGAGCGAGCCGACTGAAGCGCTTGAGTTCGCAAAGATTCTCGAGGATGCAGGCGCTGATGCGTTGACGGTTCACGGCCGCACCAAAGCGCAAGGCTACTCGGGCGTTGCGGATTGGCAGATGGTTGGTGAAGTCAAAAAGCGTGTTGCTATTCCCGTGCTTGTGAACGGCGACGTTCATCAAGCGGCACTTATTCCTAAAGCGCTTGAGGCTTCCGGTTGCGATGGCGTCCTCATCGCTCGCGGCGCACTGGGCAATCCGTGGATCTTTAAACAGTTCAACGACATCGCCGCCGGCAAAACACCTGACGAGATTTCACTCGAAGAACGACTACACGTCGTCCGCCTGCACCTTAACCTCCACCTCGAACAATACGGCGAGCAGGCCGTCAATACATTTCGCAAACATCTTTCGTGGTACTTTAAAGGTATCCCTAGCTTCAAACGCCTGCGCGAACGGATGATGATAGCTAAGACAAAAGACGAACTCTTGGCAGTCCTGGCTGAAGTGAATGTACCGCAAACCTCAGATGCGTAGCTCAGTCCTTGACCTCTACCATTTGGCCTCGTAGACTGGATATGTATTTTCGCTTGATCTATGCGCATCGGAATCCTCACGTTCGTTTTCGGCAAGAAGCAAATCGCTATCGGCACGCGCATGATCATGGACGAAGCGCGCAGCCGCGGACATGAAGTCAAAGTGCTCTACGCTGGCCAAGTCGGTCTGGTTTTCGGCAACGGCAAAACGCTAACCTACAATGGAAAAGTAATCGATAAAAACGATTTCGACATTATTTTGGTACGTCCCGGCTTCACCGCTGATCCGAGCGTCAACGCTTCGGTCATCAAACAATTCCAGCTGGCCGGATTCCACGTCATCAACAGTTACATCGGCGTCTTTAGAGCCAAGAACAAAATTCGCACGCTTCAGATGCTAGATCATTTCGGACTGCCAGTCCCAAAAACACACGTACTCGGCGACGTAGCTATGCTTGAGTCGGCCGCACAAGAATTCACCTTTCCGGTCATCATTAAAACCATTTACGGCACGCACGGCACGGGCGTGTTCATTGCGGAGTCACTCCGTTCGCTCAAGCCGATCGTCGACTATCTTACAAAAAAGGAACACGGCCCGGTAAAGCTGCAAGAGTATATCGAGGAAGCACAAGGTAAAGATATTCGCGTCTTCATCACCGGGAAAAAGATCGTTGCCGCCATGGAGCGATCAGCCAAGAGCGGCGAGTTCCGAGCGAACTTTCACCAAGGCGGATCGGTTGGCACCGTCACTCTTACCGACGAAGAAAAGAAGCTTTCCATTAAAGCGTCGCAAGTTCTTGGGCTCGATATCTCAGGCGTCGACATTTTGCGCACCAAGCGAGGACCAAAAATCATTGAAGTGAATTCAAATCCGGGGCTTGAAGGCATCAGCAAAGCTTCAGGCGTGAACGTTGCGGGCGGAGTTGTCGACTTTATTGAGCGCCGTGCCAAGAAAAAGAAGGGACTCAAGCTCTCAAAGAAAAAGATGATCGAATAACAGGTTTGGTTGCACAACAAAAGGCTCGCACGGAGCCTTTTGTGTTCTTCGTTGTGTTGACGGCTACGCGTATTGCGATCCGCCGAACGCGCCATACAAGAATTGGCGTACGCGCTCCACATCGTCTTGAATCTTTGCGCGCATGCCAGCTTCGTCGCGTCGCTGACTGAGTTCACCTACCTTCTGCAACAGCTCAACATGCAGCTCACGACCAAATAAGTTACCCTTATAATCTAAGAGATGGACTTCGGTTTTATCAGGCTGAACGCGCACAAGCGCATCAAATTCCTGTGCGTCAAAACGCACTCGAGCCGCGTAAACACCGCGCTCGCGCATCACCATCGCGTCCAAGTTTGCCGTAGGAACACCCAAAATTTTGCCAGCAATACCGTCGCCCTTCATGACTCGTCCGATAATCATAGACAGAAGTTAAAACGATATTCTCAACGTACGGACTCTGCGGGAATTGTCAAGTTCAGTAAGGTTTGTGATAAGCTCGCGCAAGATTCTTCGCTGCGCTCAGAATGACAATCCTATGAAAAACGCTGATTACGGCAAACTTGTCGATAAACTTATTGAGCTCAATTACCTGGGATCCGCTATGTCGGTACTCCATTGGGATCAGGAGGTGTACATGCCAGAAAAAGGCTCAGCCATGCGCGCAAAAACGCTCGGCTATATGAGCGGGCTTTTGCACGACATGTTCTTGTCGACGAACGACAAACATCTGCTTGATCGTCTGCGCAAAACCGTCGCCAAAGGAAAGACGGCGGAAGCCGTGGTTGTACGCGACGTGCTGCGTGCGTACGACCGTGAAAAGAAGTTGCCTAAAGCGTTTGTCGAAGAGATGTCAGTCGTGTGTTCAGAGGCGCAAACCATCTGGGCAAAGGCTCGCGAGAAAAACGACTTTGGCATGTTCGCACCACATCTGAAAAAAATCGTTGCGCTCAAGCGCAAAGAGGCTAAGCTCGTCGGCTACACGCAGTCGCCGTACGACGCGCTGCTTGATGTGTACGAACCAGACATGACAAGCGACCGTCTCACGAAACTTTTTGACGAACTTAAAGAACGCATTATCCCGCTTGTACAACATCAGCGCAAAGCACCAACGCTTCCCAAAGGCCGATACGCGATCGAAGACCAGCGCACGTTCAACACGTTCGTCGCTAAGACGATGGGATTTGATTTTGACCGCGGCCGACTTGATGTAAGCTCGCATCCATTCACAATCCACTTTCATCCAGAAGACGTTCGCATGACAACGCGTTTCCGCGAAGAAGATCCCATATACTCAGTCGGCAGCACCATCCACGAAACCGGACACGCACTGTACGAACAAGGGCTCCCTATTGAACACTTTGGCACGGCGCTTTCTGAATCAATTTCGCTAGGCATTCATGAATCGCAATCACGTGTCTGGGAGAACATGATTGGGAAGAGCAAAGGCTTTTGGACGTACTTCTTTCCGCATCTTCAAGCTACGTTCCCTAAGCAACTTAAAAAGTTCACACTCGACCAATTCCTGGCGTACGTCAATCACGTTCAACCGTCCCTTATTCGCACCGAGGCTGACGAAGTCACGTATAACCTCCACGTAATTCTGCGCTTTGAAATTGAGAAGGACTTGATTGAAGGCAAGATTGACGTCGACGAGCTTCCAGCAATTTGGAATGCAAAAATGAAAGCGTATCTTGGCGTTGATGTTCCAAACAATAAACTTGGCGTTCTGCAAGACGTGCACTGGTCAGGCGGCATGATTGGCTACTTCCCCACCTACGTTCTTGGCAATATGTACGCGGCACAGCTTTACGAGCAGGCGCAAAAAGATATCCGCGGACTTGAAAAGCAATACACACAAGGCAAACTCGCGCCAATCCGCGAATGGCTGCGTGAAAACATCCACATTCACGGTAAACGATATTCTGCCGAAGAACTCGTCAAAAAAGTCACCGGCAAGAAGCTTTCCGCCGACGCTTTCGTGCGTTATCTTGAAAAGAAGTACAAAACTACTTCACGTTCTTAACCATGAAGTGCGTTATAGCGACGACGCTAGCACCAATGGCGAGCGAAAACGTGTAGCTCGTCGCCGGATCGTGCGCAAAGAAATACAGGTCCATCAATCCCCAAATACCTCGCCACAAACACACGAGAGCTGAGAGCTCGATCAAACTAAATACCAGCTGATGTCGCCTACGAAACTTGTTAAATCTTCGGAGCATAATGATAACAGTATACATGAGACCGCACTCAGCGGTGTTGGTTCCGGGACGGTGTATGGCGACTCGCTCTCGCGAGCAAGCTCGCTCCGCTTCGTCACGATCCACATCCCCAACATGCCGTTGGTGGACGGCATGTTGAACCAGCCTCGGTAAACACTGGCTGGTTCCGGGACGTGGATTCGAACCACGATTAAGGGATTCAGAGTCCCTCGTCCTGCCATTAGA
>CAYSXU010000037.1:0-10308 GCA_964435095.1 uncultured Gammaproteobacteria bacterium | reverse complement strand
GCTACTGCCAAATGCTCGGCGCAAGATGCGTTCGCATTTCGATTCGGGCGCAGCGTTCAAGATGGGGAAGTTGTTCTTCAAAGAAGACGTTAAGTTTTAACTCGCGTTTAGCAGTCTTGCCGATCGAACTCGTTGAGTACGTGGTCGTGCACGAAGTGTGTCATCTTTTGGAAATGAATCATTCGCCGAAGTTTTGGCGTTTGGTAGAGTCAGTCTTGCCGGATTTTCGTAAGCGTCGTGCCGCGCTTAAAAGAATCGACCGTTTTTAGTTTCCCCTCCTTACAAAGGACGGGTAGGGGGAGGTTGGAGTTAGCGTGTACTTTTTTTGATCAGAAAAGCTTGGTTGAAACTTTCTCGCGGAAGCGAGTGTCGATTGACTATGTCGTCGATAGCTTTAAGTAGCGGTAAGGTAGATGTGAGCTCGGGGAGACGTTTGAAGAGACAGGGAAACGTATTCAAGCCCTCGCTTGATTTAGACGGCGCTTCGCCGCGAGCCAGTTCACGTCCGACTGCGTAGTTACTTGAATGCTCGCTGGTTCCGGTGGCTACGAGATCGCCGAGTCCAGCGAGACCAACGGTGCTTTTAGCTTTTCCACCGAAAGCCTCGGTAATAAGGCGCATTTCCTCGAGCGCTTTAGCTAGATACCAGCCGCGAGCATTAGCGCCGAGCTCGAGTCCGTCGAGTATGCCCATCCCGATGGCGTAAACGTTTTTAAGTGCGCCAGCCATCGACACGCCAATAAAATCTTGCGACGTTTCAACTTTGAGCGAAGTTGCATTAAACAGCGAGGCAATGGTGCGACGTGCTTTGGCGTTGGTGCTGGCAGCCAAGGCGGCGGATGGTTTTCCGGCCTGGAGTTCCTCGGCTAACATTGGGCCTCCTAGATGAACATGCGGGTGTAGGCCGTTTGATTGCGCTATAACTTCAGGCACCGTACGGCAAGATTCTTTTTCAAAGCCTTTAGCAACAGTCACCAGAATCGTTCCCGGCTTGAAAGTTCCTACGATGCTTTGAATGGCATTTCCCAAGATCCACGTTGGTACGCACAAGAAGATGACGTCAGCCTGGCTGATGGCCGTCTCAAGTGGCGGCTGTCCTGGGACTTTATCAACGTTTTTATCCCAGGGAATAATGATATTTTTGGCGTTTTGAGCGAGCGTTTTGCCAATTGCGCTGCCAATTTCGCCGTAACCTAGAATGAGTATAGTGGTACGTTTAGAGGCCATAGATAAAAGCATTGTACCGCAAGACTTGCGTATTTGCCGGGCTCATGTATGTTGAATGGTTACTCAACCTAATCTCCCTTGTATGCAAACCCTAACTCTGGAGGAACGAGCCGAACAACTGGTGCGCACCCAGATCCAGGGCACGCGCAAAGGAAGTAAAATTCCAGCCTACAGACATTCGCTTAATGTTGCCGGTACGCTCCGTCGTCATGGTTTTGACGGCGAAACGATTTTAGCTGGTCTGCTGCACGATATCGTTGAAGATAGCCAAGTGACAATAGGCGATCTAGCCAATATGGGCTTTAGCGAACGGACGTTGCGCGTCGTCAAATTAGTGACGCACGATAACGACATTCCGTCGGGTACCGTGCGTTGGGTTAAGATGATTGGACGATTGATAGACGCTGATGATCTTGAAGCCTGGACGGTCAAATTGGCTGACACACTCGATAATTATCGCAGCTCAGAATCACTGCCACCTGAGCGCCGTGATTTTATGCGCATGGTGAAGGCTCCGCTCATCTTGGCGCTCACGCGTGATATGCTCGGCCACACCAAAATTTGGAAGGAACTTGATACGGAAGTTAAGCTTAAGAAAATTACGCGCTAACTCTTGTATTAGCGTGTAAAACGCGAAGTTGCATCTTCGATAAGCTCTTGTTGTGATGTTTGGACTTCTTCGGAAATTGTGGCGCGCATCTCGGCTTTCCATTCGTCGACCGTATCCTTCCAGCCGATTGTTTGGAATAATTGTATCAGTATATAGAGCTCAATCGACGCCACAATTGGCGCGCCAATGGCGGTGCCAAACCCGGCCACGATTCCGAGTAGTAATCGCCAACCGATCGAGTTCTGCCTTTCCATAGCTTGTGCCAAGCGTTCTGTCGCGTCTTGCGTGTTGTGTTTGAGATCTTTTTCGGTCATACGGGTAATTTTTTTGTCATCATAGCAGAAAAGTCTGTTTTCCGTTGACACGGATATCGACCGGTTCATAATAGATGATGCTATGCAAATGCCAAATATCAAATCTCATCTTCCGGCCGCCACTGCCGGGTTCCTCGGTGGCATCGTGAGCTGTGTGCTGATAAGTGTGGCCATTTTTGGTTTTATTGGGACTGACGATATGCGCAGCGCTTTGCGTGAGGCGCTCGGGATAACTGAAACGGTTGCGCCGGTGGCTGACTCAACGGGTGAAACTTCTGATGTGGTCAGCGTGGTTGAGGCCGCAAATCCAGCCGTCGTCTCAATTGTGATTTCAAAAGACGTGCCAAAGATGGAACAATACAATCCGTTTGGTGGGCTGTTTGGTATGCCGCTCATGCAGCGTCAAAATGGAACTGAACGCAAGGAGATTGGCGGCGGCTCGGGTTTTATAGTGTCCGACGACGGATATCTCGTGACTAACGCGCACGTGGTCGGCGATGAGGCGGCTGATTACAGCGTGTTCTTGAATGACGGAACTGAATATGAAGCAGAAGTGATCGCGAGCGATGGGCAGCTCGATATTGCTGTCTTAAAAATTGAAGCCGACAACTTAACCTATCTTGAGTTCGGTGATTCTGAGGCTGTCAAAGTCGGCCAGACCGTGGTAGCTATCGGCAACGCTCTGGGCGAATTCCGTAATACCGTTTCAGTTGGAGTTGTGTCTGGGCTTTCTCGTTCAGTTACTGCTTCAAACGCAGTGGGCGACGTTGAACAGCTGTATGACGTTATTCAGACCGATGCCGCCATCAACCCAGGTAATTCCGGTGGGCCGCTTCTGGATCTTTCGGGTAAGGTTATCGGAGTCAACGTCGCTACTTCGATGCAAGGTGAGAATATCTCATTCTCATTGCCGTCAGATGCAGTTAGCTCGACCGTCGAGTCTGTGCGCGATACCGGTAAAATTAGCCGAGCCTATCTTGGCGTGCGCTACCTTCCCGTAACACCCGAAATGGCGCGCGCGAACGACCTGTCGGTCGACTACGGAGCCATAATCCTACGCGGCGACAACAATGAACTAGCGGTCATTCCAGGTTCACCAGCCGATAAAGCCGGACTCGAAGAGAACGACATTATTCTAAAAGTCAACGGTGAGCAGCTTGATAATGAGCACCCTTTGGCTTATGTGCTTCGTAATAAATCAGTTGGCGAAACCGTCACTTTAGAAGTCTTGCACGATGGCGAACAAAAGACGGTTGAGGTCACGCTCGAAGAACGGCCTGAAAATGATTAACAGCCCGCGTTGACATGGAGCGACGCGCGTGTCGTAATGCTGCCATATGCGAACTTCTCATGTCATGAATATTCTTCTCGCGATCATGGTCTTCGTCCTGATCGCGCTGGTCGCGTCACTCGCACTCAAAGATACGAATACGAACGGTTCGGGCGGCAACGCCGGAAACGGTGCTGTGGTTGATGATACGGGCGACGATCAGGCGCCGGTTGACGACGAGGTTGTGCCGCCGGTCGAAACTGACAGCGACGAACTTGAGGGAGACGATACTTCAACCAGTTCTGCCTCGGGCAATATAGTGGTGTATGAACCAGACCCGAGCGATGAGGTGGGGGTGCCTTTGGTCATCACGGGCAAAGCTCGGGTGTTTGAAAATCAGTTCGCTTACCGTTTGACCGACGCTGCTGGCACGGTGCTTGTGCTCGGCACAGCGACGGCTGACGCGCCCGATATTGGCGAATTCGGTGAGTTCACAGTATCCGCTAGCTATGACGAACCGGCTACAGATACGGGAACGCTGGAAGTTTTTCAGTACAGCGCCAAGGATGGCACCGAAGTTGACAAGGTTACGATCGCAGTTAACTTCGCCGATACTGAAACCATGACGGTTGAAGCTTTCTTTACGACGGCTACGACTGCCAGTGACTGTAAGGCGGTTTCAGCTGTCACGCGTCGCGTGCCAGTCACGCAGGCTGTGGCTCGTGCGGCTCTCGAAGAGCTTCTCAAGGGTCCGTCAACCGACGAGGCCGATAGTGGACTTGGAACGAATATCCCGTCGGGTACTACGCTTCGCAGCGTATCAATCGAAAATGGGGTTGCTACGGTTGAGTTTAGTGAAGGACTCGATTCGATGGTATCCGGCTCATGTAACGTAAGTGTCATTCGTTCGCAGATCGAAGAGACTTTGAAGCAATTTACGAGTGTGACGAGCGTGGTGATTTTGGTCGAAGGAAAGGACGTAGACGAAGTTCTTCAACCGTAATAAATGAGATAATGAAAGCGCTTCGGGATAGCCGGGGCGCTTTTTGGTATACTCGTCCACATATGGATGCTGCTCACCAAGCTTCGGGAAGTATCTTGTTCGAAACCATCTCTGATGTAGTGCGCTTTCCGTTGTGGTGGTATTCCCATGGCCTTGTTCGGACATTGCGCTTTGCGGGCGATTTTGTGTTTGGTTATGAGCGAAGCCTGGGAGTCAGTATTTGGATGAAGAATATCTTTGTGCCCATGTTCGGACAGTACGACTGGCAGAGTCGGATCATTAGTGTGTTCATGCGCGTGGTTAATATTGTTGGACGAAGTATCGCGCTCATGCTGGTGGCACTTGTTGTTGGGCTGTTGGTGCTGGTTTACGTGGCCCTGCCAATCTTAGCCGGTGTGTTTTTTGTCTACTCAGTACTTATCACTTTGATCGGATGATATGGCTGATATTGACGCCTTGATTTCAAGCGCTGAAGAGGCAGAGGTTCCACGAGGATATCCTGGCGTTTTGGCCGACGGGATATTTTGGTACGTCGACATTATTATCAACCAAGAGGCGATCACCTGGCGCGCAGCACTGGCTCGTTTGCGTCAGGCTGAGCGGATAATCGCCATTCTGTTAATCGTGCTTGGTTGTTTGATCTTTGGGCTTGAAGTCGTTACGTATCGTTCTATAGGTCCAGTCGCCATTTTGCTTGAAGTGGGGCTGCCGAGTTTGGCCTACGTGGGATTTTGGGGCGCGCTTCTTGCCTTTTGTTTCCTCATCTATCGCGTCATGAGCGATGCCGACGCTCGGCAGACTTTGCCGCGTCTTAAAACGCCGCCGGAACTGACTTCGGTGCCTCAACTTGAGGCCGCATCGTTACGCCGCGGTATGCAGACGACGTTTGTGCCCTCGACGGTGGTGGCGCTTGAAGCAGCTTTTAAGCTCGCTTCCGCAGCCGGACACGCTGAAGTGACGGCACTGCATATTTTTGCCGCCGCTGTTCAATCGCAGGATGTACGAGTCTTCTTTGCGCGGTTGGGATTGTCGCTAGCTTCTATTGCCGATCCGGTACGGCGGCGTTTAGCGGCTATTCCAAAGGGGGAGACCGTGTTCGGACGCGCTGCGTCTGAATTGCTTAACGCGGCGTTTTATCGCGCTTTGTTGACTGGCCGGCGTAACGTCGGACCGCTTGAATTGTTTGCTGTCGCGTTCGAGAATGAGCCGTTTTTGCAAGAGGTGTTTGATGCGGCGAAAGTTGATCGTCAAGCTGTTGAAGATACGCTTAACTGGTTGCGCATCTCAGAAGACTTACGCCTGCGTTATCGAGCTTTCCGTCAGGCCGCATCGTTTAAGCCGACTAGCAACATGAATCGCGCCTATACCGCGGTGGCAACGCCATTTCTCGACAGCGTCAGTGAAGATTTAACGCGCGACGCCGTCTACGGACATACGGATTTGCTGGTTGGACGTGAAAGCGAGATCGCTACTATTTTCCGTGCGATCGAAGGTGGTGATGAGAGCGTGGTGTTGGTTGGGCCGCCGGGTGTTGGTAAGGCGGCGATCATCGATGGCATCGCTGATCGCATGGTAGAGGAGCGCGTACCACAAGCGCTCAGCGATAAACGTCTGCTTAGGTTGGCGGTGCCAATTATAGTCAGCGCACAGGGAGGTTCGGGTGCGGATGAACGTTTTCTAATGGCGCTGCGCGAAGTCGGAGCTTCGGGGAATATTGTTCTCGTGATTGAGAACATTCATGAATTGGTCGGAGTGGGCGAGGGCATTGACCTATCGTCTGTGCTTGCTAGCGAACTTGAGAAGGGTTACACGTTTGTCATTGCTACCACGACCCCGCAAGGTTACGCTGAGACACTTGAACGCTCGGTGCTCGGGCCAAAACTTCAACGTATCACCGTAGACGAACTTGGACGTCAGGAGTCGATTGCCGTGCTTGAGTCGCACGTTGGAGCTATTGAGGGCAAACATAATGTCGTCTTTACTTACGATGCCTTATCAGCCTGCGTCGACTTTGCTTCGCGTTATTTGCACGACGGCGTTTTGCCGCAGACTGCTATTGAACTAGCCAAGGAAGCAGCGCTCGAAGCGGCCAAACGGGCGCCTGAAAAGGCTGGACTAGGTTGGGTGAAGAAAGACGACGTAGCCAATATCGTCGGCGAACGTACTAAGATTCCTGTTACGGACGTGTCGCGTGATGAGGGCGAGCGTCTGTTGCAGCTGGAGTCACGTTTGCATGAACGAGTTATCGGACAGGATGCGGCTGTCACTTCGGTGGCCTCTTCGCTTCGTCGCGCCCGCACGGATTTACGTTCAACGAATCGTCCAATTGCAAACTTCCTGTTTTTAGGTCCAACGGGTGTTGGTAAAACTGAACTCGCCAAAGCCACGGCTGAAGTGTTCTTTAGCAACGAGAGCGCGATGGTTCGTTTTGACATGTCTGAGTATCAAGAGCTGTCGAGCGTAACACGGCTTATAGGCGGTAATGGTCAGGCTGGTTTGCTCACCGAGGCTATTCGTCGAGCACCGTTTTCGTTACTGCTCCTCGATGAACTTGAAAAGGCACATCCGGATATTTTGAACTTGTTCTTGCAGGTCATGGATGACGGTCGTTTGACTGATGGACTTGGCCGCACGGTTGATTTTACTAATGCGATTATTATCGCCACCTCAAACGCGGGTACACAGTACATTCAAGACGAGGTTATAAAAGGCACTGCACTACCTGACATCAAGACCGAACTCATGGAGAATGAGTTGCGTCAGACGTATCGTCCGGAGTTCCTCAACCGTTTTGACGACGTGATCGTGTTTTCTCCGCTTACGCAAGATGACGTGGCGGCTATCGCGTATTTGTTAATCAACAAGATCGTTGAACGCTTAAAGGCCAAGGGGATTGTTTTGTCTGTCACCGATGCGGCCGTGCACGAACTTGCCTTGGCGGGTTTTGATCCGAAGTTTGGCGCCAGGCCGTTACGTCGTGTCATTCAAGAAAAGCTTGAGAATGCGATTGCGGAGAAGATTTTGGCCCAAGAGGTGGGTCGACGCGACAGCCTTGTTTACGACGCCGGGGGAGTGCTGACGGTCAATAAGGCCGAGGCGCTCTAAGGTGAGACATTGAAGAGACGGCTGTTGGCTGTGGAGGTTGTGGTGGTGGGTGCTTTTTGGAGTATTCTGAAATGTAACGTTGAGGTTACATTTGTGCTTACAAAATTGTTAAAAACCTTAAAGAATATTCATGTCGTAAATAACGAAATGTAACCTTTACGTTACATTTCAATATACGCATTTTTCGAAACGCCCCCCTCTTTTCATATATGCTGTAGCCTGTTAGGTTATGTCTATTATGCCTTGGTGGTGGCCATTTCCGGTTGGATTAGCTTTTGTTCTAGCTACACTTCTTACGCCGCTGGTCGCTAAACTTGCTCGGCGATTTGGCGTTGTTGACCGTCCCGACGATCAACGAAAACTGCACGGTCGCGAAATGCCGCTTCTCGGCGGGCTGGCGATGTATGTCGGTTTTGCGGTTCCTACGTTGATTGTTTTGATCTTTTCAAATCACTTGACCGCAGGCTCGATTGACGTGCGCCAGATTGTCGGACTGCTGCTTGGCGGCGCGGTTCTTATGCTCGGCGGTTATGCTGACGATCGTTACACACTTTCGCCCAAGTTTTCAGTTCTCGCGCCGATCTTGGCAACCGTCATCGTGATCGCGTCTGGTATTGAAGTTGCTAAGCTTACAAATCCTCTGGGCGGTTTTCTAGAAATCGCTTCTGGTGTATCTGTCGCGATTGTTTTCTTTTGGATTATTGGAATGACATACACGACTAAATTGCTTGACGGTATGGACGGCCTGGCAGGCGGCGTGACCGCGGTCGGCGCCATGGTCATCGGATCGCTGGCTTTGTCGACGGCTTATTTCCAACCAGACGTCGCCTTGCTGGCGTTAGTCTTCTTAGCGGCGATTGTTGGGTTCCTTTTGTGGAATTGGCATCCAGCGCATATCTTCATGGGTGAGGGCGGCAGCACTTTCCTTGGCTTTACGCTTGGGTCGTTGGCGATCATTTCGGGCAGTAAGATTGCGACAGCCTTGCTCGTCATGGGCATTCCGGCGCTCGACGTATTTATCGTGATCACACGACGCATCTTGGCACGTCAGCATCCGTTTAAGACCTCGGATCGTTTACATGTGCATCACTTGTTATTGCGGCTTAAGCTGTCTGAGGCCCAAGCGGTAGCTATCTACTGTTTCACGGCGTTGTGTTTTGGCGTGACAACGTTAGTTTTTTCTAGCTGGCAAAAATTGTTGGCACTCGCCGTGTTGGCCGGTGTAGTTATAATTGGTGTACATCATCTTTTGAAAAAAACTTCTTAGAATATGCGAACAGATTTTTGGGTTATGGTGGGCGTTATTTTTGCCCTAGTTTTCGTCGCGTTAAAAGGCGACGTCGGTATGGCGAGTATTTCAATTGGCGGAGAAACTATAACGGCACAGGTAGCTGATACGTATACCCAGCAGCAAGTTGGGTTGTCGCGTTATTCATCAGCTGACGATATTGGCGCTGACGGTTTGCTGTTTATTTTTGACGGAGAGACGTCAAGGGTAATGTGGATGAAGGGCATGAAGTTTTCGATTGATGTAGTGTGGATTGCCGACGGTTTCGTGGTGCTCGTGAAGGAGAATTTGTCAGTACCTGAAGGTGACGAACAGCCTGAACGATCTGATTCTTCGCCGCTTAAAGTCGACATGGCTCTTGAATTGCCAGCCGGTACGGTGAAAGCGCTCGGCCTTAAGGCTGGAATGCCGCTTGACATATCGCTTGACGGAACGCCGGTCTCTTGGTAACCTCCTGGCACTTATTCTTGGCTTGCGTAAGGCTAAAAGTCCTCGGAAACGGGGCGCCTGGGCAGCTCAAAACTCGTATGTACGCAGTTATTACCACTGGCGGAAAGCAGTACCTCGTTCACGAGGGCCAGAAACTCAAGGTTGAAAAGCTTGAGCAAAACGAAGGCGATATCCTCACATTTGAGGCTATGCTCGTTGCTGACGACGAAGGTGCTTCGGTCAAAGTTGGCACTCCGATCGTGACTGGTTCAAAAGTAACAGCCAAGGTTGTTGCCCAGGGCCGTGCCGACAAAGTCTCAATTATCAAATTCAAGCCGAAGGTTCGCTATCGCCGCAATGTCGGTCATCGCCAACCGTTTACGGAGATCGAAATTGTTAGTATCAATTAACGCTGATTGTCAGCAGATTGACGCAGAGCCGGGTATTACACCCGGTTTTGTGTTGGGTAAAATCAGCGTAAATTTGCTTTAAATCAGCGCAAATCAGCGCTCTCAGCCTTGACAAAGGGCTGATTTTTGCTATACTAGTTTTTGTCACGATCGAGGTTCGCCTCGGTGCAAGACGCTTGCGGCTGATCGTCGGATAGCCGCTGCAAGTAGAATGGCCGGTATTTTGTGCTAAAGTGTCCCGGGTTCGTCCGGTGCAATCCTCGTTGCGTCCAAGAAAACGAGGGTGAAGATGAGTGTACGGCTTCTAGCTGGGTTACGGCCCAGCTCATCGCCAGAAACTTAGTGCTGCCTAGTAGCGAGAGACGCCTTGCCGCATGCCCTTGAAGAAAGGGGTGCGCTAAGCTCGCGAAAAGCAACTACCGCCAACAAGAACCGGTGAAATACCCGGCGGAGGTAGCTACGGACTCACGTCCGAGTCAGGGCCTCGTTATTCTGTGTCGTTGCCTAAATGTCCTTGTAAGTGGGGCGAATGGCAACGGCGGCAGAGGACGAGAGCACTGGCGGGTCTGAGGGATAAAGCGTCGCCGACTAGGTGGCGCCTAATCTCAGATCTGATCTCTCGTGGGTCCCGTGCGGCGTAAGCCAAACGGGA
>CAYSXU010000036.1:8390-10413 GCA_964435095.1 uncultured Gammaproteobacteria bacterium | reverse complement strand
CGAACATCTCGCGCAGCTCCTGCCTGGTCCAGACGCGCAGGGAGCGCAGTCGCGAGCCGCCCTGCTTGCCGACCGTGAGCAGCATGTCGCCACCCAGGTGGAACAGGCTGTAGTGCAGGACGTCGATCTCGTGCCTCGTCGCCGAGGACGGGAGCGTAACCATGAGGTGTCGCGAGGTGATCTCGACGACCTCGCAGCCGAGCTGCGTGAGGACGTCGGGGTTCATGAGGGTGGTGGAACCGGCGGACTGGATACCGCCGCAGTGGATGAGGGTACGGCCGTCGGCCGCCAATTCGATGTTGGGGAAGCTATCGTCGAACTCGGCCATGACAAACTCCGTGAATGGAAGGTCCGTCGCTCATCACGAGACGAAATCATGATGAGCGATGGGCGGCCGAGGTGACTCCAGGAGTGGAGGCATCGGCCGAAGGGGACGGGAAGGAACTACTTCTTCGCGGCTGCGGGCTTGGGGAGCCCGAGCCAGCAGAAGGTGGAGAACGCGAGCACGAGCAGGATCGGGAGCTGCCAGGCCGAGCCGAACAGCTTGATGGCCCAGTAGGCCATGACGCCGAGCGCGGCCGTCGTCCAGAAGCCGCTGCGCCACCACAGGAGCGGCAGCGCCAGGATCAGGACGGGCACGAACACGATCGCCTGGCCGCCCACGAGGAGCATGGTGCCCGTCACGATGAGCGCGATCATGGCGCCGCGTCGCCAGCTCCGCATGATGGCCAACGCCACGAAGGCGACGAAGACCAATAGGAACGGCGAGGCGAGCGGGAGCGCGGCGAGCGCGGCGGTCGCGCCGACCACCACCAGGAAGAGCGTCCACAGCCCGCTCGAGAAGTCGAGCTTCGTGAGCGCCGCCCACAGGACGGCGATGATGACGAGCGGGATGGCCGCGGCCTGCAGGGCCTGGCCGATGTGGCTCTCGAGGGCGCCGCCGAGGGCGCTGATGTCACCGCTCCAGGCGCTGAGGCCCTGGAGCAGGATGTTCTGCACCCAGGTGTAGGTGTTGATCAGGTTCTCGATGAGGTTCTTCATTTTTTCTCCTTTTACGTCCAGGCATTGGGCACCACTTGCGTGATGCGCACTGCGCGGCCCCGGAAGAACTCCGGGGGAGACGGTCACTTCTTGGCGAGGACGACGGCGAGCGTGTGCTGCGGCCGCTTGCCGAAGTGCTTGTTGCCGGTGGTCGCCTTCATCCACCGGACGAACCGGTGGATCATCTGGTTCACTTCGCGGTCGTGCCAGATGTAGAGGGCGAACACCGAGGCGGTGACGAGCCCCATGATGATCCACCACTCCTTGCACCCGACGGGCACGTAGAAGGGCATGAGCATCTGGACGCCGATCACGGCAGCCACCAGCATGGTGACCAGGGCGGTGACGTAGTAGAAGTCGACGGAAAAGAGCACCTTCTTCAGCATGTGAACTCCAGCGGGTGTACAGCAGGAAATGGGGCCAAACAGAAAGGCCATGCACCACGTGTCTAGCGAACCGTCGAAACCCCGAGGGGTACGATGATTCCGTAGAACAAGTGGGGCATGGCCTCATTGCTTCGCACAGTCAGGGCCCGGGTTATTAGCCTCGGTCTCTCTCCCCATTTCGACTGTCAAAGTACCTATATACTATAGCACTTTTTAGCTCATCTGTCAAGTAAAAAGTAACAAAAAATGGCTTATTACAGCCATCTTTTGGGGCCGGTTACAGGCCAAGTCCCATGACATTTTTCACGTTTTGGATCTTGCTTTCAGCAATGATCGCGGCGCGTTCAGACCCGTCGGCTAAGACTTTAATCAAGGCATCTTCATTCTTCAGCCAGCTATTAATTTCAGCTTGGAGTGGTGTCAGATAGACGATTAAGGCCTCGGCTACGTCATCTTTTAGCTCTTTCATGCCTTTGTTTTCGTATTGAGCCGCAATTTCGACGAGCGACTGCTTGGTTACCATGTGCAGAAGTGTAAGTAAGTTTTTGAGACCCGGGCGATTGTCGTCAACGGTAATTCCGACTTCAGAATCGGTT
>CAYSXU010000036.1:0-8380 GCA_964435095.1 uncultured Gammaproteobacteria bacterium | reverse complement strand
GCGCGAATCTTTTTACGGATGGTGTCAGCATCGTCCATGATTGAGATGTAGTTCTTGGGGGAGGGAGCGCTCTTGCTCATTTTCTTGTTCGGATCATCGAGTCCGAGAATGCGGGCGCCTTCAACTTGCAAAACGGGCTTGGGAATGACGAACGTTTCGCCAAAGTCGCGGTTGAAGCGTTCGGCAAGATCGCGCGTGAGTTCGATGTGCTGCAACTGATCTTCGCCAACCGGTACGACCTGCGTGTCGTAGAGCAAAATATCGGCGGCCATGAGCACTGGATAGGTGAAGAGACCAACGGACACGTTTTCGCCTTTTGACTTGGACTTATCTTTGAACTGCGTCATGCGTTCGGCTTCGCTCATGCGGCAGACGGTTTGCAGAAGCCAGGCAAGTTCGGCGTGAGCTGGGATTTGCGACTGTTGGAAAAGTAGAGTCTTCGTTGGGTCGACGCCCGCCGCCAAATAAGCCGCTGTCAGGAAGCGAATATTTTGACGGAGTTTAGCCGGTTCTTGCGGGACGGTGATGGCATGCAAATCGACGACCATCATGTGCAGGTCATACGTCTTTTGCAGTTCGATAGCCGGGAGCAATGCTCCGAAGAGGTTGCCGACGTGGAGAATGTTAGTTGGTTGGATGCCGGTTATTGCTTTCATACAAATTTACGCTGATTTTTGGCTGATTAACGCCGAGGGACGATTAGAACAAATGGCTCTATGAAAGTATAAGCTAGGACACCCAAAATTGATAACGTAGCCTAACTCATAGTAGGTATTTTTCAAGTAATCGCGTAGCTGTATCTCGTGAATACGAATAGGGAAGTCCGTTCTTTTTAGCTCTAGTATGATACGGTCGTCAATTAATATATCAGGAACGTAGTGACCGAGCGTCTTTCCTGAATCGATTGATAAGACGGGAATTCGTGGCTGGGCTTTGAAAGGAATGCCTGCGATTTTAAGTTTCTCCTCCATTGCTCTTTGATATACGACTTCTTTGTGGCCAGATCCGTATATGCGATGTACCTCCATCGCGAGTCCAATAATACGATAACTTAGTTCTTTGTATAGAGGTTCGTTAGACATAGCAAAAGACTCCACCCGAATAAGAATTATTCAGGGGAGCCTTGTTGCTTTCAGCGTAAATCAGTTTATAATCTGCGTCAATTCAGTTTTACACTTCTATAAGCACCGGGAGGATCATCGGGCGGCGTTCCGTTTTTTGGAACAGGAACTTGCCGAGTTCGTCCTTGATGGTTTCTTTGACGCTATCAGGATCGATCGGTGTTTTTGGCGACTTATCCTGCAGAACCTTTTCGAGGTGCTGGCGGGCAGTCGCTATGAACTCTTTGTTGTCTTTCATGTGAACGAAGCCGCGGCTGACGATGTCAGGCGTTGAAGTAAGGGCTCCGGTCTTTTTTTCAATTTGAGCGATGACGACCACCATGCCATCCTCAGCGAGCGCTTGGCGATCGCGCAGAACGACTTGTGACACGTCACCTACGCCCAAGCCGTCAACGAAGACGTAATCGCTTGGGACTTTATCTTTCAACATCATGGCCTGTGAAACACCATTCTGTTTCCACAGTTCAATGATCTGGCCGTTGTCAGCCACGTACACGTCATCTTCTTTATAGCCCATGCTGTAGGCGACTTCGGCGTTTTCACGCAAGAGGAAGTGGTTGCCTTCGATCGGCATGTAGTACTTCGGCTTGAAGAGCGAGAGCATGAGTTTAATGTCTTCTTTCTTGGCGTGACCGCCGGCGTGCACGTCCATGAGATCTTTGTGGATCACGCGGGCGCGCTTGCGATAGAAGGTGTCTTTGAGACGCTGCACCGATGCTTCATTGCCCGGAATTACCGAGGACGAGAAGATAATCGTGTCGCCGCGTTCAATTTTGATGTAGCGATGTTCATCGTTGGCAATGCGTGCAAGAGTTGCGCGCTTTTCGCCTTGAGCACCGGTACAAATGATCGTGACTTTATTATCCGGATAGTCACGGATACTCTCGATAGGAACAATCGATTTGGGGTTGATATGGATGTAGCCGAGTTCACGAGCAATTTCCGTGTTCGTCTTCATCGAATAGCCCTCAAGCGCAACTTTGCGACCGAGTGATTCTGAGATTTCCATGATTTGCTTTACGCGCGACAAGAGCGATGCAAAGGTTCCGACGATCACTCTGCCCGGAGCTTTTTCGAGAATCGTGCGAAGTTCTTCGCCGATTACGCGTTCCGAGACCTGGTGACCATGACGGTCGGCATTGGTGGAGTCGCCCATGAGAAGCGATACTCCGGCCATGCCAACGCGTGCGATTTTGTGGAAGTCCGCTGGTGCGGATCCGACTGGGTGATAATCAAATTTCCAGTCGCCAGTGTGGCAGATTGTGCCGCCTGGCGTTTCAATCACGATACCGGCGCTGTCCGGGATGTTGTGGTTGATATGGAAGAAATGCACCTTGAAGGCGCCGAGCTGAAGTTCAGAATCAATGTTAATCGTTTTTACGTTAACGGTGGCTTCTGGAAAATCTACCTGACGCTTTTTGATGATGCCAGCTGCGATCGGGAGTGCGTACACCGTTGGGCTGCCGATAAACGGTACCGTGTGCGGAATTGCACCAATGTGATCGTAGTGGCCATGGGTGATGATCACGCCGCGGACGTTCTTCTCTTTTCCCTTGAGATAACTCATGTTGGGAATGATGTAGTCGACGCCTGGCATGTCTTCGTCGGGGAACTGAAGACCCATGTCGATAAGGATAATGTCATCCTTATACTCGATGAGTGTGCAGTTACGACCGACTTCTTCTAAACCTCCAAGCACAATTACGCGGACTTTTTCGTCCGTTGGCGCCGGATAGAGCGTACCGTTTGATTGAGGCGCCTTGTGCAAAAGCGGAGTGCCTGCAGAAGGTCGATTTTTCATGTCCGGGCCGCGATTGCGATCGCGCGGCGGACCGCGACGATTGAATTTAGGCTTGTGGCCGCCTTGCTTGTTGCCGCTTACGGGCGTTCCACCACGAGCACCGCCGGTTGGCTGGTTATGTGATGGCTGTGAAGGCTTACCAAAGTTAGCGGGTTTAAAATTACCCATAGTGATACTGTCGAAAGAACGGGAGACAATGAGGAAACGTCAGGCTGTTCGGCCCGCACGATCTGCCTCCGCATTCGTGTGCTTGTAATGGTTAAGAGTAACAAAGCTGACAGTCGGACGGGGTCGAGACAGACTCGACATCATCCGGTTATCAGTTTTACTAATATTTGTGAACTATTTGGTGCGAACGGGGAGACTCGAACTCCCAAGGTGTTGCCACCACAGGCTTCTGAGACCTGCGCGTATACCAATTCCGCCACGCTCGCATAACCTCCTCTCACATGCCCACTCAAGGGGCAAGACAAGACCAGACTATACCTTAATGAATGACTTTCGTCAATGTATTACTGGAAAAACTGGTGTTTTACCTTTATATGCCAGGTTTCTACGTCAGCAAAACGATCCGATGGAACGGTTACGCTCGGTACGTCTACTCCACGAATTTTGCTTGCCAGAGCGAAAGTATATTGTGGCTGATACAGAATTACGGCTGACAGGTCTTCGGCGATTAGACTGGCGAGCGTGGTAAAAGCTTCAGCGCGTTTGGTTTCGTCGTTCGTTTCCCGCGCTGTTTCAATGGCGTCGTCAGCTTTTCGATCTGAAAATCCACCCAGGTTAAGGCCGGGATAGGTGGTTTGTGAGGAATGCCAGAAGGGATATGGATCAGCAAAGGTGCCATAACGTTCGCCTGCAACTAGGACGTCGTAAGCCCTGGTTTTTAGAATGTCTGATTGGAGCGTTGTAATGTCCACAGCAACCACGTCAACACTAGCGCCGATGGCTTCCCACTCGCGTTCAAGCTCTTGTGCGGCCGAGGTCAGTTCAGGCGAGTCGAGCGTAGTGATTGTGAAAGCTAGCGGTTTGTCGCCTTTGCTGCGAACCGTCGCGCCTTCTGAATATGTCCAGCCAGCTGTGTCGAGTGTCGAAGCGGCAGTCGTCGGATCCGCGGCTGGAATCGCTGTACTAGCGTCAAAGCCAGGCATGCCCGCTAGAATAGGCGAGATAATGGCGGTAGATAGCGAACCAGTTATTTCTACGATAGCTTTACGGTCCACGGCGTATGACAGCGCTTTGCGCACTTCGTCGTCGGCAATAACCGAAGAATGCTTGGCGTTGAAAAAAGCGGCGGTGTACTGGGGGAGTGAAGGATTTTGGACTGACAGCCCGCGTTCATTGGTAAACGAAGCGACGGATGAGGCTGGAATGATTGAGGCGCCTTCAACGTTTTTATTTTGCAGAGCATCGGCTAGTTCCTGGACGGTGCTGTAGAACTTGAAGGTTATTTGTTTAATGAATGGCGCGCCTCGATAGAAATCTTCGTTACGCTCAAATGTCATGCTACGAATACTGCCACGATTGTCTTTGACGAATTTTTCAAACTTGTAGGGTCCGCTTCCGATCGGTTTGATGTTTTGGATTGCTAGCTGAGCGTTGGCTGGCGGGATGTCTTGCCACTCAGCGGCCGGCAGAATGCCAACAGTAAGCGCGGCGAGGAATGGTGAAAACGGTTCTTCAAGGGTAAATTTTACGGTTGTTGCGTCGACTGCTTCGGCTAGAATTCCAGCAAAACTAACGGCTAACGGACTGTGATATTCCGTATTTTGAATAGCAAAAATTGTAAAGGTGACATCGGTAGCGGTGACTGGATCATTAGTGTTGTGCCACGTGGCGTCACTTCGCAATGTAAAAGTGTACGTTTTTTGGTCTTCGGAGATGCTGTAGCTAGATGCTAGGTCGGTTACTAATCCATCTTGTGGATCGAAACGCATGAGTCCGCTGTAAACAAGGCGGCTTAAATCAGCGTCGACGTCGCTAGCCGTGGCGTATATTGGATTAATGAATTGAGGCGTGCCT
This sequence comes from uncultured Gammaproteobacteria bacterium, assembly GCA_964435095.1. Lineage (GTDB taxonomy): Bacteria > Patescibacteriota > Patescibacteriia > UBA9934 > UBA9934 > CAIKHN01. The sequence goes on along the minus strand of CAYSXU010000036.1, from coordinate 3,436 downwards.
ACAACGCCTTCGGTGTATTCGCCGCCGACAGCTGGGATGGCTGTTTGGTTATTAAACAACCATTCGAGTCCAAGTCCGGTTATAGCGATAAGGAATGCTCCAAGGGCGAGCGAGGCGAATTTTCGCTCGCGAGTTGAAAAGAAGCGAGGAAGTTGGCGCCATTGCGCAAGCGATGGAACGCCGCCTTTTGAACGCATGGCTACGACCTGACGCAAAGCTAGCTCGGGAGCCGAGACGTTTGTACGCCGCTCGCGACGAAAAAGCGTCGACAAACGGCGCCAAAATGAAGTGAAGGCACTGGGTTTTTGCGTAGGCCGCGTATGGGCGGATTAGAATGACAACAAGGCGTTGGCAAGTGAAACGCCAAGGAAGAGCACTGCTAGAATGATGGTAGCCACGTGGAGCTTTTTCTCAATGCCACGACGGGTGCGAAAAACGTTGCCGTCTCCGCCAAAGGCGATGCCGACGCCCGAACCTCGTGCCTGCAAAAGAATTGCGCCCATGAGGGCTACTGCTAGAATTGCTTGTACAATCGTAAGAATCATATCGAGGATCAGTTTACCAGGCGGGATGGTTTTCGTAAAGCAATGTATGACTTTTTGAAGTGAAATAAGCGAGAATAGCTCAATACGTTTGAATCAAATTGTGGTACTCTATAGGTGATATGGAGGACGAAGTGCAGTTACTTAAAACGGAACCGGTTGGTGAGGTTGCGCAAAAACATCGGCCGTATCTTATTACGGCTATTTTTGCTTTCGCGTTACTTTCTTTAGTGGTTTTTTCTTGGCGTGTATTTACTTTTTATAGAGCCATTAGCCGTGGTGACGTGGTGCCAGCTTTTGCATATTCGACCGACGCCTTCACAAGAGCGGGAAGTGCTGTGGCTAAGTTGGCACAAGACGGGGCGACATTAGATGACGTTGTCACTGAAGACGATCCTTCTCTTGGTTCGGCTGACGCCAAGGTTACAATTGTTGAGTTTGCTGATTTTGGTTGTAAGTACTCAAAAGAGGTTAGCTATGTTGTCCGGGCTGTTGCGCAGCAATTTCCTAATCAGGTGCGGGTGATTTACCGCGATTTTCCACTTACTGATGTGAACACTGGTGCTGATTTGGCTTCAGAGGCCGGAGAGTGTGCACAAGAACAGGGTAGGTTTTGGGAATTTCACGATAAGATATACGCGGGAACAGCAGAATTCACACAGGAGTCTTTGCTCGATGCGGCTTCGGCGGTTGGTTTAAACGAAGAAGATTTCATATCTTGTTTGGCTTCTCGTAGTTTTAGCGATGAAGTAGCCGACGATTTGCGCGACGGCGCTTCTGCGGGTGTAACAGGAACGCCGACGTTCTTCTTTAACGGAGTGAAAGTCGAAGGCTCGATTCCATTCTCGATATTTAACGATATAGTTCATGCGCTTCTTGAAAGTTAGCCTAATATTTTTCTTGGCCTTCATGTTCATGAGGCCATCTTTGAGTTTAGCCGTGTCATGCGAGTGTTTTTGCGGAGACTATGATCAAGGAGCCTTTTCAGCAGGTAAGCAGGATACGTCATCTTCCTGTCGAGATGCCTGTGAAGGGTTGCCGGGTGTAATGTTCGTTGGCTGTTTTGCGAGCGAGTCAGAATATCCAGCTAGTGACGAAAAATGCTGGACTTATCAGAAATGCGCAGCTTTTTCCAAGAACGTCACAGGTGGCGTAATTCGAGGTGACGCCGCTAACATGACGCAACAGCAATGGGAAGAGACTAGGTCGCCATATTGTTCTGACACTAAGTCCGGCACGGCCATGCGTTTTTGCTATGCAGAATCAACCGCTTCAATCGACCTTAACGTCGATATTGGCTCCTTCACTTCAGCGTCTGATATTGGTGAATATATTGCCGCGGCTTATAGTTGGTTGATTCCAGCCGCTGCACTTATCGCCGTTACCATGATGATGATCGGCGGCTTGCAGTACGCCATAGCTCGTGGAAAATCGTCATATATCGATAAGGGTAAGAAACGTATCACTAACGCGATTGCCGGATTGGTGCTTCTCTTGAGCGCGTACGTCATTACTAAACTTATCGACCCACGACTTGTCTCTTTTGAACCGCTCAAAACACCGCTTATTAAAGAAGTCACGATGCTTAGCGCTGAACAGACTTGCTCTACGCTTGCTGATAATGGCTTTACGATTCAATCAAGTGGCGAGACTTCATGTGGCGATAAGGGCACGATAACATCCATGGAAAATGTAAAAGCCAATGTTTCTACCGGAACTTGGAAAGTTGGCGACACTTGCGACTATTCGTTCTGTCCGAATGATGCCTCGTGCATGTCTGACGGAGAGTGTAAATTGTGTGGCGAAATTACAACTCCTTCGACGGCTGTTTGTAGCCAGGCTCAGAAGCTTAATTCAGGATCAGATGGTGAGACACAGGTTTTCTGCACCTACGATGCAACTACAAATTCTTGTTTTAGCGCGCTCTATCCGGGAATGCAACAAGGTTTCACTTGCGCTCAATTGAGAGCTTACGACTCGGCTCATCATACGGGCTGCGCTACGTATACTGAAGTTTTATATTTGGATTGGAGCAGTGGTGGTTCGCGTAGTATTTCAAGCAAGCTCGATTCATCATTGGGTGGCATTTTGCAGAGTGTGTGCGAAAATGATTCAAATACATGTAGACTTTATGAATTAAACGGCGAAAAAAGTTGTCAATATAGTCGCCAGCTTGAGTCAAAGATGTACGGACTCTATAGTATGTATGTTGCGCGCTGTGAGGGATCCTTGAAGTAAATAAATCAAAAACATCGCTAGTAAAGCGATGTTTTTGATTTATTTACTTTTTGATGATCGCTTCGCGGAGCTTACGACCGAAGTCCTTGATGAAGGAAAGCTTGGCGCGACGTACTTTGTAGGTTTTAACAACCTCAATTTTTTGGATGTTTGGTGAAGAGACCGGATAGATCTTTTCAACGCCGTAACCATTAGTCACTTTGCGGACGGTAAAATTTCTTGACATGCCGCTACCGCTCATGCCGAGAATCATGCCCTCAAAAATCTGCACGCGTTCGCGCTTTTCACCTTTAGCATTCGTATCTTCAATTTTTTCGTGAACGCGCACGACCATGCCTGGCTGAATGTCTGGCATGATTGGCGTAGCTGCTGCTGTGTCGGTCATAGAGGAAAGTCAATGTTGGCGCGCATGTTAGCGGAAATCGCCGGGTCCGTCAAGCTTTAAATATTCGATAATAATCTCAACTATCTTCTCGGGCGGGTTTGTGGTGGTATCAATTACGAGATCGTAGTGACTAAGGTCGAGAAAATCTGCGTTATACCACTTTTTATAGCGTGTCACGTTACTCGCTGTCCGTTCTGTGATGGCAGCTTTGGCCGCTTCAATCGAGGGGTAGACTGGTTCGTCTTTACGACCATTTGGGTTGTGCTTTTTG
>CAYSXU010000035.1:0-10442 GCA_964435095.1 uncultured Gammaproteobacteria bacterium | reverse complement strand
TAAATTTATGATTTTCCAAAGTATAACACGCTAACTCCAAAGAGCTTCGAGTCCAGGCATCGGTTCGCCGCCTAATAACGCAAGCATCGCTCCGCCGCCTGTCGAAACATGCGAATACCGATCAGTCAGTCCGCATGATTCTATAAACTCCAACGTTTCTCCTCCACCTACCACCGAATACGCAGCACGATTCGATGCCACAGCCCACGCCACGCCAAGCGATGCAAAACAGCCATCGGGTTCTTCGATGACACCCATCGGCCCGTTCCATACGATCGTTTTTGCTTCAGCGATGATATGCGAAGCGTGACGGAGCGACCTAGCGCCTATGTCGACGACGGCCTTTCGTTGTTCGCTTACAATGAGATCTCTTGGAAGAACTATCTTCTCACCAAGGTATCGCATGAGCATTTTTGCTTCCGCGAGATCGTCGGGCGTCGTAAAGTCAGGCGCTTTAACGCCAAATGACCCTCCAGCCGCAGCAATAAATGTCAATGCAGCGCCGCCGCCAATAATGATCGAGTCAGCCTCACGACCAAGTCTATGAAGCATTGGAATTTTGCTACCTACTTTCGCGCCACCAAGTATGAGAACAAAAGGATGCTCAAACCGTCGACGTAAAGCCTCGACCTCGCGGATAAGCAACTCACCGGCAAAACTTGGCAGAAACTTTGAGATTGCATGCACTGAAGCGTGACGCTCGTGCGAAACTCCAAAAGCATTATTGACGTACACGTCAGCCAGACGAGCTAAGGCCTTAGCGAAAATTCGATCATCCGTCATTTCACCTTTTTCAAATCTAACATTCTCAAGCATTGCAACGCTACCGGGCTTAAGTCCGGCAATGGCCGCTTCGGCCCGCACGCCATTAACATAGCCGATCCAGCGCACTGGGCGCTCAAACTCGCGAGCGAATGCATTAGCAATAACGCTCGTAGATAAAGCCGCGACCTGGCGACCGCCCGGACGACCTAAATGTGTGAGTATTATTATTCGAGCTCCTCGCTTCAATAGTCGATTTATTTCCGGAACTGCGGCACGAATACGCAGCATCCCATGTTGACTAATTTCACCATTAACCAACGGGACATTGGCATCAACACGAAGCAATACCCGAGTACCCTTACGGATATCCTTAGCGGTCCAAGGGCGCAAATATTTATTCGCCTTCTTCGTTCTTAGCATACATTTTTACACCACGCCGCCAGAAACGCCAGGCGTCACGGACGGACAGCACTTCAAGAAAATATTTTAAATCAGCCAGTCTACGTAAAAGATACCCGGAATATCCTCTAATCGTGAGTGGTCCGATAACGCCACAAGCATTTTTTCCACCAAGCGTTACGATAATTGGCCAATGCCTAGGATAGGCAAACGTTACTAGTGACTGGTGCGATATATTTCTTAATATATTGTTAGCTACAACTTTTGCCTGTGCGACTGCTACTTGTGCGGTTTGAGGATCTGGCAGATGCGTAAAGGGGTTGCGCGAAGCCGCACAATCGCCAATAGTAAATATCTGATCACGTTCCACGACGCGCATTGTCGCGTCCACGATTATTCTGCCCTTTGCATCATGAGCAAAAGGCATCTTCCTTATCGTGTCACTAACAGTGATACCGCCAGACCACACACAGACATCATACGGCATAACCACGGGCTCGGTCTTCTCGGCGCCGGGCGTAGGATTAGTTGCTAGTATGACATGACCATCTCTTGCGGACGATATAGCAGTATTCAACTTGAGTCTCACCCCAAGTGATTGCAACCGTCTCTGTGCAACCTGACGAACAGATTTGGAACAGAGCATGAGCGCCGACGGAGCAGCGTCTATGAGAGTAACAATGAGCGTGTTTGGTTCTATCATTCCCCGTTCAGCCGCAGCGCGAGCTGTGGCGGCCAGCTCGGATGCAAATTCCGTACCGCTTGCGCCAGCCCCGCCAACCAGAACGTTCAACATTTGTCCAACTTTGCGTTTGCGAAGCGCAAGTATGATACTTCGACGAATCTGATAGGCGTCATTCAAAGATTTTAAAGGTACACAGGCCTTTTCAAGTCCTGGAATCGCAAAATAATTTGGAACTGCACCAAGTGCAATGACTAAATAATCATATGGCACAGTAAAGCCATCTTCTAATACGACGTGCTTTGTTCGTTCATCTATTTCTGAAATTTTTGCCTGACGAAAACGGACCTCTCGGTAACCTCGTAAATGATGGAAAGAAAAATCAAGCGCCGTCTGAGCCGATTGCCACTCTTCTCGCGAAGAAGAGTCTGTTAAGCAACTAGTCGCGAGCTCATAAAGCCAAGGCGCATAAATATGTTTTGGATTTGCGTCAATGACAACAATATCGAGTTCCGAAGATTGCTTAGAACGCGACAACTGACGCGCCACCACGAGCCCGCCAAAACCACCGCCAAGAATGACGACTCGTGTCCTCCTATTCATAATTACCCCAGCACAATTTTCCACCAAACGTTTGGCTTACGGATATTGCCAAGCACTATAGCGTTCAAACCAAATACGTTTCCTGCACCGCCACACACAAAGAGCAAAAATCACGGAGTAAATAATATGGAAATCAATCAGTCCGTGTGCCGTATTTTCGGTGAAACCAGCAAGATAATACAAAATCATTAAAATGAAACCCGCTACAGCCGCTGGACGAACAATGAAACCAAGAATGAGCGCAATGCCTATCAAGAGCAATCCCCACGCGTTCAAAGCATCAATAAACCCATTGCCAGCCATTGATTGGAACCATTCTGCGAACGGCCCACTGGCTGATGCCAAGTATCCAGCCGCAGTCCAATCGGTTGTAAGCTTTGACCACCCGGCAAGCATAAACTCTACACCCAAAGTAATACGTAAAACGGCAAAAACCACGCCATAAGCCTGTTCGTAAGCTGAAACGGCGATTTTACCTAACCCAGTTTGCGTGCGCATATTATTTAGCCGCTAATAAACACAGTTCAACGAGGCTGTGCGAATAGCCCCATTCGTTGTCATACCAGGCAACCACCTTCACTAAATTTCCACCAACCACGTTAGTTAATTCTAGGTCGACAATAGTGGAATGCGGGTCGCCAATAAAGTCAGACGAGACAAGCGGCTCCTTAGTCACGCTCAATATCCCCTTAAGTCGGGGTGTTTTGCTAGCCGTCACAAGAGCCTCATTCACTTCTTCAACCGTGACCTCGCGCTTAAGTACAAAGGTCATGTCCGACAATGAAACCGTTGGCACCGGAACACGAATAGCCATGCCGTCAAACTTATTTTTAAGCTCAGGGATGGTTAACGTCACCGCCACAGCTGCACCCGTTGACGTCGGAATAATATTCTCTGCCGCAGCTCTACCTTCACGAATATCTTTTTTAGGAGCATCAATAAGTGCTTGCGAAGCAGTATAGCCATGCACCGTTGTCATCATGGCCTTGTCTATACCAAAGGCATCTTCAATGACTCGAGTAATCGGTGCGACTGAATTCGTAGTGCAAGAAGCGTTACTGATAATCTTGGCTTTTTCTGCTTTTAGCATGTCCTCATTTACGCCCATAACAAACGTCGGGACGTTTCCGCCCTTAGCTGGGGCAGAAATAACTACACGCTTAGCGCCAGCCGTAATATGCGCCAAAGCTTTATCCTCCGTCGTAAACAGACCAGTCGATTCAATAACGACGTCAATCTTTTGATCTTTCCACGGGAGCTTTGTGGGGTCTTTCTCGGCCAGGATTGGTATTCGCTTGCCACCAACAATCAAAGCGTCACCATCCGCTTTCACGTCAACGTTCCATATCCCATAATTCGTATCATGCTTGAGTAGATACGCTAATGTGGCGGCGTCGGTGAGATCGTTAATCGCAACGACGTCAAAAGCCGGATTATCCCAGCCGACTTTAAGCACCGTTCGACCAATCCGACCAAAACCATTGATGGCAATGCGGGCCATAGATGGAGGTATTGTAACACAGATTGACGCTGATTTTTTTGCTGATTGACGCAGAACAAAATAAAAACTCGAGGCGACATGCCCCGAGTTTTCCCTCTACGTCAATTCCCCCTACCCACCCAACTGCATGCGAACAAAGCGTCCAATTTTGAGATTTTCACCAATCGACAGAATTTTGTCATTCAAGAGCTGTTGCACCGTCTTGTCTTCGTCCTTGATGAACTTCTGATCAAGAAGACAGATTTCTTCGTAAAACTTATTCAGCTTTCCGTCGATAATCTTTTCAACAATCTCGGCCGGCTTACCTTCTTGAGCGAGCTGCTCGCGGTAAATACTCTTCTCGCGTTCTACAAGATCGGCCGGAACCTGATCGCGCGATACAAACTGCGGAGCTGAAGCTGCGACATGCATCGCAAGATCGGTACCAAGTTCTGTGAATTGCTCGTTACGAGCAACAAAATCCGTTTCGCAAAGAAGTTCGACCATAACGGCGAGCTTGTTGCCATGGGTGTAAGCAAAAATTTTGCCTTCAGCCGTAGTGCGCTCAGCCTTCTTAGCCGCCTTCGCTGCGCCGCTCTTACGGAGTGCGTCAATCGACTTTTCGATGTCACCACCGTTCTCCTCTAGGGCGCGCTTCGCGTCCATCATGCCTGCGCCCGTGAGTTCACGGAGCTTCGCAACGTCTGCTGCAGTAATTGACATAAGCTTTTGTTATTCCTTCTTTCCTTCAGCTGCCTCTACAGCGAGCTTGTCTTTCATGGCGTCATCGAGGTCATCAACTACATTCTTTGAGACTTCAGAAATCTTGACCTCGTCTTCAGCGCTCTTGCGAACCTCAGCGGCGGCTTTGGCAGATGCCATGGCCTTAGCCTTACCTTCCTTTACAGCTTCAGTAACAAGCTTGGTCACTAGGTCGATAGAACCAACCGCATCGTCGTTACCCGGGATGACATATTTGATACCCGTCGGGTTCACATTTGAATCTACGAGCGCGATCATCGGCACACCCATGGTGGTCGCTTCGCGTACGGCTGTCTTTTCAGTGCGAGCATCGACGATAAATAGTGCGTCCGGAAGACGGGTCAACGTCGACAAACCGCCAATTTTGCCATCAAGTTCTTCAATCTCACGCGAGAACTGAAGTTGCTCGAGTTTCGTGTATTTCTTGAGTTCGCCCTTTTCAGTCTTATCCTTAAGATCGAGATAGTGACGAATAAGACGTTGAAGCTGACCAAAATTGGTGAGCGTACCGCCGAGCCAACGGGTTGTGATGAATGGCATGCCAGCTTCCTTGGCATACTTTTCAACAATAGCCTGAGCTTGACGCTTGGTACCAACGAATACGATCGAGCCGCCACGAGCAGCCGTCTCAGAAACAAAGTTTAACGTCGCTTCAAGCTGTTCCTGTGTCTTCTCAACATCGATAATATGAACACCACCACGACTACCAAAAATAAACGGCTTCATCTTGGGGTGCCAACGGCTTGACTGGTGTCCAAAGTGGACGCCGGCCTTCAACATTTCAATCACTGAAGGGATCTGCATAACTATATTCTATCCTTTTAGCCTCGGCATTTCGCGGTGCGGGCCCCATACGGGGAGGATCCGGCCGGTTGTAAGAAATACCTGTGGAATAATGATTAAATCCGAACGCCGCAAAGAGTAGCGAAGTTTTACTCTCCCGTCAAGCTTCGCAGGCGCTAAAAATGAGTCAGTCGGAACATCAAGAAATTAACATTGCATCACCAAAAGAGAAAAAACGATAACCCGCAGCCTTAGCCTCTTCGTAAGACTTTAAAATATGCTCCCGTCCGGCCAGAGCGGAAACAAGCACGAGCAGCGTTGATTTTGGTAAGTGGAAATTGGTTATCAGCGCATCAATTATTTTAAAGGTAAAGCCTGGAGTAATAAAGATATTGACCTCACCTCGATATCCGCGTAACTCGCCAAACATAGCAGCCACGCCCTCAAGCACGCGCGTCGAAGTGGTACCAACAGCGATTACACGGCGACCCTGCCGCTTTGCCTCATTGATGCGCGCAGCTGTCTCGTCGGCAATCTCAATCCATTCGCCATGCATTTCATGTTCCTCAAGGGTCGAAGTTTGTACGGGCCGAAAAGTACCAATGCCAACATGCAGAGTGACCTCCTCGATCTGCACACCCCTGATGCGGAGTTTTTCAAGCAAGTCTGACGTAAAATGAAATCCCGCAGTCGGCGCAGCTACAGACCCAACCGTCTTGGCGTACACCGTTTGATATTTTGCATCCTCGATAAGTGAGACATCAACATACGGCGGCGTCGGAATTTCGCCGTGCGTGTTGCAAAATGCCAACATATCATCAGCAGTCATTCCCGTAGTTACCCACACAACGCCGTCATGTTTTGCGTGTACGGTAAATGCTCGACCAAACATTGGTACCGTCGACCCAACCGCGAACTTTTTTCCAGGCTTAAGCAAACACTCAATCTCACCGTCACGAATCTTCAATACAAACATCTCAACGCCGTCATGCCGCAATCGAGCGCGAAAAACTTTTGAAACGTTAAAGACCAACACGTCGCCAGCAACCAACATATCGGCAATTTCGTAAAATCGATGGTGTGCCACCTCCCCCGTGCATTTATCAAGCACAAGCAAACGCGAATGATCGCGCGGCTCAACGGATTCCTGAGCAATGAACGACTCCGGAAGATTGTAGTCAAATAAATCAATCGAGGTAGACATACTTTAGCGGCGAATAGCAACAACATTCATGAATACGTATTTTCCAGCAACATTTGTCTTGCTAAGCACAACGACGTCAAACGATAGCGCAAGAATGTCGCGCAGCTCTTGCTCGGTAAAATAGGAAAAGTATCGTTCACCGTCGTACTTGTTTTTATCGCCGTGTTCAAATCCCTCGCCCTCACCTTCTTTAAGCGTAATACCAAGCACGCCGCCCGGCGCTAACAACGATACGATGTCAGCAATAGCCTGAGGTACAAATACTTTGGGAAGATGAAGAAGCGACGCGTATGCCCACACGCCATCAAAGCGCTCGCTCGCGAAATCTTGCGCAATGTTCTCTATAAGCCCCTGACGAGCATCAAGACCCTTGGCCTGACATGCATGAACCATTGCCTGAGAAGCATCAACGCAAAGGACCTCAAGACCATTCTCTTTGAAAAACGCAGCGTGATGACCGGGGCCAGCGCCAAGATCAAGCAATCGTTTTCCAGGCAAACGCGAAAAAAACGGCTGAGTAAGCTCGTCTTTAAACATGTCAAAATGCCGACCAAACTTGTCCTCAAACACATCCGCATGTGCGTCGTAAACAGCCAGGGTCGATGTCCGATAATCCATAGATGCCGCTCAGTCTAACAACAGGGCTGAGGTTTGACAAAAAGTTGCCTCAATGTTACTTTGCTGCCACTTATTCTAAGCCGTATAAGAGCGGCAAATGCTATGCAATCAAGCATCCACCCACAATATTTCGACGCAAAGATCGTCTGCGCCTGCGGTGCAACCTACGAAACAGGTTCAACCCAGGAACGCATCGATATTGAACTTTGCGCTGCCTGCCATCCATTCTTCACCGGCAAGCAAAAGATTATCGACACGGCTCGCCGCGTCGAAAAATTCACCGGCCGCGCTGCTCAAGTAGCTGGCGAAGTTATGACCTCGAAGGAAAAGGCAGCCAAGGACGCTGCTCGCGCCGCGAAAAAGGCCGCCAAGAAAGCTGATCGCGACATGTCGATCAAATCGGTCAACGCTTAAGAATTCACAAGAAAGCGCCTCGTCCGTATGACAGGCGTTTTCTGTTTGGCTGAAGACAGGTATCCTCTCAACAGTATGGAATTCGCTAAATTGATCGCAGACAAACGCACCGAAGCTCAGAACCTCGAATCCCAACTTATGGATCCGAAGGTGCTTGGCGATACAAAAAAATTGCGCGAGGTAAACATGGCCTATCAAGCCATCGGACGCACGCTGATAGTCGCGGAACGCTACGAGCGTGTGGCTAATGATTTAGCAAGCGCGAAAACTGCGCTCAATGATAATGATGCTGAAGTACGAGCCATGGCGCTTGAAGAAATCGTCAAACTTGAACCATTACTTCCACAGGTCGAACGTGATCTTGAGCTCGCACTTATACCTATCGATCCTATCGACGCTCATGACTCCATTCTTGAAATTCGTGCTGGCACTGGCGGTGACGAAGCAGCGCTTTTTGCAACAGATTTATTTCGCATGTACACCCGTTTTGCGGAACGCCATGGTTGGAAAGCTCACATTATTTCACAAAGCCAAAACGATCTCGGAGGTTTTAAAGAAATAATTTTTGAAATTCAAGGTGACGGGGTGTATGGCACAATGAAACTCGAAAGTGGCGTTCATCGAGTTCAGCGTGTTCCGTCAACCGAAAAACAAGGTCGCATACATACCTCTACTATCACCGTCGCCGTCCTTCCGAAGATCGAGCAGGAAGAATTCGACATCAATCCCAAAGAGCTCACCATTGAGGCAACAACAGCTCAAGGCGCGGGCGGACAGTCGGTTAACACCACCTATTCAGCCGTTCGCATCGTGCACGTACCAACGGGCATCATGGTCTACTGCCAAGACGAACGCTCGTTTAGTCAAAACAAGGAACGCGCCCTTTCGGTCATTCGCGCCCGCGTATACGCTTTTGAGCAAGAAAAGAAGCGCGCTGCCCTAGAAGCCGAACGCCGTAGCCAAATTGGAGGAGGCGAACGTTCAGAAAAAATTCGCACCTATAATTTTCCACAAGATCGCATCACAGATCATCGTGTAAAACAGTCCTGGCACGGCCTTCCGGTGATACTCGACGGAGCACTGGATGAAATTATCGCCACGCTAAAGCTCGCGGCACGCGATGCTAAGTTTAACGAGCTTTCGGCAGATGATGACGAGGAATAATTGATATGCACAGCACCACGATTCTCGAGGCACTCACCTGGGCCGGAGATCGGCTAAAAGCTTTTGGCGTATCGAAGCTAGATGCACAAGTATTACTGGCGGCTTGCATTGGAAAAACAACGGCACACTTGTTTGCTCACGGTGAGGACATCATCGTGCCCGAGGTTTATGAACATTTTCAACGTCTTATTGAACGTCGTGCGCGGCACGAACCCGTAGCCTATCTGTTAGGGCGAAAAGATTTTTACGGCCGTACATTCTTTGTAAATGCTTCTGTCTTGATTCCTCGTCCTGAGACCGAAATTCTCGTTGATCTTGCCAAGGGTCTTGCCAACCAAGCAACCACGTTTATTGACGTTGGCACAGGCAGCGGCACGATTGCGCTAACTTTGGCATCAGATACGCCCTGCTTGATTTTTGCGTGCGACACCGATCAACAAGCGCTCGCCATCGCCAAACAAAATGCCGAACTCCTCGGTGTGACTGAGCGCGTCACATTCGAACAAGGCCATCTTTTTTCCCCATTCGCACAACGTAACGCACCTATTTCGAGCCATATCGTTGTGACCGCAAATCTTCCTTACCTAACCCCATGGCAAGTCGATTCACTTGATTCTGACGTCAAAGACTACGAACCCAGACATGCGCTCATTGGTGGCGCTGACGGCCTCGCGCTCTATGATGAACTTTTCGGACAACTCAAAACCTACCAACATGAAGCTTCGCGACGCGGCACGCCCGTAAAGATCGACATCGTAATTGAAATTGATCCGTCACAAGCTCGCACCGCCCCAGCGCTCATTGCGAGCCATTTTCCCCAAGCTAAACTTGAAGTTGTGAATGACCTGGCTAGTCGTGCTCGATTTGTGGTTACACGAGCCTGAAACGGAGTCGAATTTTTTTGTTATTTTTTCGTCACTTTCGCAAGATCATCAACCACCTCAATCCACGTCTTTCCTGCATTCATCGCAATCTCGTTACCATTCGCATCGTGGAAACGCAGACGCTGTGTACGCGATGGTTTTTTCCACGTTGTCTCGATTGCGCGACCATCTTGAAAAACGATCGCGTTCCCTTCACCGATAGTGCGTAAATGTCTACGACCTTTTTCGTCAACAATCGTAACTGTGGTTTCCATGACGATCACGTTATTCACCTCAGCTTGCGCATTATTCTCTAGGAACATTGAAGTCATCTTTTGATCGCGGACATACGTATTGCGCTCCACCTGATATTCCCAAGCTAAGTCGTACGTCGACCCGTCCGACCAATCAAGATCAAACGACACTGGCGTTTCAGTTGTAGGTTCATCATTCTTGAATGTCCAAACATCATACGATGGCGGCTCGTCCTGTAAGTCGTACATCTCAACAATCTCCTCCACTGCCTGCGCAAGTTCATTTGAGTTCGTGTAGACGTTATGTGGCGCGTATCGAGTTCCGTTTTGACGATAGTAGTATTCGCCCTGATAGAACTCATTAAGGTCGTAAGTACCGTAGCGCGCTATCAAATTAAGCGCCTCTGGCGACCCGCCGACGTGACTGTAAATCGCTCTAAATTCGTCATTC